>JALGVA010000162.1 GCA_029820295.1 Candidatus Zipacnadia bacterium
TGGGCATCGTGCCGAGCGCAGCGAGGCGCGAGCCCGGGCGCGACCGGCGTGCGCCACAGGCGCGCCCCGGCGCCACGGTTTCGCGCGAGCCGTCCCGCGCGCGAAGACGTCTCGGCTGGTCACCGAACCTCTCGGGCGCAGACTCAAGTTCTTTCGGGGAGGGGAGACCGCGCAGCGGTCGGGGGAGGGGGCTTTCTTCCAAGAAAGCCCCCTCCCTCACGCCGTTGCCGTTGCCTTCGTCCTTACCGTCCGCGAAGGGCACGGCCTCGTCGCGTCGAAACTTTCTGGACGCCATCGACGGTGTCCGGGAGGCGAGCCGGCGTGAACCTGATCCTGATTGTGTGCGACACGCTGCGGCGCGACTACCTTGGCTGCTACGGGAACGAGTGGGTGCAGTCGCCGGCGCTCGACGGTCTGGCGGCGCAGGGCGTGACCTTCGACCGCTGCTTCGTGGGGTCGTTCCCGACGGTGCCGATGCGCCACGACCTGATGTGCTCCAACTACGTCTTCCACACCACGGGGTGGGCGCCGATCGCGCCGGGCAACGTCTCGCTCCAGCAGCGCCTGCGCCAGCAGGGCTACGTCACTCAGTTCATCTCCGACCACGCGCAGCTTGCCGCGCCGGGGATGAACTACCACGTGGCCTTCCACGGCATCGAGTGGATCCGCGGACACATCGCGGATCGCTGGCGCACCGACCCGGGCGAGTACGAGCCGCCCTGCGCGCTCGAGAAGCTGCGCCAGCCTGAGAACTGGGTGTGGCCGTGGTCGCGCAACTACCTGGCGCGCCGCACCGAGAGCGACTGGCCCTCCCCACAGACCTTCGCGACCGCCTGCGAGTGGCTGGAGCGCAACCGCGCGCATGACCCCTTCTACCTGTTCATTGACACCTTCGACGTACATGAGCCGTGGCTGCCGCCGCGCCACTACATCGACATGTACGATCCCGGCTACGAGGGCGACGAGGTCATCTACCCGCGCTACGACCACGCCGGCTACCTGACCGAAGACGAGCTGCACCACGTGCGCGCGCTCTACGCCGGCTCAATCACCATGATGGACCGGGCGATCGGGCGGCTGCTGCAGAAGGTGCAGGACCTGGGGCTGTGGGAGAACACGGCCATCGCCTTCATCTCCGACCATGGCTGGTATCATGGCGAGCACGACTACATCGGCAAGCACACGGTCATCGAGCGCGAGAAGGGCTGGCAGTTCTACGACGAGGTCGCGCGCATCCCGCTGCTGATGCGCGCGCCCAACCTGCCCGCGGGCGTGACCAGCCACGCGCTGTGCCAGCCGGCAGATGTCGCGCCCACGCTCATGGAGGTGCTGGGGCTCGACGCGCCGCAGGACACGCACGGTCGCTCGGTGCTGCGTGCGCTCACGGGCTCCGGGCCGTCCGCGCGGGAGATCGCGGTCACCGCAAGCAGCATCCCGCTCGATCCCGGTGTGCGCAGCTATCACGCCATCACTGATGGCGAGTGGACGCTGCAGCACGCAGCCGCCGAGGCGGAGCCGGAGCTGTATCACACCGCGCGGGACCCGGCCCAGGCGAGCAACGTCCTCGCCGAGCACATCGCGGAGGCCGAGCGCCTGCACGCGCGCTACCTCGAGTATCTCGCCGAACTGGGCTGCACGCCCGAGCAGATTGACGCGCGCCGCCCGCTGGAGCCGGAGCAGGCGCAGTGAGCCGTTGAAGCAGCCGGGCCCCGTCCCGGCCTGTGCCGTTGTCGTGCCCATTGCCTGCTTGCCGGAACGTCGTGCCACTGGAGGTCAGACCATGTTCCGCCTGAATGGCATTGCCATCATCGCCACCCTCGCCCTCATCTCCGTCGCTCACGCCCAGGACGCTCCGCGCGTGCTGGTCATCGGCGGCGGTTACACTCAGCAGGCCGTTGAGGGCCTCGGCATCCCCTGCGACAGCGCCTCGTGGGCCGACTACGCCCGCAGCCAGGTCAACCTGTTCCGCTACCACGTGGTGGTCGGCGCGATGGACTCGGACCGCAGCGCGCAGATCATGCGCGACCCGAGCCGCCTGCTCATCTTCGTGCAGACCGGCGGGGTCTTCCTGGGCATGCGCCAGAATGGGGGTGACCGGTGGCTGCCGGTGCCTGTTCGCAATGACAAGGCCTTCCACCTCGGTGAGATCGTCGCGCCCGACCACCCCGTCTTTCACGAGCCCAACGAGCTGACCCCCGAGGTGCTGGCCGAGGTGCATGGCGGCAGCATCTACCGCGCCTTCCGCGACCTCGGCGAGGGCTGGGTGCCGCTGGTCAGCACCGGCGCCGAGCAGGAGTGGGACGAGACGCCGGCCGCGGGTGAGGGGCCACGCTACGGGCTCATCGAGCTGCCCTGGGGCGACGGCCGCATGATCCTGTGCCAGATGATCCCGGAGTACCACTGGTTCAAGGACTCCGACGGCGAGGATTGTGCGGGCAGGCTGATGATGCAGAACCTGATGGCCTACGCGCTGGCGCAGGCCCCCGACTGGCCGACCGATGCGGTGAGCGCCGTGCCTGAGAGCTACCACCTGGACCTCTCGGAGCTGCTGCCCGCGGCCACCGCCGGTGGCGCCTGGCCGCTGGATGGGGAGGGCTGGATCTTTGAGGGTGAGGGGCAGTTCACCGGCGCGCCCGATCGCCGCGCGGTCTTCACCATCTCGCACCCGCACGAGCCCAGCGAGGCCGGGGCCTTCGGGCGGGTGAGCCGCACCGTGCCGGTCGAGGCCGACGGCGGCTGCTGGCTGCGCTTCTACGAGTCCGATGACTACTGCGGCGGCAAGGACCTGGAGTTCGAGGGCGACCGGCGCGTGGGCGAGTTCGACAACCAGAAGGCGGACATGCGCTTCGCCGAGGTGCTGGTCGATGGCGAGCAGGTCTGGGAGATGGACGTGCTGGGGCGCAATCCCGAGCCGGCGAGCCGCCGCTTCTACCTGGTGGACATCTCCGACGCGGTGCGCGGCAAGGACGAGGTGACCGTGAGCCTGCAGGTGCGCGACCGCCAGGGCTCCGGCGACGCCCCGTTTGCCACCGACGTGTTCTTTGCGGGCGTCGAGCTGTTCTCGGGCATTCAGAGCATCGCGCCGCGCGCCATGACCGCCGACGGATTCATCCTCGATGAGGACGTCGCGCGCCTCGACGAAGGCGCCGACAGCGGCACGCTGTCGCGACGCTACCTCGGGCCAACGGGCGAGTACTACCTGGCCGCGCGCCTGCGGGACGAGCACCTGGGGCAGTCGGAGGTGCGCCTGCAGGTCGCCGGGCGCGACGCCGGCTCGGTGACGATGACCGCCGACGACTGGGGCTGGTACTGGGCGGTGGTCGGCCCGGCGCAGGTCTCCCAGGGCGATGAGATCACGCTGGCGGCCACGCGCGGCGACGAGGAGTCAGTCGCGGTCGCCGAGCTGGCGCTGCTGCCGCGCGAGCTGGTCGAGCGCGAGGCGGTGCGGCCGCCGGTGGCCATCGCGCCCCCGTGCTACCGGCCCGGCCCCGAAGCCACACGCGCCTCGTTCACCGTGACCGTCACCGACCACGCGGGCGCGGCGCGCTCGGGTGAGATCGCCACCCAGGGGCTGCCCTTCGCCTACGGGGCGCTGCGTGAGGCGCGCAACATCCGCGTCCTGGACTCAGGTGGCGCCGAAGTCCCGGTGCAGGCGCGCGCGCTCAACCACTGGCCCGACGGCTCGGTCATGTTCGCGCTGGTCAGCTTCCCGGCGACGGTCGCGGCCGGCGAGAGCGTGCAGTACACGGTCGAGTACGGCTCGCAGGTCCGGCCCGCGCAGTTCCTGAACCGGCCGCTCACCGTGCGCGAGGAGGACGGGCGCATCGTGGTCAACACCGGGCCGCTGCAGGCGACGCTCAGTACCACACGCGGCACGCTCTTCGACTCGGCGGTGCTCGACGGCACCGAGATGGTCGCGAATGAGGAGCCGTGGGCCGCGCTGGTGACCGCTGACGATGACACGGTCTACTCCTCCGCCGCGGGGGAAGTGACCTCGGCGCAGGTCATCGAGGCCGGGCCGCTGCGCGCAGTCATCCGCCGCATCGGCCGGCACACCGCCGAGGACGGCCGCACGCTGCTCGAGTTCGACCTCGTCCAGGAGTTCTACGCGGGCTCGCCCATGACCCGGCTGAGCTACGTCTTCACCCACAAGGAGGACTCGCAGACCGAGCGCATCCGCCGCGTGCGCCTGAACCTGCCCACGCCGTGGGCGGGCGAGGGCGCGCGGGCGATCGTCTGGGGTGAGGACGAGCCCGCCTCAGGCGACCGCGCCGCCGTGCGCCAGCTCGAACTCGACATCGCCGAAGTCGAGGCAGGTGGCGACGTCGCGCAGCAGGGCCGCACGCGAGGCTTCGCCCGTCTCACCGACGGCCCGTCGCTCGCCGTCACCACCCGCTGGTGGTGGGAGAAGTGGCCCAAGGGCGTCGAGGTCAGCTCCGACGGCATCGCCCTCGACCTGATCCCGATGGACAGTCACACTCAGTTCAGCGACGGCCCCTTCGTGCTCTATCAGGGCGAGGGCATCACCCACGAGCTGATGGTCGGCTTCGAGCCCGAGGGCGCGGATGCCGAGTCAATCGACGCCTTCCTCGCCTTCCGCGACCGGCTGCTGGCCGCGCCTGATCCGCAGTACGCGGTCGGGACGCTGGCGCTGGGCGAGATGCCGCCGGCCGACGGCGGGCTCTTCCCCGAGTACGAGACGCAGATGGATCGCATGTATGACGGCTATATGAGCAAGCGCGAGGCCCGGTCGGAGTACGGCATGGAGAACTTCGGTGACGACACCTTCGAGTGGGGCTACGGGCCCAGCTACACTTTCTGGAGCAACCAGGAGTATGACCACCACCACGGCTTCCTGGTGGAGTGGTTCCGCTCGGGTGACCGGCGCTTCTTCGAGATCGGCGAGCAGGCGGCGCGCCACTACGAGGCCACTGACTGCTTCCACTGGGCGCCCGGCCGCGAGTATCTCATCGGCGCCCCGCACCACCACAACACCAAGCACATCGTGGAGGAGGGCTGGTTCCCCGACCACGCCCTCCGCGGCGCCAGCAACGGCCACTCGTGGGTCGAAGGGCTGCTGGACTACTGGCTGCTGACCGGCGATGTGCGCGCCGAGGAGACCGCGCGGCAGATGGGCGAGTGGTACATCTGGACAGTCGAGAACAACCACTACGGCGCGGGCGGCCAGGAGCGCGGGCCGGGCTGGACGCTCGTTGCGCTGTCCTCGCTCTACCGTCTCACCGGCGATGAGCGCTTCAGGGACGCCGGCGACACCATCCTCGACTGGATCGAGCGCACCCAGGACCCGGTGCGCGGCGTGATCTCGGTGCCCATCTCCGAGCAGCCCTCCTACGAGGGCGGGACCGCGTTCATGCACGGGATCGTCGGCCGCGGTCTCGGGCGCTTCTACGAGGCCACCGGCGAGGAGCGGGCCATGCGCGCCTGCATCGGAATCGGCGAGTGGCTCACCACCGAGCCGATGGGCCCGCCCGCCCGGTTCTGGTACAAGCAGGCGCCGCGCTGCAAGACGGGCTACGGCGCCACCGATCAGTGCATCAACGCGCTGAGCTACCCCTACCGCTACACCGGCGACGAGTGGTTCGGCCGGCTGGCCGATGAGCTGCTGTCGATGACCCGGGTCGGCTCGCGCTCGGCGGCGTGGGTGTACACCACCCTCGGCCACCTGGCGCCGCGGCGCACGCCGCTGCAGATCGACCTGCCCGCCCTGGACCCGATCCTGGCGCCCAACGAGCCGTGGGACGGCGCGCTGACGCTGCGCAACACCACCGCCCGGCCGGTCACCGCGCGCGTGAGCGTGACCGGGCCCGAGGGCCTGACCGCAGCCGCCGAACCCGCCGAGCTGACCATCGAGCCGGGGGCGCAGGCGCAGGTGCGCCTGACCGTCGCCGCCGCCGAGGGCTTCGCGCCGGGGGAGGCCGACCTGACCGTCGCAGTCGAGTCGCCGGAGAAGATCCAGCGCCGCCCGCTGTCGGCGCGGGTGCTGGACGCGCTGGTGGATGTCGAGGCCGATCTCACCACCGCCGAGATGACCGAGCCCTTCGCCACCATGCGCGCCGACGGCGACGCGTGGATCGGCGTGCCGCGCGACGTGCGCTTCAACCCCGACCCGTGGACGGCCGAGGACGACGCCGGCCGCATCACCTGGCGGGTCGAGGTGCCGGAGGCGGGCGAGTACACGCTGCTGGGCCACTGCTGGTGGGAGGACGACAAGGGCAACTCGTTCTTCGTGAGCATCGACGGTTCCGAGCCGCAGGTCTTCGGCAACGTGGGCGAGATGCAGCGCTGGCTGTGGATCACCGGCCCGGTGTTCCATCTGGAGGCGGGTGCGCACACCATCGTCTTCCTGTCCCGCGAGGACGGCTCGCGCATCAACCGCATCCGCCTGACCAACGCGCCGGCGGGAGAGTGACCGCACACCCGTGTTCGACCATGAGGTCGAGGAGAGCGTCGAGATCGTCGCCACGCCCGCCGAGGTGTGGTGGCGGCTCACCAACTTCGCGAGCTACCCCGACTGGAACCCGTTCATCGTCTCGATCCGCGGCGACCTCGAGGTCGGCGCGCGCCTGGCGGTGACCCTCAAGCCCGAGGGCATGCTCCCGGTCGTGATGCGCCCGCAACTGCTCGCCGTCCGTCCCGAGCGCGAGCTGCGCTGGCGCGGGAGCCTGGGCCTGCCCAACCTCTTCGACGGCGAGCACGCCTTCATCATCGAGCCCCTGGCGGCCCACCGCGTGCGCTTCATCCAGCGCGAGCAGCTCAGTGGCCTCCTCGTTCCGAGCGCGATGGCGCTCATCGGCGACAACACCCTCGCGGGCTTCCGCGCGATGAACCAGGCGCTGCGCCGCCGCTGCGAGGCCATGCACGCCCGTGCCGAGGCCGCCCGGTCCGAGCGCCGCGCCGACGACCTGTCCTGAGCGCCGGAAGGTGCTCCCCTCGCTTGCGCCCAACTTCCCATGGCCCCACCGCCGCACGCCGCACCCGGAGGCGACGCGCATGGCCCGCATGCTTGCCGCCGTCTGCGCCGCGCTATTGAGTCTCTCCCTCGCGCACGCCCAGGTCAGCCGCACCGAGGGCACCGAGGGCGCCGAGCGCGTCGTGACGGTGCAGAATCAGCACCTGCGCCTGGTCATCTTCCCGGACCTGGGCGGCCGCATCGGGCACATGACCGACCTGGCCACCGGCGATGAGCTGCTGTACTGGGACCTGCGCCCCGACGCCGTCTACGGCGGCCTCGGCGGCGCCCTCGACGACCGGCGCAACACCTTCGAGCAGTACCGCTGCGAGCTGCCTGCCGACGAGCCCGGCACAGTGCGGCTGATCTACGAGGACCCGGACGTGCGCATCGAGAAGGCCATCTCACTCGCCTCCGGCGCCTCCACGGTGCGCATCGACTACCTTTTCGCCAACCTCTCGCAGCAGGACTTCGCGGACTACGATGTGATGACCAAGAACTTCCTGACACCCTCGGGCGGGGAGGTGACCGCGCAGGACCTCTACTGCCTCCCGACGTCGCGCGGGGTGCGGCGCATCGAGGCCTTCAGCGGGAGCTGGAGCCCCTACCCGGAGCTGCGCGGCAAGTTCAAGCAGGACGTCGGCTCGTGGAACGCCATGGTCAGCACCACCGCCCACCGCGCCATGGCCGCAGCGTTCTCCAGCGACCTCTTCCGCTGGTTCTACTACTGGAAGAACGCCGTCGCCTACCCGACCTACGAGTGGGTCTTCCAGGCGCTGCCCGCGGGCATGCAGGCGCAGGTCTCGATCTTCTGGCACATCGCCCCCGGCCTGGACGGCGTCTCCCACGCCGATGAGCGCGTCGTGGTCAACACCCGCCGCGCCGACGCCGCCCTGCAGACCTCGGTCTTCGCCGCCGAGAGGCTCGTGGGCGCAGTGCTTGAGACTACCGTGCGCCGCCTGCCCGCCGGGGGCGGCGAGCAGCTCGCGACCGTACCCCTGCCCGACATCGCGCAGGCGCAGACCGCCCAGGTGAGCGTGCCCTGGACGCCCGCCGCCGATGGCACCTGGGTCGTGAGCCAGCGCATCGTGCGCGGCGAGGAGGTGGTCTCGGCGTGGGAGGAGCCGATGGTCGTCGGCGAGCCCGGCGGCGAGTACGTGCGCGAGGTGCAGTTCCCCGCGCAGGCGCAGCTCACGCCCGTGCCGGGCTGGCAGCGCATCGAGCCGCAGGACATCGTGCGCCCCACGCCGGAGGACATCGAGCGCGGCTTCGTGGTCTACCTCGACGAGTTCGCGCCCGAGGACCGGCGCGGGCGGCACCTGCGGCGCGTCGCGCTGGACATGGGCCGGGGCGAGTGCAGATCCGTGGGCCTGCGCATCCGCGCGCTTGAGCCGCTGGAGAACATGGTCGTCACCGCGTCATCAGACGACTTCGCCGACGGCCAGGTCGAGGTCTTCGGCGTCGAGCCGGTCGATGTCAGCAACGAGTCGGCGGGCAAGTCGGACCTGGTGGGGCGCAAGCTCATCGCCTGGCCGCTGACCGACCTGAGCCCCGGCGAGGAGGCCGAGGTCTGGGTGCGCGTGCGCACCACCGACGCCGACGCCGGCGATCTGCGCGCGACGCTCACCGTCCGCGCCCGCGGCCGTGCGCCCGAGCCGGTGGAGCTGGCGGCGCGCGTCCGGCCGGTCTCCCTGCCGCGCCCGAGCCTCATCAGCCACGAGGCGGAGCACCAGCTCATGGGGCTGCCCGGCTGCCTGGACGTGGCGGCGGGCACGTGGAACGAGGAGGTGCTCGAACGCTACGCTCGCGACCTGGGCGAGCACATGGTGGACACCGAGCAGGGCTTCTGGGGCTGGTTCAGCTACTCGCGCCATCCGGACCTGGTGCGCCTGGCGACGACGGGCGAGACGCTGCGGGAGTTCACCGCGGGCGACCCGGACCTCTCCGACCCACCGCCACTCGATTTCTCGTACCTCGACCCGATGTTCGACGCGGCCATCCGCCACGGCCTGGTGCGCTTCTCATCCAACGCCAGCGGCGGGCTGCCGCCCGAACCCGTGCCTGCGTGGGTGATGGCCGAGGCCGCCCGCTACCTGCGCGACCGCGGGTACCCCGCACGCGACATCTGGTGCAAGTACCTCGACGAGCAGCCCGCCACCAACTTCCCGCGCATGGCGCAGGAGGCGGCGTGGCTGCGCGAGCATGGCTGGCGGCCCTTCAGCACCTTCCACAACGTCATCGCCAGCCACGATCAGATGGCTGTCCTCAACCCGACCTTCGACATGTTCCAGGGCGGCTTCAGCAGGCAGGAGGACATGCAGGCCCGCCTCGCCGACGGCAGCTTCGAGCCCACCGACGAGCTGTGGATGTACCAGGGCTGGGGCGCCACCTGGCTGAGCTACGAGCGCAACCGCAGGCCCGGCTGGTTCGCCGCCGCCGCCGGCCTCGACGGCTATCACACGCACGTGTATTACCGCTGGAGCATGACCGACGCGGTCATCTTCCCCACCGACCACGGCCCCTACTCGTCGCCCGCGTGGGAGGCCATGCGCGACGGGCTCGCCGACGCGCAGTGGGTGGCGCTGGCCCGGCGCTGGATCGAGCGCCTCCACCGCGCCTCCGCCGACCGCCCGGCCCTGCGCCCCGTGGTCGCCGCCGCCCGGGCGCGCCTCGCGCAGGCCATCGGCGCGGAGGACTCGCTTATCCGCCTGGCCACCACGCGCGAGCGCCTCCTCTGGGTCGAACGCATCGAGGACTTCGATGTGCCCACCGCCGACCGGGCGCGCGCCATCGTGCTCGACCTGCTCGCCGACCTGCAGCCGCACGTGCGCCGCCTCGGGCCGTCGCTCTACTACGGCGCGCATACCCTCGCCGAGGAGGGCGACGTGCGCCTGTGCATCGCGCCGTCGTCGGACACTGAGGCCGCCGCGCTGCTGGGCGGTCTGCTCGACGAGCGCTTCGGCGTCCGGCCCGGTACCGGCGACCCGTCGCCCGACAGCTTCGTGGTCGATCTGCGCATCGGCGACACCGTGGGCTGGGAGGACGCCGGCCTGCACATCACCGACCGCTACCCCGCTGCGGGGGAATACGTCATTCACGTTGACGAAGGCGGCGCGAACCCGCGCATGCTTATCTTCGCGCGTGATCGCGCGGGGCTGGAGAAGGGCATGCGCAACTTGCTCTGCTTCCTGCGCACCGAGCGCCCGGGGGCGCCGCGCTGACCGGAGGGATCGCGCCATGCTGACCAGGGAGCAGTTCGTCGGGCCGTGGGCGGGGCTGCCGAT
>JALGVA010000032.1 GCA_029820295.1 Candidatus Zipacnadia bacterium
TACTGCCCGCCCGAGGACATCGTCGAGATGGCGCAGACCTACCCGGACCGGCTCATTCCGTTCTGCAACCTCGACCCGCGCTTCGACACCAACAGCCCGTCGGCGGACTTCGCGCGCTTTCTGCGCATCTACAAGGAGATGGGCTGCAAGGGCGTGGGCGAGACCATCCCCAACCTGCCCTTCGACGACCCGCTGTGCTGGAACATGTTCCGGCAGATCGCCGACGCGGGCCTGCCCATGACCATCCACATCGCGCCCACCATCGGCGGGGCCTACGGCTTCTATGACGAGCCGGGCCTGCCGCTGCTCGAGAAGACGCTGCGCGAGTTCCCGGACCTGACCATCCTGGGGCACTCGCAGCCGTTCTGGGCCGAGATCAGCTCGGACGTGACGCCCGAGACGCGCGGCGGCTACCCGACCGGTCCGGTCATACCCGGCCGGCTGGTCGAGCTGCTCGAGTGCTACGAGAACCTGTGGGGCGACCTGTCGGCGGGCAGCGGGCACAACGCCATCAGCCGCGATCCGGAGTTCGGCACGGCCTTCCTGGAACGCTTCCAGGACCGCATGCTGTTCGGCACCGACATCTCGTTCCCCGAGTACGAGCCGCCCATGCCCGACTACTTCCGCTCGCTGCGCGGGCAGATCTCGGACGAGGCGTGGGAGAAGATCGCCTGGCGCAATCTCGACCGGCTGCTCGATCTGGGGATCGCCACAGGCTGATCGACCGACGCGCAGGAGGCGCTCACATGCTGATCGACTGCCACACGCACGCGTCGCGCTCACGGGCCGTGCCACGCGCCGGCGGCACCGACTACGCGCTGGTTGAGGAGCTGATCGCCAAGCTCGATGAGCTGGGCATCGACCGCGCGGTGCTGCTCTCGGGCGTGGCGCCCGAGGCCCGGGCGCGCTTCGTGCCGCCCGAGGACGTCATCGAGATGTACCAGGCCTACCCCGACCGGCTGATCCCGTTCTGCAGCCTCGACCCGCGCAGCGACCGCAACTCCCCCGACAGCGACTTCCGGCGCTTCCTGCGCATCTACCGCGAGCTGGGCTGCCGGGGCGTGGGCGAGACGACGTGCAATCTGCCCTTCGACGACCCGCTGGTGTGGAATATGCTGGCGGCCTGCGCGGATGAGGGCATGCCGGTGACCATCCACATCGCGCCGGCGCTGGGCGGCTACTACGGCCTCTTCGACGAGGTCGGGCTGCCGCGCCTGGAGCGCACGCTGCGCGAGTTCCCCGACCTGATTATCTTCGGCCACTCGCAGCCGTTCTGGGCGGAGATTGACGCGCGCGTCACTCCCGAGAACCGCAACAGCTACCCGCCGGGGAAGGTGCAGCCCGGGCGGCTGGTGGAGCTGTTCGAGCGTTACGAGAACCTGTGGGGGGACCTGTCGGCGGGCAGCGGGCACAACGCCATCAGCCGCGATCCGGAGTTCGGCAACGCCTTCATCGAGCAGTTCCGCGACCGGCTGATGTTCGGGACCGACTTCGCCTACCCCGAGCACGAGCCGCCGAACGCGGACTACTTCCGCTCGCTGCGCGGGCAGATCTCCGACGAGGCCTGGGAGAACGTGGCGTGGCGCAACATCGACCGCGTCCTGGGGCTGGGGGCGGATCCCGGCTAGGTTCGGGTCCCCGGGAGTTCAGGCCCAATCGGCAAGTGCCGACTCCTCTGCTATCGGGAGTTCCGCACTCCCTCGTACCTGAAGATGTCCGATGGCCGCCATTTCGCGGATCATCGCCGCAATCTCCGCTTCCTGAAAGGGAGGCTTGCGACGCTGCTTCCACTCCACAACGGAATTGAGTACCTCAAGTTCCGTGGGGGTGTAGTGGCCCTGTCGGAGTTCCTCCGCAGCGAAATGCACCGTTGCAGCCAACTCAGCCGCAGTGGTATCCATGCGTGCGAACAGATCGTGCAACTGGTCAATAGTGCCCTCGTATTCAGCCAACTCGCCCGAGAATCTGTCCCTGGCGTCGAGATAGGTGGCGCCCGGGCGTGCTCGGAACATGCGACCGCGCCGCTCCTCACAGAGCACTCCGTTGTTGATCAGACGACTCAGGGTACCCTTCAGCTCTTCGGAGTACGGACCGTAGCTTGACCTGCGAAACGTCAGGCCAGTCGGGAGCCCCATCGCTGTTGCGAAGTATGCGAGCTTCTGCAGCTTGATTCGCCCGGTGGGGTGAGCATGCGGCTCCGCCTCAAGGCGGCGCAGGACCTCCACAATCGCGATCACACCTGGCCACAGGCTGTCATGCTGGCCAGCCGCGGTCGCGGTCCTCTCTTGGAAGAAGGCGAGGCTCAGTTGCTCCGCGGGGGCATCCCATGGGGCGTAAAGCTCCACCGGCACGCGTAACTGCGCCAGGTAGCGGTACAATGTCGGCCCGACTATGCGCCAGTCGAGCTGTCCGTTCCCGCATCCCAAGGGCGGCACGGCAATCGACTTGACGCCCCACTCCTCAGCATGGTCCACGAGATACTCTAGGCCAGCGATGATGTCCTCAATGCGCGAGAACGCGCGCCAGTGACTCTTCGTCGGAAACACGACGATCTGCGGCGGCGCCGGCCGGCGGTAGAGGTACGGCTGGCCAAGCCGCACCTCACCCGCATCACAACGGCGAGCATAGTCCTCGAACATGTCAGGGAAGCGCTTCTTGAACTCAAGCGCGATGCCCTTGCCCATGACTCCCACACAGTTGACGGTGTTGACGAGAGTCTGTGCGCCGGACCTGAACAGGTCGCCCTGTAGAACACGGACAGCTCCGCCTTCGCCGCTAGTGGAAGAACACATCAGGACTCACCTCCACAGGCAAGTTCACCCCTGCCTCCGAAAGTAACCGGCTAACCACCTCTGACGACTCGTCCCTCGACACGACAATCCCGGTGAACAGCCCAACTACGACCCGATCGGGAACAAGCACCTCGGCGCACTTGATCTTCTTCCTCCGGTCCTTTTCCACGGGATCAGCGTGATCCCACGAACGCGCGTACACGAGTTCCGCGTCGATGCCTGCAAGACCTCCGGGCGACGCATAGAAGCGAGTGAGTCTGGCGGCTGCGTTGCCGTCCGCAATCACAACACCGTTTGCGTGAAGGGAGTCAGGCGACACCGTGATGACGCAGAGTTCACAGTGTCGTGACTGCAAGCAGTACATCATCGGGTTCCGCGCACAGAAGTAAAGGTTCACATAGGAATGAAGGGAACGAGATGTGCCATTGGGCAGACTGACGGTACGCAGTGCTCTGCGCTGCTGCACGTTGGCATTGGCGACTGACTCATGCTGTAGCTGTCGGACCGCGCTGTGCGACAGGATGCCCCGCTGCAATATCGAACTTATGTTCGATATAGGCGTAATGTAGCACAGGTCGCGCACTTCGTCAAGTCTCACGTCCAGCTCCTTCAATCGTGCTACGAGGGCGCACTCCCACTTGGCACTCCCCTACTCCTCCAGCCCCGGCGCGGGGACGGTGGGCTCGCCGGTCTTGATGACCAGCGCCTGCAGCGTCACCGGCTCGCCGTCCTCGGGAACCTGCAGCGTCAGCGTGTGCCAGCCCTGCTCGCGGCGGCCCAGGCTCACCGGCTCATCGCCGGTCAGCGGCAGTGGGCCCACGTCGTCCGCGTAGAGGTCCAGCTTCGCCGCGCCCAGCCCCGGCATCACCCGCACCGCCGCCGGGCCCTCGAGCAGGAAGACCGGGTACTGCGCCCTGTCACCGGGTGCCAGCTCCACATTCTCGCGCCGCAGCGCGCCCTCGACCGGCGGCGTGGACAGCTCACTGCGCCCCAGGTCCAGCGCGCCGGCGTCGAGTGTGACCTCGCCCGCCTCCACGGCCTCGCACAGCGCCTGGCGGTAGCCGTAGTAGAAGTCCGCCGGCGACTCGCCGGGCGCCTTGAGCAGCGTGGCGCGCAGCAGGTCGTGCCCGTGTGCCGCCTCCACCCACAGCATCGCGCCCACCAGGTAGCGGAATGACTCCTCGCCCAGCCCGGCCGCCAGCTCCGAGTTCGGCCCGCGCGCGAGCCACAGGTCGAGGGTGTCGGTGCGCATCTGCGTCAGGTAGTCGGCCAGCTCCACGCGCCCGTTGCCCCACAACGCGCCCACCGCCGCCTGCGCGCGTTCCGACGGCCAGCGCTCGCCCACCACCAGCCCCGCCTCCTCGGCGAGGCGCTGCAGGAAGATCGCCTCGCCCAGCACGCCACTGGCATACGGCTCGGGCTCGGTGAAGCGGCCCATGCGCGGCAGGGCGTAGTGCCCCCACTCGTGCGCGATCTCACGCAGCCACTCCACGGGTCGGCGGTCGCGTGCCGCGTCGTAGATGAAGACATCATCCTCGTACTGCTCGGCGCCGGTCGGCCCGCTCTCGCACATCCACACGCGCACGATGCGCTCCTCCGGGGCCTGCGGCAGGCCGTAGCAGGCGCGCGAGTAGCAGTGCACACGCAGCAGGATGTGCGCCAGGCGCTCGGCCAGCGCGGAATAGTCCGCCGAGCGTTCGCTCAGCAACGGCGACGGGTAGCTGACCATGGCGGTCATGCGCAGCTCATCGCCCTCAGGCACGGCGGTGAAGCCGTAGCAGACACGGTTGAAGTGCGCGGTGCCCACCACGCCCTGCCCGCCGGCGGAGGGGATCTCGACCTCCATGGGCGCGCCGCGGTCGGCCATGGCCTCGGGGTAGATGACGCCGCGCGTCCACGCGATCTGCCGGAGGAGGTCGTTGCCGCCGGCGAGACGCAGGCGGCACTCATCGGTCACGAACGAGACCGGGCTGAACTGCAGCAGCGACAGCCGCAGGCGCCGGGGGAACTGCTCGCCGAAGAACAGGTGGGTGATGCGCGCGCGCCCGTACTCATCGTCGGGCCGCAGCTCGAGCAGCCGCCCGTAGCTGGCCAGCGCCTTGAGGGTGTCCCCCTCCAGCTCGTAGAGGTAGCCCAGGTGCGCGTGGATGCTGGGGTAGGCCGGGTCCAGCTCCAGCGCCTGCAGCAGCCGGTCGAACGCGCCGGCGCGATCGCCCGCGTCCGCCATCTCCTGGCTCTGTCGCACCAGCTCAACCACCTGCGCGCGCGTACTCGGCTGCTGCGCCCAGGCCGGCGCGGCGCTCAGCACCAGCGCGGTCGTCAGCGCGAAGCGACGCATCATCGGATCGGCTCCTCCCGCTCAGAGTCGCTCTCGTCCGCGTCGGGACAGGCGATGCGCCGGGCCACCTGCTCGGCCAGTTCCAGCCGGTCCTCGTCCACCAGCACGCCCGCGTAGTAGATGCGGTTCTCCTCCCGCGAGTGCCACACCCAGCCCTTGACCGCCTCCGGATAGGGCTTGCCCACCACGTGCATCGCGAAGGACTGGATGTGGCGCAGGGGGTTGGCGAAGTAGCCGCTCACCTCCACGGCAGGATGCCCGCGGAAGGTGGCATCCTCGTAGGAGAGCTTGACGCCCTTGTGGTGCGGGGGGATCTCGCGCTGGGCCCAGCGGCGCAGCGAGCCGTCCTTGAGGACAACATTCGCCATGCCCCAGCGGGCGGCAATGATCTGCTCACCCTTGTCCTCGAACTGCAGCTCGATCAGCCCGGCCATGAGCTTCTGGCCGCTGAGGGTGAAGCGCTCGGGTGCCTGCATCTGCAGCCCGTAGGTGGACCAGGTGATCCACTCGTCCTCGGGATGATCCTGCAGGCTGCCGATGATCTCGCCCGCCAGGGCCAGCCCGTCCTCGTCGGGGAGCGCGAGCACCTGCACCACCATCACGCGCTCGCACTCCTCGCAGTACCAGCCGGCGCCGAAGCCGTCGGTGGCGCCGTGCCAGGCGAAGCAGTTGAGGTCGCGCTTACGCCGCATCCGGCGCTTGCTGACCACGACGCAGTCGCGGTCCACCTCGACCTCGGGCTCGCCCTTCTTGCGCTTGCGCCCCAGCTCGGTCAGGTACTTGTCCACCACGCCGTCGATGTCAACGAAGCCCTTGGCCTTCTGCCACTTGATCTCCACGCGTGGCATGTTGTCGATGTCGTCGAGGCGCATGTAGCCCTGGTCGGCGTCGCCGCTGATGGCGGCGATGTCCCACTCGGGCGGCACGGTGACCACGACCCCCTGCCAGCCGCGGACCTCCCAGTTGCTCGTGTCGGTGTTGGCCATGTGCTCAGCTCGTTCCCGTCGTCGCGTGCGTCGCTAGAAGACGATCTGCTCGCGCCGGATGTGAATGCTCTGCAGGATGCCGACCGCGATCATGTTGGTGATCAGGCTGCTGCCACCGTAGCTGAGGAAGGGCAGGGCCATGCCCTTGACCGGCGCCAGGCCGATGGTCATCGCGATATTGGCGTAGACCTGGATGAGCAGCATGGCCGCGATGCCGGCGGCCACGACGCGCTCGAAGGTGTTGACCGCCTGGCCGGCGATGGTCAGGGCGCGGTAGAGCAGCAGGCCGAAGAGGACGACGATGGCCGCGGCGCCGACGAAGCCCAGCTCCTCGGCGATCACCGTGAAGACGAAGTCGGTCTCCTGGTCGGGGATGAACTGCCCCTGGCTCTGGCGACCGTGGAACAGCCCCTGCCCCCACAGGTGGCCCGAGCCCACGGCGATCAGCGACTGGTTCTGATGGTAGGCGGCGCCGTGCGGGTCGCGCTCGGGGTGCAGGAAGGCGGTCAGGCGCGCCTGCTGGTGCGGGCGAATGAGGCCGAAGCCCCAGGCGCCGGCGAAGAGCAGCACCGCCGCCAGTACGAAGGCGCCCAGGTGCGCGGGGCTGGAGCCGAAGATGAACATCATGACCAGCCAGATGAAGAACAGCACGATGGGCGTGCCCAGGTCGGGCTGGAGCAGGATCAGCCCGGCCGGCACGCCTACGTAAATGAGCGTTCGCACCAGGAAGAGGAAGTCGGTACGGTCTCCCTCCTCGCGGGCCACGAAGGCGCCCAGCATGAGGATCACGGCCAGCTTCGCCAGCTCCGAGGGCTGCAGGTTGACCGGACCCAGAGGGATCCAGCGCGCGGTGCCGCGGATCTGGCCCATCATCAGCACCAGCACCAGCAGGCCCATCACGACCAGGAACAACGGCCAGGCCATGCCGCGCAGCCGGTTCGGGTCAAGCAGCGCCGTGCCGACCATCATCACCAGGCCGATGACCACGTAGGCGGACTGCATGGCCACCTTCGCGGTGGGCGAGGGGGCGGTGCGCGTGCAACTGTAGATGGCGATCAGGCCGATCGCGCACAGCAGCAGCACCACGGTCAGCAACTGGAAGTCGGCGTTGCGCAGCGACCTCATCAGGCGATGTTCCTCATCACGCACAGCACACTCGGACGGCCCTGAGTATAGCACAACCGGCGGCACGCCGGGAAGCGCGGCAGGGGCGGCTACTGTTGCTGACGGCCCGGTGGCGCGCAACGTTCAGCATCAACGCAGCGGCCGCCACCGCATCGCGGTGGCGGCCGCGTACAGAGCTGACAGCCATGTGCGTGGCGCTCAGTCGGGGTCGGGCCAGTCGCCACCATCGGCGATGCGGCCCCAGTCCTTGCACATGCCCACCGGGTCGCCGCTCTGGGGCTGATGGTCGAATGGGTAGCTGGTGCGTGCCGCCCAGTCGGCGTGGTAGTCACAGTACAGGAAGTTCTTGCCGTCGAAGTGCCACATCGGGAACTCGTCCGGGTCCTCGTAGCCGCTGCCGTCGCCGGGCATGTCCTCATCGTGGTACTGGTAGACGTTCTGCCCGAGCGCGTCGCCCCAGGCTCCGGGCTCGTTATCGCCCTTCTCGAACAGCAGCACGGTCTTCTGCGGCGCCGGGATGTCATCGCGGAAGCCGCCGATGGCGATGATGCCCCCGCCCGACACGGTCATAGGCCGCTGCGTGTACTGGGCGATGGCGTAGGAGCGCGCGCTGCGCGCGTCGGTGTTGGGGTTGTCGGGGCAGATCAGCAGATCCTTGGTGCGCAGCGCGTACATGATGGCCGTGTCCCAGGTCCCTATCGACGAGTCGGCCACGTTCTTGAGGGGGTCGGGCGGCGGAGTCCACGGGGCGATACCCGGATGGGTGATCGACCAGGGCGGGAGGAAGCCGGCGTTGTCCTGCACGTAGGTCTCAATCGCGACCCCGATCTGCTGCAGATTGGACAGGCAGCGGGTCTTGCGCGCGCTGGCGCGGGCGCGACTGAACACCGGGAAGAGGATTGCGGCCAGAACAGCGATGATGCCGATCACGGTCAGCAGTTCAATGAGAGTGAATCCTGTGCGGCTCTGGCATCGCCTCATGGGCGCTGTCACACTCCTGTACACCATCTCTGAGCGCGGTGTCGCGGCGTCAGCCCGCGGGGGGCCAGTCGCCGGACGGGGGCCGGGCAGGCACCTCACATGCGCCGGGCTCGGCCCCAGCCCGATAGCAGGCGGCGAACGGCCCGGCACCCTTAGTATACCACTTCACATGCCCGTCGATAAACGTGAAGTTCTTTCCCTCATGGTGAAACGGCACCTCTGAGTACCCCGGCTGGCCCTTCGCGGTGTGCGATTGATACACGTTCTCACCGGTGGCATCGTCCCAGATTCCGAAGGGGTACATGCCCTTCTCGAACAGCGCGACCGTCGCCACCGGGTTGGGGAAGCGCCCGAGCTGGATGCCGCTGACGTAGCGCGGCATCGCGTACGACCGGAAGCCCCGCCCGAGCGGGTTCTCCGGACACTCCAGCACCTGCTTGTTGCGGTAGTACGGGAACACCTGCTCGTCCCACGTGTACGGGTACGCCGACGGCGCCCCGCCGGTCGGGCTGCCCCCCACCAGGCTCCACAGCGGCATGATCTCGTCGGCGTCGTCGGCGTACATCTGCAGCGCAATGCCGAGCTGACGCATGTTGGATTGGCAGGCCGTCCCTCTCGCCTTCGACCGCGCCCGTGCGAACACCGGGAACAGGATCGAGGCCAGGACCGAGATGATGGCGATGACCACGAGCAACTCGATGAGCGTGAAGCCGCGTCTCATGGTACTTCCTCCGCGGCCCCGCCGGGCGTCGCGCGCGGGCCGCCTGCCCCCGGGGGACCAGGCGGCCCGGACGGGGATTCGACGTGCAGCCACGCTTGACCTGCCTCTACTCCACCGGCCAGTCACCATCGCTGGCGCCGGGGTACTCGCAGTGCCCCGGGCCGTGCTGCTCCCAGGGCGGCTGCGAGCCCGGGTGCGCGGTCGCACAGGTGCTGGCCGGGTTCACATAGGCGAAGGGGCCGCTGCCGGCGGCGGCCCACTTGACGTGGCCGTCGAGGTAGACGAAGTTCTTACCGCCGTTGTGCCACAGGGTCTTGTCGAGGCCGTAGCCGGTGCAGCCGGCGGTCTGGAAGAAGTTCTCGGCCGCGGCGTCGCCCCACACGCCGGGACCCTTCCAGCCCTTGTCGAACAACAGCACGGTCGAGGTAGGGACGGGCGGCAGGTCGGGGCACTGACCGGAGACGTAGCGCGGCATGGCGTACGAGCGCGGGCGGTCGCCGCTGGGTGTGCGCTTGGGGTTGTCCGGGCAGCACAGGATCTGCTGGTTCTTGGTGTAGGGCCCGAGCAAGGTGTCCCAGGTGTAGGCGCCGGTGGACAGGTCGTCGTCCGCGTCGCTGCCGCCGTAGCCCCACGGGGGCAGCGTGCTGTCGTAGTCCTGCGCGTACATGATCATCGCGGTACCGAGCTGCTTGAGGTTGGACGAGCACACCGCCTGCCGCGCCTTGGCCCGCGCGCGTGCAAACACCGGGAACAGGATCGCGGCGAGAATGGCGATGATCGCGATCACGACGAGCAGCTCGATGAGGGTGAAGCCACGCGTGCGACCACGTCGATGTGTCATGTTGCGACCTCCTCGGCGCTCCGCGCGCTGCCGAAGACGCCATGTCCATCGTCCAACCGGCCTGCCATCGCCGGGGCTGCGGGTGTGTACTGTAAACGCCGCGCGTGCGCGATTGTTCCACACCGAGGAGATTCTGCTGCGCGGGCGGGTCGGGGCCAATCGAAGGGGCCGGCGACAGGCGCCGGCCCCGGAGAAGGCTGCGTGATCAGGCTGATCAGTAGGGCATCTGCGAGACCGCCTGGCCGATGAGCGCGAACGCCACCGAGCCCATGCCGATCAGGCCCATGCCGCAGGCATAGCCGGCGGAGAGCACCGTGGCGTACTGCTTCCAGCGGCGGGCGCCGAAGCGCGGGATCATGTAGAACTGGCTGATCAGCGCCCCGATCATCTCAGGGAAGACGAAGTGGGGCATGTGCCCAATGCCGCGCACCACTCCGTAGACCAGGAGGGTGGGCATGCGCGCCGCCGCGAGGATGCTGTAGGTGATCACGCCGAAGCCGAAGCCGCCGACCACGAACTGCCACTTGAAGGCGCGGTGGAAGAGGCTCTTGCCGGTGAGGGTGGCGGTGAGCCACAGACCGGAGTTGAGCGCGTTGAGGTGCCACATCTTCTGCGCGTACGGGTAGTTGGCCGACGGGATGGGCGCCAGCTTCCAGATGAACTCCCAGTAGATCAGGCTGCAGACGACGACGATGGGCAGGATGAGCAGCTCGGCCTTGACCAGCGAGATGACCTTGTTGCCGGTCAGCTCGAGCACGCGGAACTGCTGGGCGCGCTGGCCGTGGTCGAACTCGGGGATGGGCGCGAACCAGATGTCGATGCCCTTGTAGCCGCTGAGGATGATGACGCCCTGCTTGACCATGGGAATGGAGACCCACTGGCCGGTGAGGCCCTTCATGCGCGCGTCCACGTAGGAATTGAGCGGTGTGAAGATGAAGCCGAAGAAGATCACCCACAGGATGGGGAAGTCGGGCACCAGATGCCAGCACAGGAAGACGTAGCCCAGAGTCGAGAACGCGAACATGCCGATGGCGAGCCACAGGTTGATGTCGCCGCGGCCGGGCACGCCCGCGAGCGTCCCGGGCTCGTGCTCGCGGCCCTCCTCATCGGCCCTGCGATTGCGGTAGAAGTGAGCGAGGATACCGGCGATACCGATGAACGCGACCGCGAACGCGGTGCCGATGCCGATGCTGAAGTAGAAGTCCACCGAGTTGGCGAACGAACTCTGGATGGTGTCCATCCCCGGCGTCCAGGCCTGCAGTACGCCCGCGCGGTAGAGCGCCGGGTTCAGAATGAAGGTGGCCACCGCGGTCACGAAGCTGCCCACCACCGCCCAGAACGGCACGACGAAGCCGGCGATGATGGCGCCCAGGTCGGTGGTGAAGCCGGTGGGCACGGCGGGCAGCACGTTCTCGGTGTTGCGCGTGAGGTCAACGAAGGGAATCGGCAACAGTTGCAGGGGCTTGGTCATGATCACGCCGGTGATGGTGGGCACGCCGACGTAGAAGGCGCCGAACACCAGGCCGATCATCGCCCCGATGGCGAACACGCGCCAGCGCCAGGTCTCCGTCTTGGTGGTGGTCTCGGCCAGCGCGGTCGAGCCCTGCGCGGTGATGGCCGCGTAGGGGAAGGGCAGGCGCTCGTAGTCGGAGGTGATGCGGAAGAGCGTGTAGCCCAGCCCGAACCAGTTCAGGCGGCTGAGGATCACGCCCACCAAGAGGATGGCCATCGGGTAGTACCAGTCGGGGTGGAAGAAGGTGCGCCGCAGCAGCGCCTCGGAGTCCGGTGGCGGGACGACCCACTCGGGGATCTGGTAGGCGATGCCCAGGCCGCGCGCCGCCGGCGAGCGCACGAAGTACTGGTCCCAGATCTTGCCGGCGAAGACGCCGCCGGCGAGCTGCAGGCCGCCGGAGGTGGACGCCAGCGCCGCGGCGATGTAGAAGAGAATGTACACTTCCTGGCGCTTGAGCGTGATGAACGACCGGCGCGCCACCTCGGTGAAGAGGATGATGGTGGTCCACTCAGCCGCCGGCCCGAGGTTGCGCCCGGCCACCAGCCCCAGGTAGATGGCGCCGGGCATCATCACGAAGCCGATGAAGATGGCCCCGATGATGGTCTTGACGTCAAAACCATCCTCGTATTGCTCGGGCTGGTCCATCAGCCCTCGGTACAGCTCAAGTTCGGGGTCCAGTCGAGACACTTGACACCTCCGGGCGCCACCATGCGCGTCTGCGTGTGGTCGAAACCGGGCTCAGGCGGCCGGCGCGCCGCGTCACTCCGCGGTGTCGGGCAGCTCCTCGCCCGCCAGGATGGCGCGGCCGCGCGCGCCGAACTCGCCCTTGAGCGGCGTGGGCAGCGTGCGCCACAGCAGATACTGCTTGCGCAGCAGGTTGATGAAGTTGCGGGTCACGCGGATCCACGAGGCTTCGTCGCCGCTCTCGCGCTCGATGACCGCGCGGATCTGGTAGATCTCGGCATCCTCGGTGGGCACGGTCTCGATGGTCATGTGCTCGGAGACGCCCAGGTCGTAGGGCGCGAGCCAGACCATCACCGCGAGAGCATAGCCCTCCCCCAACTCGTACTCGCGCCTGTCGAGCCCCAGGTCACCGGTGGAGAAGTTGCCCAGCGAGTAGTCCGCGTGCGCCGACAGGTAGTCCAGCAGGAAGACGTTCACGCCCAGGGCCTGGTCGCCGGTCACGGTGAAGGGCAGGTTCATGCGCATGACGTCATCGACCGGCTCGGGCAGCGTCCAGCGGCGCTCGATGCCGGGCATGGCGATGTCGGAGGCCACGCGCGCGGGATAGAGCACCGAGATGAGCACTGTGAACATGATCATCAGCGTGCTTGCCACCGCGGCCAGCGACGAGTAGTTGAGGTACAGCCCGCCCAAGGCCCCGGTCATCAGCAGGATCTTGGCGGCCATCTGGCCGACCAGGTAGCCCACGACGGCGCCGAGCACTGCGTACACCGAGGCCTCGGCGATGAACAGCGCTGCGATGTGCGTGGGTGCCAGGCCCAGCGAGCTGTAGATGTGGATCTCGTTGGTGCGCTCATAGACCGAGCCGAGCATGGTGTTGAGCACGATCAGGGCGGCGATGAGCACCGGGATGATGATGTCGCCGGCGCCCTGCAGGCCGGTGGTGCCGACGGCGCTGCACAGGTAGGTCTCGCCGTCGATGCCCGCGTAGAGGTTCAGTTCCACGCGCGCCATCAGGTTGTCCAGGTCCTCGCGCACGTCCGCGGCCTCGGGGATGCCGATGGCGACCGAGCGCAGCGTGCCGCCGGCGTTGATGACGAAGTTGTAGGGCACGATGAGGACCGCGTCGGGCGTGAGGTGGATGTACTCACGCAGCTCGTCCTCGCTCATCTCGTCTTCGCCGGCCTGCATGGACTGGCGCTGCGCCTGCTGCTCCTGCATGAGCAGGTAGTCCACGGGCGTGATCTGCTCGCCGTCAAGGTCCTCGATGCGCTTGAAGCGGTCGGAGTCGATGATGCCCAGCACGCGCAGGCGGGTGCCGAAGACCGACACGTAGACGTTGCCCACGTCCTCGGCCTGGATAGCCAGCTTGTCGGCCATTTCCTGGGGCACGATGCATGCGAGCGTGTCGGTGTCGGTGAACCAGCGGCCGCCGGGCTTGAGCGCGCTCTGCGGGTCGGTGATGAGCTGCTCGTCGGGGGTGAGCCCGACCATGGCGGTGGCGGCGTAGGAGGCGCCGGCGCGGGAGACGTCCACGAAGGACTGCTCGCCGATGCGCGCGGAGAAGTACCACGCGCGCGGGGCCACCGGGTAACGGTCGCCGAACTCATTGGCCATCACGCGCGCGGTGGGCTCGCCGATGGGCGTCCACGTCTTGTCGCGGATCATGATGCCGTTGTACTCGGCGGTGTGCGGCAGGCGGATGCGGTTGCTGCGCATGGTCTGCTTGATCGAGGTGGTGGACAGCACGGTGAAGGTGAGCAGCACCAGGGTCACACAGGTCAGCAGTGTCCGGATCTTGCGCCGGCGCATGTTGGAGATGCCCAGGCTGAAGGCGGCCGCCGAGGCCGACAGGCGGCCCACGTCGGCCTCGCGCACCCCGGTCTGCTCCCAGCGCACCTCGCGCATCTGCTCCTCGAACTTCTGCACCACGATGCCCACGACCACCACGGTGAGCGCGAGGATGATGAAGGCGAGCAGGATGATCATGGGCGTGAAGGTGATGGCGAAGGCCGGATGCACCAGAGCGATGAGGATGAAGATGCCGATGAAGAACGCCACGGTGCCGATGATCTGGCCCTTGATCTCGCGCGCGCCGATGAACAGGCGCTCGGCGAAGACCGCGAACGGCATCAGCAGTGCCAGGTAGAACAGCACGCCCTTGACCACGTCATCGGCGGTCTTACGCACGTCCGGGTAGGCGCGCGATTCGTAGCTCCAGGCAGTACGCGCGGCGGTGAAGAACTCGTCGTAGTTGCGCTCGCGCAGATACTGCTGCGCCAGGTTCAAGTACTCGAGGGCTTTCGCGTGCGAGTTGGTGACACGCTGGTTGGTGATGCCGTGCCTGGACATGTCAATCATGCGCGTCTCGTCCAGCAGCCACATGTCCGTGGCGACGCGGTAGGGCGTGGCGTAGAGCGAGGGGTAGCGATCCACCAGATAGCCCTCGCCCAGCTCTTCGCGGTCGGTGGGGTTGACCAGCAGGAAGCGCAGGCCCAGCAGACTGGCGCCCATGGTGATCTTGACTTTGGTGCCCGATGGGGCGAAGACCACGGCCACCGGCTCGTACGACGATGTGAACTGCGCGGGCGGCAGGGGCAGACAGTAGCCGTATTCGTAGGGCGCCGCATCGGTCTGCGCGTCGTAGACCTGGATCTCGCTCAGGAGTTGGAAGAAGCGCTGGTCGACCATGTCGAAGATGGCGACCGGCTTGCAGTCGAACATGACCACGGTGACCGGCTTGATATCCTGGTCCATCGGCACCTTGTTGGGGTACTGCTCGGCGCCGGTCACGCCCATGTCCGGAGCCATCACGACGCAGCCGTCCCGGGGGTCGAGCAGGTAGGCCTCAACGGTGATGGTGCCGCCGCGCGCGCGCGAGTTGGGCAGCCCCAGCAGGGTGAAGCGCCCGTCGTCACCGACGATGTCGAAGATCTCGCTGCGCACGCCCATCGAGGTCTTGGTGCCGGTGCGCGCGACCGCGACCGAGCCCACCACGGGATCGTCGGGGAACAGGCTCTCCTCGGGGTCGAACTGCACCGCACGGCCGCGGATCTCCACGAAGTCGTCGGACAGCTCGAGGTCGTAGAGGTCGCGCGGGTCATCGAGCGATACCAGGTCCATGACCAGGCAGGCCAGGAAGCGGGTCTGCTCGACCAGGTTGTCGAGCTGCACGTGCTCGATATGGTCCATGGGCGTGTCCACCCATGGCCGCGAGTCGTGGACCGTAGCGAAGCCCAGGCCGGGGATGCCGGCGAGGGTGGCGACCTCGTGCGACATGGCGAGCTTGCCGGCCATGTAGGTGCGCCAGCTCTTGCCCTGGATGGCGTTGATGCCATCGACCAGGCGCACGGGCACACCCAGGGCGGCGGAGATCAGGTCGGAGTACTCACGCGCCTTCTTGCCGATGTCGGAGAACTTCCACTGGATGCTCTCGCGGAAGTCGTAGAAGTAGCCCTTGTAGAAGATGCCGAAGGTGTTGTTGTGGCTCGACAGGTCGAGGGTGAACCACAGGTAGATCTGCTTGTCGGAGAAGTCAACGGCATCGGCGAGGGCCCAGGCGGCGCGCTCCACCTCGGCCAGCGCGGCCTGCTTCTCCTGCAGGTCGGCGTCGCGCGGTACGCGGCGGGCCGCGCGCACGGCCTCGCGCGCGTTGTCCACCGCCTGCTCGATGCCCGGGACAGCGGCGCCGAACTCGGCGATCAGCTCCATACGCTCGTCCAGCTCGTCCTCGGTGAGCTGGCGCTCAACGAGCACGCCGCGGTTGGGAGCATCGCGCCCGGCGCGCTCAGCGGCGCGCACGGTCTTCATCAGGCGGCGACCGTTCTTGGCCGCCAGGTTGATGGCGCGGGCGATGCGGCCGAGCGCGCGCATGCGCTCGGTGACCAGCTCCTCCTCGGTCTTGGGCTCCTCCTGGGAGTACTCGTCGGGCTCCTCCCACACGCGCGCGATGGCGTCCTCAAGTTCGGAGCGTGCGTGGTTGACCAGGTCGAACATGTGCTTGACGCGCCGCTCGCCGCGGGCGCCGCGGATGAACTGGTGGATGTAGGACTTGGTGCCGGTGAGGGCCTGGAAGTGGCCGGAGGTGGCGAGGAAGATGACGGTGCGCTTGGGCGGCTGCTCCTTGAAGGCCTTGGCGAGCTGCATCATGGCGGCGATGGAGCAGGCGCTCTCGGCTCCGGGCGCCTGGTTGGGCGTCAGCGAGATGGAGTCGTAGTAAGCCTGGATGACCACCTGCTGATTGCTCAGCCGCAGATCGGCGCCCTGGGTGTCGCCCGTGTCATCGCCCTCGGCGTGGGTCGGGGCAGCGCCCTCGATGCGCGCGACGACGTTCTCGCCCTCGACGCGCTGCCAGGCCATGTCACAGTGGATGGTGACCGGCACCTCGTCGCGCGCGAGCAGCAGGCCCATCAGGGTGTCGGCGGCCTCGCGCGGGATCCAATAGCGCGGGATGTCCACCGGGATGGACAGGAACTTGGCCTCGGCCTCGCCGCGCAGCGTCTCCTCGGGCTCGATGAACAGCACCGCCTGGGTGCCCAGCAGCGGGCCGTTGAACCACTCGGCCTGGCAGTTGAAGTCCACCATGGTGATGGAGTTAGTGACTTCCTGGCCGTTGAAGGCGCGCAGGTTGCCGGGGCCGGCGTAGATGAGGTTGCCGCGGATACCGTCATCGGGCGTGGTGGGCGTGCGCACCAGGTTGGGCCACATGGGCAGCATGGCGAAGGAGGTGTCGGTGCCGTCGACGCTGATGGAGGCGTAGCGGCCCTGCTCATCGGGGCGGGCCACGGGGACGACCACGGGGAAGGTCTCGATGTGCACGTCCTCCAGGCCGATCTGGCGGAAGCCGTCGGCGACCATCTGCGCGGCCTCATGACAGCCCGGGTAGCCGGTGACGCGCGAGCCCAGCGCCTCGAGGTCGGCGATGAGGTCGCGCATCTCCTGCTCGTCGATGGCGGAGGCCGCCATCTCGTAGTCGGTGTCCGACTCGAGGACGATCTCCTCCTCGTGCCCGCCCTGGGCGAGCGCGGGCAGGCCGGACATCGACAGCCCCAGGATGCCTGCGACAGCAACTGTGGCCCACAGTGGACGGAGCAAGTCCCTTCACCGCCTCCGGAAGGTTACGTACATCGGTCCGGCCGCGCCCCGGATGAGCGCCACACAGAGAAGCATGGCGCGCGACTGTGTGGCCGCGCGCCAGCCAGACTGCTCACGCCGGCCCGCCGCCCCGGTCCTGCCCTGCAGGATGGCCGACCACGCCGAGGGGCGGATCGCCGCCCTTACGACGTCCCCGCTACTCGTCAAGCTCGGGGTCTGCTTCGCTCCCGAGGCTGCCCACGTCGAGGTCGATGTCGGCGCGGTTCTCGATGCGCTCGACCTGACCGTCGCGAATGTGGACCACGCGGTCTGAGACGTCGATCATCTTCAGGTCGTGGGTCGCCGAGATGATGGTGACGCCGCTCTCCTCGTTGAGTTCCTTGAGCAGGTCGATGATCTCCTTGCCGGTCTGCAGGTCCAGGTTCCCGGTGGGCTCATCGGCGAGGATGATCGCGGGCGCGTTGGCCAGCGCGCGCGCAACCGCGACGCGCTGCTGCTGCCCGCCGGAGAGTTCGTAGGGCTTGTGGTGCAGGCGGTCGCCCAGGCCCACCAGCTCGAGCAGCATGGCGCCGCGCTCCATCATCTCGTCGCTGCTCATGCCCGCGAAGATCATGGGCAGGGTCACGTTCTCGAGCGCGGTCATGACCGGGATGAGGTTGAAGGTCTGGAAGATGTAGCCGATCTTGCGGCAGCGCAGCCAGGCCAGCTCGAAGGCGTCGAGCTGAGCCATGTCCACCTCTTCGATAAAGCAGGTGCCCTTGGTGGGCTTGTCGAGGCCGCCGACCATGTTGAACAGCGTGCTCTTGCCCGAGCCCGACGGGCCCATGATGGACAGGTACTCGCCGCGGCGGATGTTGATCTCCACGCCGCGCAGCGCGGGCACCTCGACCTCGCCCATCACGTAGATCTTCTCCAGCTCCTTGGTGCGCACGATGAACTCGTGGGTGGTGACCGAGTCATCGTGGGCGACGTCGCGCATCTTCTCCCGGCGGTGCGCCAGCTCTTCCATGACGCCGCGCAGGTCGGCACCGCACTCCGGGCAGACGGTAACGATCCCGGGCGTGTCGACCACGTGGTGACACTTGGGACACTCGATTCTGGCCATTGCCTGTTCTCCTTGGTGGCCGGCGCAGGCCGCCGGCCCGTAGTCAAAGCTCTCGCTAGATCTCGGTGGACAACGCGGCCGCGGGGGGCATGCGCGCCGCGCGCACTGCGGGCGGCACGGCCGCGAACAGCGACAGCACGGTGCCGATGCCCAGGGCGATGAGGATGTACTCCACCATCTGGCCCCAGTCCATCATCGCGGCGACGCCGCGTTCCTTAGTGATGTAGACCACCAGCATGATGAGGTGGCCCAGGATGGCGCCAACGATCGAGCCCAGCATGCCCAGCACCGCGGACTCGATCAGGAACAGGCGCACGATGAACTCATCCAACGCCCCCAGACACTTCATGGTGCCGATCTCACGGAAGCGTTCGGTGACCGACATGAGCATCGAGTTGGTGATGCCCACGGCCGACACCAGCAGCGACATGACCACCAGCCAGGCCTGGCGGGCGGCGCGGGCCTTGGCCTCGGCCTCGGCCTCCTCCGCGCCGGGCGCCAGGGAAGCCTCCTCGCCGCCCACGTAGGTCGCGCTGGTGGCCTCGAAGCGGGCGATGCCCTCCTGGGCGACCTTGGCCGTCCATACCGAACACAAGAAGGCGATGCCCAGCACCACGCCCGCGCCCGTGATCATCGCCCGGCCCAGGCGCATGGTAACGTTGCGGTAGCTGATGCGCGCGGCCTGGCCCCATGGCAGTGTGATCTGACGCTGCACCTCCGCCCCCGGTTCGAGGCGGTCATCCTCTGCATACAGCTTGCGGGCAAGCTCCTTATTGATCATCGCTGAAGCTGCGCCATCCTTTCCTGCCCTCGGCCGAGCGGCGAGCATCCTCCTGGACAGTGGCCGAGCCGACGAAATGACACGCAGGCCGCAGACGCATCCGGTCCGCGCCCGGTCACGGCTTCCGCTGTTTCCTCCCCGCGCGAAGGTTCACCTTCCCCGCGCAGAACCCTTTTTTCCGCACCCCGCCCGCGCCCCGTGCCGTCCGCTGCGCGCGCTCCCGGCCGGCAGGTCCGCGTGTGTGCATTGACATCCGCCGGCCGCGCGTGGTTCCCCTCCCGGTGCCGCGCTGTTGACCATCCCGGGGGCGCGCGGTAGAATCAGGTTGAGGTGCCGCGGGTATGTGGGCGTCGCCGTCTGGCGGCGGCCCTGGAGGTGGGGTATGCCCCGATCAGACGAACCAGGCCGCAGACGACGGCACATGCGCGTGGTCGTGCGTGTGGTCGTGCCGGTGGTGTTTGCGTTCTCCCTCTGGTACGTTTTCACCCATGTGATCCGCTTCGGCTACATCGTCAGCAGATCGATGGAGCCGACGCTGAAGATCGGCGAGTACTACATCGTGCGCCTGCACGACTACGGCGGCGACGACTCACCCCGGCGCGGCGACATCATCGTGTTCACCGGGGCCGACGGCGCCCCCTACGTCAAGCGCGTGATCGGTCTGGGCGGCGAGCGCTTCCTGATCGCCGGCGGCAACGTGTGGCTCGACGGGGGGTGGCTGCGCGAGCCGTATCTGAAGGAGCAGCCCGATCTGGCGCCGCCGGTCCTGGTCACCGTGCCCGAGGGCTCGGTGTACGTCATGGGCGACAACCGGAACTTGAGCGAGGACTCCCGTGACGCCGGCCCGCTACCGCTGGACCAGATCATGGGCCGCGTCACCAGGGTCGTGTGGCCGCTGGATCAGATCCGCCGCTTCGGGCGCGTGCAGTACCCGGGACGTAGCGACATCTAGCGCGACCGGCCGTCCGCAGTCACGGAAGCCCGGCCTCGGCCTCCTCCCCGGGAGGCCGGAGCGCCTCGGCCGGCGTCATGCGGCCGCTCAGCGCCAGCGCCAGCGCCTCGCCCAGCCGGCCCCGCAGGTCATCCCAGCGGCCCAGCGGCAGCCCACCTCCATGCCGCAGCGCCGGAATATGCCCGGACCACGGCGCGGCCCCGGCCAGCTCCTCGGACAGCGAGCGCAGCGCCGGGGCGCCGCACAACATCGCCAGGGCGCGCTGACTCTCCTTCTCGGCCATGAAGCGCAGGAAGCGCTGCGCGTTCTCCGCGCGGTCGGTGTCGCCGAAGGCGAACAGCCAGTCCACCTGCACGGTTCCGGAGCCGCCATCCTCGCCGGGCAGGGGCGCCACCGCCCACTCCACCGGCGGCCGCTGCGCGCGGCCGCGCAGCATCTGCGCCACCCACGGCCGGCCGATGAGCATGCCCAGCCGCCCCTGCGCGAAGGCTTCGACCAGCTCCGACTCGCCCCAGGTGAGCACTTCGGGCTGGAGCGCGCCGTCGGCCTGCAGCCCCACCAGCAGTTCCAGCGCGCGCTGGAGACGGCTCTGCTCGATGGCGTCGGCGTCATCCTCGCCCTCGGGCGGCGCCAGGGCCAGCGCGAGGGCGTAGAGCAACTCCTCTCCCCCGGCCCCGGGCCCCGGGACGCCCAGCCCGAAGCGCTCGGGCGGTTGCGCGAGCGCGCGCGCACAGTCGGCAAGCTCGGCGAAGGTCTGCGGAGGCTCAAGCTCGGCCTCAGCCAGCAGATCGGCGCGGTAGTAGAGCGCCGGCGTCGCCACCGCCCACGGCGCGCCGCGCGGCAGCCCGCCGCCACGTTCGAGCACGCTCGGCTCGAGGGTATCGATCAGCGTCGCCCGCAGGTCGTGGGGCACCCGCAACAGCTCGGCGCGATGGTCCCAGACCCACAGGTCGCTGGCCACCGTGACATCCGGGGCGTGGCTGCGGTAGCCGCCGATCCAGCGGCGCAGCCACTCGCCGGCGAGGTCGGCGTCCAGCCACTCGAGACAGACGATCACATCGGGATTGCTGCGCTGGAAGCTGAAGACCAGCTCGCTGAGAGCCTCGGTCTGGCCGGGGACGCCGGTGCGCCACAACGTCACCTGCAGGTTCGTGCGCCGGCCGGCGTCGTCGGCCCGGGCATCCACGGGCGGCGCGACCAGGCCGAGGAGCAGCAGCGCGGCGGCCACGAGAACCGGCGGGGCCGCGGCCCTCAGGCCACGGCCACCGCAACGCCACATCAGTGCGTCAGGCACAGAGTCATCTCCCCCATGGGGCGCGCCTCACAGATCGGTCTCCTGGATCACGAGGCTGATGGTGACGCGCACCTTCATCGGCTCGGCGGGCTCCATCTGTCCCATGCCCATGCCCATGCCGAACTCACCGGGGCCCATCATCATCCCCGGCTCCATGCCGGGGGCCATGCCCGGCGGCATGCCGCCCGGCCCGTAGACGCCCGGCTCCGGGGGCATCATCTCCGGCCCCATCATCATCCCGGGCTCCATGGGCATGCCCATCATGCCCATCTCCGCGCCCATGCCCATCTCGCCCATCTGCTGGGCGCGTTCAATCTCGAGGGTGTGGACGATGGTGTCCACGATGCGGATGGGCCGGTTGAGTTCGTAGGCCCAGTAGGTGATGCGCTCGCCGGTGTACGAGGTGTCATGCTCGACGCCGCCGGCGCCGCCCATCATGCCCCCGTCCATCGCCGCGCCGGTGTCGCCGAAGCCGCCGGGCATCATACCCATCATGCCCGCATCGGGGGGCGGACCGCCCATCATGCCGGGCTCGCCGGCAATGCCACCGAAGACCTCGCCGCCCAGCGCGCCGCCGCCACCGGTGGGGATGGTGATCTTGTCATCGTCCACGCTGAAGGTGCTGCGGATACGCACCGTCGGCTGGCCCATGACCCACTCGAAGCCCTCGACGGTGTGCGTGGCGGGGACGGTGCGCGTCTCGATACTGGTCGGCGGCCGGGTCTCGGCCGTGGCGCCCATGCCGCCCTCCATGCCGCCCTCCATGCCGGGCTCCATGCCCATGCCGGGCATGGCGCCGGGCATCGCCCCCATGTCCATGCCCGGGGCGGCCATCATGTCCATGCCCGGGGCACCCATCATGCCCATCTCGCCGCCCATGCCGCCGGTGCTCACCGTGCCCTTGAGGGGGTCGGGCCAGATGGTGATGCGGCCGCGCCAGGAGTCGCCCACCGAGACCATCTGCCGGCCCAGCGGTACCGAGATCTCGGCCAGCTCGAAGGGGGTGTCATCGCTGTGCTTGAGACGCATCTCGCCGTCGCGCAGAGCGCGATAGGTATGCACCTTGCCCGCGCGCGCGAGCGCCTCGACCTCGCTGGTGCCCGCCTGCGCGCCCGAGGAGCCGACCACGACGTGCAGCACCGCGTGCCCGGCGGCGACCGAGGGGCTCATCACCAGGTTCTTCCAGTTGGAGATCAGCGCGCCGTCGTAGTTCCTGGCGATGGTGTAGACATCCTCGGGCTCCTCCTCGTCCGTGGCCGGCCGGATCGACCAGCGGGCCTCCGCGCGGTACAGCGCCTGCTGGTTGCGCTCGTACCACAGCATCAGGGGCACCTGGCGGGGGGCTTCCGAGGCGGACAGGGAGTTCTTGAGGGTGACAGTGATCGAGGCCTCGCCGACCTTGCGGCCGCTGGGAGACATCGCCACCGCGGTGATGGTGTACTGGCCGTCGGCGTAGAGGTCCTTGCCGTCCTCGCCGCGCGCGCGGGTGTCCCAGACGTAGGTGAACGGTGAGATCACCGCGCCGACGAAGTCGCCCCGGCCACCGGATTCGATCTTGTAGGAGATCCACCCCTCGTCGGGGCTGGGCTTGGTGGCCTGAAGCCTGACCATGTCGCGGACGGTGTCGCCATCCTGGGGAGTGATGAAGCTCACTCCCTGCGCGCTCGCGACCAGGCAGGCCCCGAGGGTGGTAATCGCGATCAGGGCCATCACAACGAAGCGCCGTCGCATCGCCCTTCCCCTTTCAAAGGCGCGTCAGGTCTGCTGCGATTGCAGTGCCAGCCGCTGCACCACGGGACGAAGCTGGCGATAGCTGTCCTCAAGACTCTGCGGCACCACGCGGGTTTCCGCGCACGAGGTCATGAAGTTCGTGTCCCCGTGCCAGCGCGGCACGATGTGCATGTGCAGGTGGTCGCTGATGCCCGCACCGGCCGCCTCGCCCAGGTTCATGCCGATATTCACCCCGTGAGGGGCAAGGGCCTCCTTCAGGGCGCGAACCGCCACCCCGGTCAGCTCCCACAGCTCCGCGAGGGCCTGGGCCGACAGGTCGGTGACATCGGCAACGTGCTGATTCGGCACCACCATGAGATGGCCGCTGTTGTACGGATACGTGTTGAGCACAATGAGGCTGTGCTCCCCACGGTACAGGACGAAAGAGTGGTCGTCCTCGTTCGCGTCGATCTTCGCGCAGAACACGCAGCCAGACGGCCTGTCGCCGGTGACGTAGCCGATACGCCACGGCGCCCACATTCTCTCCAACGCGGCGCACTTCCTTTCTCGCGGCATTATATCCCCGGTCCCTGCGCAAGTCAATTGCGCCCGGCTGCGGCGTGCACGTCTGCCCATTCGCGCCATCCGCTTCGTTGACTCCGCACGGGGCCGATGCTATACTCGCAACCCCAGCATATGCACCGTCCGTGGGCCGGGACAGGGCCGGCCCACTCCTCGTATTTCGGGGCGCAGGTCCCGGCGCGGAGACGGAGGACCATGGCTCAGGAGCCCGATGAGATGCAGGCACTGCGCGAACATCTGCTGCACCGCTGGATGACCTGGGGCATCACGCCGCTGGTGGCGTGCGCGGTAATCGCCCTGCTGCTGGCCGCCTGGGGCCCGGTCGGGCCGGTCAGTGGCAAGCAGGCCACGCGCCTGGCCTTCGAGATCGTGCTGGGCGTGGGCGCCGCAGTCTTCCTCGCCGGCTTCTACCTCGACGGCCACTGGACCGACGCCGACCGACTGGCGCGCCATATCTTCCGCGCCGCCGGCGGCGACGAGAGCCGCAGCCCGCTGTCGTGGGCCCAGAGCGCGGCACACCGCTCGGCGCTGCAGAGCAACGCCCAGATCGCCCTGCGCTCCATCCGCGCCTCGGCGGACTCAATCACGCTCATGGGCGTCGCCATCGGGTTGACCGCGATCGTGAGCGTGATCATGGGCCTGCCGGTCATGCACGCCATCCAGCTCCTGCTGCTGGGGCTGTGCTATCAGCTCTTCGTGCTCTCGCGCCACCCCTACTACCTGCAGCTTGCCGAGGCGGCGCTGGGCGGCGAGCTGCTGCCCAAAGAGGATGACGACGACGGCAAGAGCTCCTGAGCGCGGCCCTTCCGCGCCATCGAGGGGCCTTCCACGACACAAACGAGCTGATCCGCCCATGCGCTACCAGAGGCCCAAAGGCACCCAGGACATCCTGCCCGAGGAGGCGCCGCGCTGGCGCTTCGTTGAGCGCACCTTCCGCGACATCTGCCGGCGCTTCGGCTACAGCGAGATCCGCACGCCCATCTTCGAAGAGACCGAGCTGTTCGTGCGCTCGGTGGGCGAGGACACCGACATTGTCTCCAAGGAGATGTACACCTTCGAGGACAAGGGCGGGCGCAGCCTGACGCTGCGCGCCGAGGGCACCGCGCCTGCGGTGCGCGCCTTCGTCGAGGAGAACCTGCAGGGCCAGGACCGCGAGCGGCTGGTGAAGCTCTACTACATCGCCCCCATCTTCCGCCAGGACAAGCCGCAGGCCGGGCGCTACCGCCAGCACCATCAGGCAGGCATCGAGGCCATCGGCTCGCCCGAGCCGGCGGTGGACGCCGAGGTCATCGACCTGGCGCTGAGCTTCTACCGCGCGCTGGGTATTGAGGGCACGCGCCTGCTCATCAACTCGGTGGGCTGCCCCGTGTGCGCGCCGGGCTACGTGGACGAGCTGAGGGCCTCGGTCGCCGACTCGGTGGAGCACATGTGCCGCGACTGCCGGCGCCGCTATGACACCAACCCGCTGCGCCTGCTCGACTGCAAGGAGGAGACCTGCCGGCGGGTGCTGGACAACGCGCCGACCATGCTCGACAGCCTGTGCGGCGAGTGCGCCGAACACTTCGCGGGCCTGCGCGAGCATCTGGAGGCGCTGGACATCGCCTACGAGATCGATACGCGCATCGTGCGCGGGCTGGACTACTACACGAAGACCGCCTTCGAGTTCCGCCACGACGCGCTGGGCGCCCAGGACTCGATCGGCGGCGGCGGGCGCTATGATGGCCTGGTCGAGCAGTGCGGCGGCCCGGCCATACCGGGCGTCGGGCTGGGCATCGGCATCGAGCGCGTGCTGCTGGTGCGCGAGGCGCTGGGGCTCGCCGACGAGGAGCAGCCGCGCGAGGGCAGCTTCATCGTAACCATCGGCGACGAGGCGTGGCTGCCGGGCTACCGCCTGCTGCACGACCTGCGCGGCGCGGGCGTGAAGGCCGAGATCGACTACCGGCGGCGCTCGATCCGCGCGCAGATGCGCTACGCCGACGCGCAGGGCTACCTGAACGCCGTGATCCTGGGCGGCGACGAGATCGCGCGGGGCATCGCCACCGTCCGCGACATGCTCTCCGGCGAGCAGGAGGAAGTGCCGCTGGAGGCGCTGGCGGAGCACCTGAAGGGCGACGCGCAGGAGTGAGAGATGCGCTGTCCGCAGTGCCGGCAGGAGGTGCAGGAGCTTCGGGGTGAGGCCTGCCCGTACTGCGGCTTCCCGTGCGCGGAGTTCGACCGGCGCGTGCGCGTCATCCAGGTGATCCTGTTTGCGCTCTTCATGTCAACGCTGCTCTACGGCGTGCTCGTCGCGATCCTCGAGATGGTCGTCCGCTACCGGCCGGCCGGGCTGGGGGAGGTCGAGCACGTGGTTGGCGGGGCGATGCTCGGAGCGGCGGCCGGGGTGTTTCTGGCGTCGCTGGCCTTTGAGCGGCGCGCGCTGGAGGCGGCGACGCTCGATTCGTACGCGCACACGGTGATCATCCTCGCGGCGATCGCGGAGCTGCCGGCGGTGTTCGGGCTGGTGATGTACCTGCTGGCGGGGAGCCTGCCGTGGATGGTGGTCTTTCTGGCGGCGAGCTGGGTGTTGTTCCTGCGCCTGGGCACGCGCCTGCCGCTGGTTCTGCGGGGGATCACCGACTGCCTGCGGACGTGAGGCCATGTCGTTCGTGGCACGGGCGGTCTCGCCTGTGCGCCGTTGCCGTAACCGTTCAGTGGCATCCCGCCCGGGGGGTGGGCCCCGGGCACCGGTGCCATCCCGTGGCCGGGGCACTCATGCCCGGGCGTCGTTTCGACGGTCGATGCGCGAACGGCAAATGACAACGACCGGGCGGGTCAGACGCGAGGCGTCTGCCGTAGCCCTGCCCCTCCAGACGGCCACGGCATGACGGAACCGCCGCCTGCTGATTGCCCATCGCTTCCCTTCAGACGAGGTGTCCTGCCATGGAGCAACTCAACGAGCTGCGCGACGACCTCAAACGAACCCGCCACTGCGGCGAGCTGCGCGCCGATGACATCGGCGACGCCGTCGTGCTCAACGGCTGGGTCAACCGCCGCCGCGACCACGGCGGGCTGATCTTCGTGGACCTGCGCGACCGCTCCGGGCTCGTGCAGGTGGTCTTCGATCCGCAGGTCAGCGCCGAGGCCCACCAGCTCGCGCACCAGCTCCGCTCCGAGTTCGTCATCGCGGTGCGCGGCACCGTCGCGCGCCGGCCCGAGGGCACCGAGAACCCCGACCTCCCCACCGGCGAGGTGGAGGTGCGCTGCGCGGAGCTGGCGATCCTCAACGTGGCCGAGACGCCGCCGTTCTCGTGGCTCGATGAGACCGAGGTGGACGAGAAGGTGCGCCTGGAGTACCGCTACATCGATCTGCGCAACCCGCGCATGCAGCGCAACCTGCGCATCCGCCACGAGGCCGCGCGCGCGACCCGCGAGTTCCTCTCCGACGAGGGCTTCCTGGAGATCGAGACGCCACTGCTGTTCCGGCCGACGCCGGAGGGCGCGCGCGACTATCTGGTGCCCAGCCGCGTGAACCCGGGCAATTTCTACGCGCTGCCGCAGTCCCCGCAGATCCTCAAGCAGCTCCTGATGATCTCCGGCTGCGAGCGCTACTTCCAGATCGCGCGCTGCCTGCGCGACGAGGACCTGCGCGCCGACCGCCAGCCGGAGTTCACGCAGATCGACATCGAGATGAGCTTCATCACGCGCGAGGACATCTTCGACCTCACCGAGCGGCTCTACGCGGCCATCTTCGCGGCGTGCGGGCACGAGCTGCCCTACCCGTGGCCGCGCATGACCTGCGCCGAGGCGGTCGAGAGATTCGGCACCGACAAGCCCGACACGCGCTTCGGCCTCGAGCTGGTGGATATCACCGAGGTCGTGCGCGAGGCCGAGTTCAAGGTGTTCGCGAGCGTCGCGGCCTCCGGCGGCGTGGTCAAGGGCCTGTGCGCGCCCGGCTGCGCGGACATCGGCCGTGCGCAGATGGACCGGCTGACCGAGTTCGTGCAGGAGCACAAGGCCAAGGGGCTGGCGTGGTTCCAGGTGACCGACGACGGGCTGGAGGGCCCGATCGCCAAGTTCTTCTCAGCCGACGAGCTGGCGGCGATCACCGAGGCCTTCGGCGCACAGGTTGGCGACATGCTGATGATCGTAGCCGACGAGCCCGAGACCGCGCACGAGGCGCTCGACTGGCTGCGGCGTGAGATGGGCGAGCGGCTGGGGCTGATCGACGAGAGCGCGTGGGCGCCGCTGTGGGTCTACGACTTCCCGCTGGTGACCTGGAACGAGGACGAGAAGCGCTGGGACGCCGAGCACCACCCGTTCTGCATGCCACACGAGGATGACTGGGAGCTGCTCGAGAGCGACCCCGGCAAGGTGCGCGCGCTGTCGTACGACGTGGTGCTCAACGGCTACGAGGTGGCGTCGGGCTCGATCCGTATCCACCGGCGGGACATCCAGGAGAAGGTCTTCAAGGTGCTGGGGATCACGCGCGAGGAGGCGCAGCGGCGCTTCGGGTTCTTCCTGAAGGCCTTCGAGTACGGGGCGCCGCCGCACGGGGGGATCGCGCCGGGCTTCGACCGCATCGTGATGCTGCTGTGCGGCGAGCCCAACATCCGCGAGGTCATCGCCTTCCCGAAGACGCAGAAGGCGCAGGACGTGATGGCGGGCGCCCCCGCCCCTGCGGACCCCAAGCAGCTCAGGGAGCTGCACATCCGCCTCGACCTCCCGCCGCAGGTGGACGATGAGGCGCCGGTCTAGTCCGGGGGCCGGTCATCCCTCAGCGCGGCGGGTGCGGCGCAGAAGCCGGTCGGCGGCGGCGACGGCCGGCTGGTAGCAGTACGGCGGACCGTCGCACCAGGCACGCTCCTTCGCGATCTCGGCGTACTCGCGGGCTGCGTCGAGTTCGCCGGCATCGAGCGCCAACTCGGCGAGCAGATTGTGCGCGTCCGCCTGCACGAGCCGGTACTCGCACCGCTGCGCGATCGTGAGCGCCTCGTTCACTGCCTCGCGCGCCTGCGCGTCATCGCCCATCGCCCGGTACCACCGCGCCCACACCAGCAGGATGTCCGGCTCGTGGTCGACCATGTTGATGCGCCGACACAGCACGAGTGCGTCCGTGAGGTGTTGCTCGGCTTGCGCCAGGTGCTCCCGCCTGCGCTCGGAGTCGGTCAGGGCCATCTCGATGAGCGTCCACCCCATAAGCCAGCCGACCCGGACGAAGTCGCGGTGGTGGGCGTAGAGCCGCCGCGCTACGCGCTGGGCCAGGCTCAGAGCGCGTTCGGCCGCCACTAGGGCCTCGTCCGGTGCGCCCATCAGGAGGGCACGCAGGGCACGGTAGGAGGCCACGACACACTGGTCCTGCGACTGGCCCAGGGCTCCGAAGATCTCCCACGCTTCATGCATCTGCGCCTCGGACTCCTCGAAGGCGCCGGTCAGCGCCAGGACCCAGCCCAGGTCAGACTTGGCACTTCCCCTGCCGGGGTGGTACTTGTCCTGGGCGGCCAGATCGATCGAGCGCCGCAGCGCCGCGCAGGCATCCTGCAGCGCGCCGAGCTTGACGAGATCATCGGCCAGGTTGCACAGGCCGATGGCAATGCTCTTAAGCACGCCCTGTTCCTCACGAATCGCGATCTGCATGTCGTAAAGCATGGCCGCCCGCCTGGACTGGCCGACGAGGCTGTAGGCGTTGGCCAGCGAGTTGAGGACCCAGGCCTGCGCGCCGGGATCGGTGAGTCGTGGCGGCTGATCCTCGCCGCCCGGGAAGAGTTCCCGCAGCAGCTCAATGCAGGTCAGGTACCTGCCCAGCCGGTAGTAGAGATCATTCGACAGCCGCTCGGAGTAGAGTCGCAGGGCGTCATCAAGGCCGCCTGTGCGGACGGTGTGGTGGTACAGCTCGATGGTCGGCATCAGGTCGTCGATGCTGGCCACCTCATCGGGCTCGGGCATGGCGGCGAAGTAGTCCCGCACCTGTTCGTGGATGTGCTCGCGGCCACCGAGGCGGTCGTAGGCGTAGCGGTGCACGATCGGGTGCAGGCTGAAGCTGCCGCCCTCCCACATGACGAGGCCGCGGTCGACCAGCTCATCAAGTGCGGGGTCCAGGTCGTCCTGGTCTGCGAAGGGGCTGACGGCGCCGATGGCGTCGTAGCCCACCGAGCCGCGGAAGGCGGCGATGCGGCTCAGCAGCTCGCGCAGGTCGGGGTCGAGCGCATCGTACGCGACCTGCAGGACGTGGTGGCGGCCGTGGGTGCCGGTCAGGTCGGGCAGCACCTCGTCCAGGTGCCGGCGGGCTGCGCGAATGTCACCGGGGTTGCGCTTGTCGCGCTTGACGACACCCGCAAGCAGCCGCAGCGCCAGCGGGTGGTAATCCCACGGCCTGCAGATCTCCTCGATCTCAGCCCGCGTGCCGGTCACGTCCTGGGCGTGGAAAAAGGCTACCGCGTCGGTCGGGGCCATCCCCGGCAGGTCCTCGCGGTGGCAGCCCTCGGCCTCGTCCAGTTCATGAGGGAACAGGCGCGAAGTGATGAGCGCGCGCCCCTGCAGGGGGAGTGCGGCCAGCCCGCGCAGGAACTGGGCGGCGTGGGGATCGATGCACACGCGCCCGGCGACGTCGGCCTCTTCGGCCGGCAGATCGCCGGCATAGGCGGCGTTGAGGCTGTGATAGGCGCGCAGTTCGCGCTCGAAGCCGTCCAGCACCAGCAGGACGCGTCGGTCCTGCAGCAACTGCAGGAGCCAGTGCACCTTCTCGTGCTGGCAGTCCGAGGCGCCGGGGTCGACCTCGCCACCGCCCACGTAGCGCAGGGCCGCGTCGAGGAACGCGCCGAAGCCGGCCTCGGCGTCGTAGAAGGACCACCACAGCAGCCCCTCAGGGCGCGCGTGCTGGGGCACGCGGCACTGCGCACTCACATCGGCAGGGCCATCGGGCAAGCCCGGCACGGGCAGGCCGATGACGTCGCGCAGGGCCCAGACCCACGTTAGCGCCGACTTGCCCATGCCACCGATCGCGATCAGCGCCATGACCTGGTCGGTACCCTCGGCGAGCCAGCGGGTGAGCATGGCGCGCTCGCGCACGCGGCCGGTGAAGTCCTGCTGCAGCGGGTAGGGGTGGACGAAATACGGCTGGGGCGGCAGAGGCAGGGCCATCGTCGGACGCCCGGCGGCGCGCTCGCGCTCCATGCGCTCCTGGTCGCGCTCCCAGTTGTGGATGGCCCGAGCCACCCGCCAGGCCAGGTCCTCAGGGCTCGAAAAGGTGTCGAGGATGCGCTCGCGGCTGACGCGTTCGCGGAATGCGCGCTGCCGCGCGCGCCATTCATCGGGCTCCTCGACAGGGGCGCTGGGCTCGTAGTCATCGCGGGCGAGGAGCACGATGCACGGCTTCCTCGGGGGCCTGCATGCGGCCTCGTACTCGCGCTGAGTGTACGAGGTGCAGCTCTCGTCCGGGCAACTGCCGTAGCAGAACCCGAGCATCAGCACCAGCAGGTCGCAGTCGGAGACGCGCGCACGGCAGAAGTCGTCGGCGTCCCAGTCGCGGGCGCCGAAGTCCTCCATGCGCACACAATGCCAGCCGTCCAGCCCCTCGATGGCGTCGTAGGCAAGTTCGCGGTAGACGCTCAGTTCGCGGCATACCGAACTCAGAAACGCAGTACGGATCAGCACAGCCATGCCCTCCGATGCCAGCGCAGGTTGCGCGGTCCGTCAGTATCTCAGTCGAACTTCGCCGCCAGCGCGCGCAGGAAGTCGGCGTTCCAGGCGAACTTCTCCTCCAGCGAGTCGAACTCGGCGAAGTCCTCGGCGGTCAGGTAGCCGTCGTAGCCGATGGCGACCAGCTCGTCGGCGATGACGTCCCAGTCGAGCACGCCCTCGTTCACACGCACGTTGCCGCCGGGCAGGCGCTCGTGCGCCAGCGGCTCGCCCGCCGCGGTCATGCGGTTCTTCACGTGCACGTTGCGGATCCACCCGCCCAGCATGCGCACCTGCACCCACGGGCGCTCGAAGCCCTCGCTCACCGCGTTGCCCGGGTCGAAGACCACGCCCAGGTTGGGGTGCTCCAGCCCGCGCAGCATGTCGAGGCACTGCCCGGCGGAGGCGATGTACCGGCCACCGTGCTGCTCGGGCGTGACCACGATCCCGTAGGCCGCACCCATCTCCGCCACGCGCACAATCTGATCGCGGAAGGCCGCGCGACAGACCTCGTAGTCGTAACCCCGGTCGTAATCGGCCGAGGAGATGCGCATGAACTTCGCGCCCAGCAACGAGGCGGTGCCCAGCGCCCGCTCGATGGCGTCGAGCTGCTCGATCGCCTCGTCGCGCTCCACGCGCCCGGCCTCCCAGTAGGTGGTCAGGCCCGAGACGTGCAGGCCGGCGTCCTCCACCATGGTGCGCACGCGCACGGCCTCCTCGTCGGAGATGTCGGGGGGGATGTGGATGCCGTCCTCGCGCATGCGGATGTCCACGGCGTCGAAGCCGGCGCCCGCCGCGAGTTTCACCGCCTCCTCGAGCGACACGGTGTTCGCCAACAGCGTGTAGAGCGATATCTGAACAGCCATCGTCGGCCTCCCCTGGCCTGTGGGTTGCGTACGCGGCGCAGGTTCGCCGCGAGCCGTCATCAGGCCTTCTGCATGCACTCACAGCACGCGCCGGCCGCGGAGGGCGACGCTATTCTTCACTTTTCCGGTTGAGTTTGCATCCGGGGGGCCGGTCTTGTATAATGCGCGCGTTGGCGGCCCGCGCCTGTGGTGCGGGCCTGATGTACGCACGCGCGGGCGCCGGTCGGCTGCCCGCACACCCGTCGCCGGCGTCACGCGCTCGATCATCAGCCGGCGGCCAGGCTTATCACGCGGCACCGCCGTGGCGCCGCTGTTGGAGGATAGCCCCAGATGTCAGAGGTGAGCAGCTACTACGTCGGCATCGATGTCGGCTCGGTGAGCGTGGACATTGCGGTGCTCGACGAGCAGGGGGCGGTCGTCGAGACGAAGTACATCCGCCATCACGGCCGGCCGATCCAGGTGGCCGGCGCCGCGCTGCGCGAGACCGTCGAGGGGGTGGGGCGCGAGTGCATCCGGGGCGTGGCCGCCACGGGCAATGCCGGGCGGCTGATCGCAGAGCGCATCAACGCGGCCTTCGTCAACGAGGTGGTCTCGCAGGCCACGGCCACGGCGGCGCTGCACCCGTCGGTGCGCACCATCATCGAGATCGGCGGCGAGGACTCGAAGTTGATCTTCCTGCGCGAGGCCGAGGGCGCGACGGGGGTCATCGAGGTCGCCGACTTCAACATGAACGCCATGTGCGCCGCCGGCACCGGGTCGTTCCTCGACCAGCAGGCGGCGCGCATGAACCTGTCGATCGAGGAGTTCGGCCGGACCGCGCTGGAGAGCGAGCACCCGCCGCGCGTGGCCGGCCGCTGCTCGGTCTTCGCCAAGTCGGACATGATCCACCTGCAGCAGATGGCCACGCCGGTCAAGGACATTGTGGCGGGGCTGTGCTACGCGCTGGTGCGCAACTTCAAGTCCACGGTCGGCTCGGCGCGCGACCTCGAGCCGCCGGTGTCCTTCCAGGGCGGCGTGGCCGCGAATCCGGGCATCGTGCGCGCCATCCACGACGTCTACGAGCTGGACGAGGACGCCCTGATCATCCCCGAGCACTTCGGTGCCATGGGCGCCATCGGCGCGGCGCTGCACTCAATCGAGAGCGGCTTCCCCGAGGTGGACCTCGACCGCATCGCCGAGCTGGAGGGCCACGTCTCGACCGCCGGACGCAAGGAGCGCCTGGAGCCGCTGCGCCTTGACCGGAGCGTCATTCACCCGTCGGGGATCCACCGGCCGGAGTTCGCGCCGGGCGAGCGCGTCCCGGCCTATCTGGGCGTGGACGTGGGCTCGATCTCGACCAACCTGGTGGTCATGGACGAGGAGGGCCGGGTGCTGCACAAGGAGTACCTGATGACCGCCGGCCGGCCCATCGAAGCGGTGCGGCGGGCGCTGAAGCTCGCGGGCGAGGCCGTGGGCGAGATGGTGGAGGTGCGCAAGGCGTGCACGACCGGCTCGGGACGCTACCTGATCGCCGACTTCATCGGCGCCGACGTGGTGAAGAACGAGATCACCGCTCAGGCGCGGGGGGCGATCCACCTCGACCCGACCGTGGACACGATCTTCGAGATCGGCGGCCAGGACAGCAAGTACATCAGCATCGACAACACCGTGGTCGTGGACTTCACCATGAACAAGGTGTGCGCGGCCGGCACGGGCTCGTTCCTCGAGGAGCAGGCCGAGAAGCTGGGCATCTCCATCAGGGAGCAGTTCGCCGCCGAGGCGCTGAGCGCCGACGCGCCGGCAAACCTGGGCGAGCGCTGCACGGTGTTCATGGAGTCGGAGCTGCTCAAGCACCAGCAGGCGGGGGTGGGTACGCCGGACCTCGCCGCGGGCCTGGCGTACTCGATCGTCTACAACTACCTCAACCGCGTGGTCGAGGACCGGCGCGTGGGCGACAACATCTTCTTCCAGGGCGGCACCGCCTTCAACCACGCGGTGGTGGCGGCCTTCGAGCAGGTCACCGGCAAGCGCATCACGGTGCCGCCGCACAATGAGAACACGGGGGCGCTGGGCTGCGCGTGCATCGCGCGTGAGCATGACGACGGCGCGGGCAGCACCTTCAAGGGGTTCGATCTGAGCAACGTCGAGTACACCATCGAGAGCTTCGAGTGTACCGACTGCCCGAATCGCTGCGAGATCAACAAGGTCATCGTGGTGGGCGAAGAGCCGATGTTCTACGGCGACCGCTGCGGGAAGTACGACATCCGCGAGACCGCCGAGGACATCTCGCACATCCCCGACCTGTTCCGCGAGCGCGAGCGCATGCTCCAGCGGGCCTACGAGCCCGAGGGTGAGCTGCCCGAGGATGCGCCACGGGTGGGCATTCCGCGCGCGCTGCTCTACTTCGACCTGTTCCCGTTCTGGAAGGCGTTCTTCACGGAGCTGGGGGCGCGCGTGGTGCTGTCACCGCGCACCAACAAGCGCACCGTGCACCGCGGCGCCGAGCGCTCGGTGGCCGAGACCTGCTTCCCGAACAAGGTGAACCTGGGCCACGTGATCGACCTGCTCGAGGGCGGGGAGATCGACTACCTGTTCCTGCCCAGCGTCATCAACCTGGCCTGCCCCGACGAGCGTATGACGGACAGCTTCGTGTGCCCCTACATCCAGAGCGTGCCCTATCACATCAAGTCGTGCCTCGACTTCGACGACTACGACATCGAACTGCTGGAGCCGTATCTGTGGATGGCGCATGGTCAGCGGCACGTGGCCGGGCAGCTCATTGAGGTCGCCCGTCGCATCGGGGCCGACCCGCGCGATGTCCGGCGCGCGGTCGAGGTCGGCTGGCAGGCCATGGAGCGCTTCCAGGAGCAGGCGCAGGAGCGTGGCCGCGAGGTGCTGGCCGGGCTCGGCGAGGACGAGCGCGCCATCGTGGTGGTGAGCCGCTCGTACAACGGCTGCGACCCGGGCGCGAACCTGGAGATCCCGCAGAAGCTGCGCAAGATGGGCGTACTGGCGATTCCCATGGACTTCCTGCCGCTCGACGAGGTCGAGCTGCCGACCGACTGGTTCAACATGTACTGGCGCTACGGCCAGAAGATCATGGCGGCGGCGGATATCATCGCAGATGACGGCCGGCTGTTCCCGCTGTATCTGACCAACTTCGGCTGCGGGCCGGACTCGTTCATTATGCAGTTCTTCCGCGAGCGCGTGGGCGAGAAGCCGACGCTCATCATTGAGGTGGACGAGCACTCGGCCGACGCGGGCATGATCACGCGCTGCGAGGCCTTCCTGGACTCGCTCGACGCCACGCGCGGGCGCGAGTTCGCGAAGGGCCGCCACCTGCGCCCGCTGACCATCGACAGCGAGTCGCGGCGCACGATGCTCATCCCCAATATGAGCACGCACGCCGACGCGCTGGCCGCGGCCTTCCGCGCGCAGGGGATGCCCGCCGAGGTGCTGCCCGAGCCCGACGAGGAGACGCTCATGTGGGGGCGGCGCTACACCTCGGGCAAGGAGTGCTTCCCGGCCATCGTCACCACCGGCGACATGGTCAAGTTCGTCAAACGCCCGGACTTCGACCGCGACCGCTACGCCTTCTTCATGGGCGGCTCGGGCGGGCCGTGTCGCTTCGGGCAGTACAACACGCTGCAGCGCATGGTGCTCGACGACCTGGGCTTCGAGGACGTACCCATCTACGCCCCCCATCAGGGCCGGCGCTTCTTCGACGACATGGGCATCGTCGGCCGCGACTTCCTGCGCGTGGCCTGGCGGGGCATGGTGGCGGCGGACATGCTCTTCAAGGCGCTGCTCGAGCTGCGCCCCTACGAGGTCGAACCCGGCGCCGCCGAGGCCGCCCATCAGGAGAGCCTTGACGACCTGGTGGCGACCATCGAGGGGCAGGGCGACCTGGTGCAGTCGATGGTGCGCGCGCGCAGGCGCTTCGACGCGGTCGCCATCGACCGCTCGACGCCGCGGCCGGTGATCGGCCTGTCGGGCGAGTTCTACGTGCGCGCCAACGCCTTCAGCAACCAGCATGTGATCGACAGGATTGAGGCGCTGGGGGGCGAGGTGTGGATGGCGCCGGTCTACGAGTGGTTCCTCTACCGCAACTACCGCCGCGACATGCGCGCGAGCCTGCACGGCGACCTGCTCTTCCGGGTAAAGAACCGCATCGAGGACGAGGTCATGACACGCGACGAACGCGCGCTGGCGCGACCCTTCGAGGGCCTGCTGCGCAACGCGCACGAGCCGACCACGGGGGAGGTTCTGGACATGGCGGGCTGCTACGTGCACCGCTCGTTCGAGGGCGAGGCGATCATGACCGTGGGCAAGGCCGTGGACTTCATCGAAAAGGGCCTGCACGGGGTGGTCAGCGTGATGCCCTTCACGTGCATGCCGGGGACGATCTCACACGCGATCCTCAAGCGCGTGCGCACCGACTACGGCGACTTCCCGTTCCTGAACATGGTCTACGACGGGAACGAGCAGGCGACGGATCAGACGCGGCTCGAGGCGTTCATGCACCAGGCGACGCAGTTCATGCGTCGCAACGGCCCGATCCACGCCGACCGCGAGGAGCTCTCGGCTGCGAGTCACTGAGGGGCGGATACTCGACGAGGATCGGCGAGGGCGAGGCCAGCACGGCCTGGCCCTTTGCGCGTACGCCGGCTCACGATCGTGCCCGCAGCAGTCGCCGCGCCAGTCGGAGCGCGTCCGCCCGCGTGGTGATGTCGCGGTCGGCGTAGGCCTCGGCGATGCGATCGAGCAGCTCGCCCACCAGCGGGCCCTCTTCGAGGTCCAGCTCAGCCATCAGCTCGTTGCCGTCGATGAGGGCCGGGCGTGCGCGCTGCTCGCGCAGCCACGCCAGGTAGCGCGCCAGCATGTCGTCGAAGATCTCGTAGATGCGCCCGCGCTGCTCGAGCAGGCTGGCCGGGCCGCGGCACGCCGCGCGGTCGGCAGCCGCCAGCAGCAGCAGGCCCACCGACGCCGGCTCGGCGTCGCGCATGAGCCGGCGTACCGCGCGCAGCGTCACCACATGCGCAAGCGCGCGCCCCTCCGCCTCCGCCGCCAGCCCCGCGTTCGCCAGCTCCAGCGGCCGCATGTGCAGGCGGATCATGCGCACCACCTGCCGGCGCAGGTGCGTGGGCAGGGACACGCGCTCGGCCATCTCCAGGAACGCCTCGGCGCCCGCGTCGGCATGGCCGACGAAGCGCACGTGCCCGTCCTCCACCGTGCGACACTCGGGCTTGCCGACGTCGTGAAAGAGCGCGGCCATGCGCACCGCCGCGCGGTTGCCCGAGTCCGCCGCCCACGCCCGCACCGCCTCGGCCGAGCGCGGCAGGACCAGCTCCGGCTCGTTGATGTAACGCTCGGCCTCATGCAGCGCCAGCAGCGTATGCCCGAGCACGTCGAGGTGGTGGTAGCCGCCCTGCTCGACGCCGCGCATGGTCGCCAGCGCCGGGAACAGGTCCTCGAGCGCGCCGATCTCCTCGGCGAGCTGGATGGCGTCCGCGGCATGGGGCGCCGCGAAGAGCTTGAGCAGCTCCTGGCCGATGCGCTCCCCGGGCACGACCCACACGCCTGGTGCCAGCTCGCGCAGCCATCGTGCGGTGTCGGCCTCGATGCCGAAGCCAAGTTCCGCCGCGAAGCGGAAACCGCGCAGCACGCGCAGAGGATCGGCCTCGAGCACTGCGCGCGAGGGCGCGCGCACCAGCCGCCGGTTGAGGTCATCGGCGCCGCCCGTGGGATCGACGAGATGCTCGGCGCCGCGCACGTCCCAGGCGATGGCGTTGATGCTGAAGTCGCGGGCGCGCAGGTCCTCCTCGAGGGTCGGCGCTCGCAGCTCGACGAAGTCGAGGTAGCCGGCCGGCTCTCCCGGCCGCAGGATCACGCGCGCGGTGGGGAAGTCCTCGTGCAGGATCACCACGCGCAGGTCGTGCTCGCGCGCGAAGCGTCGTGCCAGCTCGATCATGCCGCGGCCGGCCACGTCCCAGTCGCCGGCGTCACGCTCGAGCAGCACATCGCGCACCGCGCCGCCGACGAGGAAGACCTCCCGCCCCGTGGCAATCGCGAGCGACGACAGCTCACGACGCAGCGGCTCGGCCCGCCACGCCCGCTCGAGTGCGGCGACATCCGCGGCCTCGTGGCGCGCGCGTTCACAGGTCATCGTTCTCGATGGGGAGCCCGACCGCCTGGCGCAGCGCCCGCACCTGGGCCGGGGTCAGCGCCCGCACCTCGCCCAGCGACAGCTCGCCCAGCCGCAGCGGCCCCATGGCCACGCGCTTGAGGCGCCGCACCGGGTGGCCGATGGCCTCGCACATGCGCCGCACCTGGCGGTTGCGGCCCTCGGCGATGGTGATGCGCAGGCGGCTCTCTCCGCCGCCGGTGGCGACGAGCATCACCTCCGCCGGCTGCGTCGGGCCGTCGTCCAGCTCGACGCCCGAGCGCAGCGCCC
>JALGVA010000033.1:0-35722 GCA_029820295.1 Candidatus Zipacnadia bacterium
GCGACCACGATCTACGGCGTGTCAAAGTGGGGCGTCGCGGGCCTGACGCGCGGCCTCGGGCGCAAGTGGGCGGGCCAGCGCGTGCGCATCAACGCCATCTGCCCGGGACCGGTCATGGATTAGAAGCTGCGCCCGGAACTGCTGCAGCGTGCTTTTGGCGAAGGGGCGCTCATTCAGCTCGATCCCCAGCGCCACCTTCCAGCACATGTCATATGTGGCCCGTCGGGTGGCCTCCGCACCCGAGGCCCTATCGTGCGCCTGCAGCAGCGGCGCCACTGCCAGCATCCCCGGTGGCACCGACGCCCGACCGAAGCCCTCGCAGTAGAGATGGCCGCGAAGTCGTCGTCGGGGAACAGCTCGCGACCGTGGCGCGTCAGAAAACCGTACAAGCTGTCCGCGCCCACGAAGTCCAGGTATTGCGTGTCGGCGGAGAACAGATTGCCCTGGTCGGCGGGGCGGCCCAGCATACCATCCACTCCTGGTCGGGAGATGGCACCCACACTCAGATTCCCGACTCGCCACCTCGCGCCCTTCACACAGAGCGACTTTCCGGCCGGGTTTCCAGCCGTACGGCGTATGGCAATGGGGGCGGCGCGAGCGCAGCTCGGGGCGGGGGGCCCGCGCTCGGGGCCCCTACTTCCCCGCCAGCTCCCGATGGCGCGCCAGCACCGGGCCGAAGGTGCGGTAGATGCGCTCCAGCGCCGCCGGGATGTCGATGCCGAAGGGGCAGGAGGCGGCGCACTCGTCGCGGATGTCGCAGGTGAAGCACCGCTCGATGGTCGCCACATCCGCGTCCCAGTTGCGCTCGAGCGCCTCGGCGACCCCGTGGCGCTGGTAGAGCACGTCCATGATCATCAGGCGGCTGATCTCGACCCCGTGCGGGCAGATGTGATGGCGGTAGCACAGCCGGCAGCAGTCGGGCAGACGCACCTCGGCCATCTCGTCGAGGACGGCGGCCTCGTCGTCGCTCAGCGGCACGAAGTCGCGGCCCACCATCGCGTTGGCCTCGACCTCGAAGCGGCGCCACATGCCCGGGATGGTGGTGTGCACGCCCTCCTGCGAGAGCACCCAGCGCAGCGCGAGGTCGGCGTGCGCAGCCAGCAGACAGCCGCCCAGGGGCTTCAGCACCGCCACGCCCACATTGTCGGCCGCCGCGCGCGGTAACACCTCCTCGACCATGCGCCGGTTCACGTAGTTGAGCATCACCAGGACTACGTCCATGATCCCGGTCTCGAGGCCGGCCATGACCACGTCGGGGTTGTGGCTGGTCATGCCGATGAAGCGCACCTTGCCTGCATCGCGTGCCTCGTCGAGCGCCTCGAAGGCGCCGCCGGGCGCCAGGCACTCGTCAAGGTCCTCCGGTTGATGCAGCTCGTGGCACTGGTATACGTCCACGTAGTCGGTGCCCAGGGTCTGCAGGCTGGTGTCGATGGCGGCCGCCATCTCGCCCTTGGTGTGCGACAGATCTCGTGAGCAAATGACCACCTCGTCGCGCCGGCCCCGGATGGCCTCGCCCAGCCGCTCTTCGCAGCGCACATAGGCGCGCGCGCAGTCGAAGTAGGTGATGCCCAGGTCCATGGCGCGGCGGTAGAGCGCGACGGCCTCGTCGTGCGGCGGGCGGCGGATGGGGATGCCGCCAAAGCCGATGACCGAGACCTCGAGTCCGGTGCGGCCGAGGGTGCGCGTACGCATGATCGGTGCTTCCTTTCCAGTGAGGGCTGACGGCGCGCGGCGCAGATTCGTCAGGGCAGGGCGCGCGTCCTGCCGTGCACCCCGATGGGACATGGAGGTGCCGGGTGAGGACGTGCCGAATAACACGCGGCAACAGGCCAACGCCGCCCTGTGAGGCCCGAAGATGCCTGAGCGCAAGCCGGTGCCTGACCCCACGCTGCTGCGCATCTGCCGTTACCTGCGCATCCTGGAGCGCCAGGAGGCGAACACGATCTCGTCGGCCGCCATCGCCGACGCCGCGGGCGTGAACGCCGCCCAGGTGCGCAAGGACCTGTCGTTCTTCGGCGAGTTCGGCCAGCCCGGCGTGGGCTACAACGTGCAGCACCTGCTGGCCTCGCTCAAGCGCATGATGGGCCTCGACCGCGAGCGCGAGGTGGTGGTGATCGGCGCAGGCGCGCTGGGCTCAGCGCTGATCAACTACCCCGGCTTCGAGTCGCGCGGCTTTAGGATCGTCGGCGTCTTCGACAACAACCCGGCCAAGATCGGGCACCGGCTGCGCGGCTACGAGGTCATGGCCTTCGACCGCCTCGCAGAGGAGATCGCCGACAGGAACGTGAGCCTGGCGATCATCGCGGTGCCGCGCCTCGCCGCGCAGGACGTCGCCGACGCGCTCATCGCCGCAGGGGTCCGAGGCCTGCTCAACTTCGCTCCCGTGACGCTGCGCGTCCCTGACCACGTGGTCGTGCGCACCGTGGACCTGACCCTGCAGCTCGAGACGCTCGCCTACCACCTGGGAGACTGAGGCGCGGCGGACCTCAGCACAACACCACCGCGTACGTGTCCAGCTCCCGCACCACCAGTCCTCCCTCGTCCCCTTGCGCCAGCGATGTGCCCTCGTCAGGCGTAATGAGTTCGCATCCCTCGCCGCGCAGATCCTGCCGAAGGCGGATGCTGACCGGCCCCACGGCCTGCGAGTTGGCGTAGTTCAGCAGATGCACCGCCACGCGTCCGTCGGCCGTCCGGTATATACCGACGCCCACATAGCGCCCGGCGACGACCTCGACCGGCAGGCCGGAAGGGACTGCGGCGATGACCTGCGCGGCGATCTCATCGTGAGCCTCGGGCAGATGCGGGTGGAGCGGGCTCACCCGGCCGTCGGCCCCGGCCGGGGCACGCTCCCGGCCGTCGGGGAGGTGAGTGACGCGCTCGTGCCCGTAAAGGTCGGCCAGGGCATCGCCAGGGCGCTCGCGGCGGTGCTCGTCGAAGCGCCCGGGCTCACCGGTGAGCAGCAGCGCGCCACCGCCTTCGAGGTGCGTGCGCAGCGCCGCCACCTCGGCGTCACTCAGCAGGCGCTGGTTGGGCACGCACACCAGCTCCGTGGCGAAGCGCTCGCCTGCCTCGATGCCGACGATGATCTCGAAGGGCACCTGGTGCTGCAGCAGCGTCTGCTCCAGCCCCTGCAGGTGCGCGAGGGCGACGTCGCGGTCGAAGTCGCAGGAGGCCGGAGCGTAGAACACGCCGACGTTCGCCAGCGACTGCGAGCCGGCGTACAGATCCTCGTGCCGGGCGAAAAACTGCATGTAGCGCGCGAGCGCCGGGCCGCGCTGAGGATCCAGGTAGAGCGTCTTCCCGTCCCGCTGCCACGGACGGTTCGCCCAGGTAGCCGGGAAGGGATGCCCGCCATAGCAGGCCGACTCGGCGATCGAGAGCTTGACCTCGGCGGGCGTGCGCGGCGCGCGGTAGCCGCTGGGGTCGTTGATCCACGCGGTCACGAAGGCCGGCACGCCCAACGCCGAGCACTGCTTGATGTGCCGCACCGAGCCGACGAGCAGGCCGTCGTCGGTCACGCGCGGCATCTCGTGCGTCTCGGCGGTCGCGAGGTCGAGATAGTCGCCCACCCAGGGCATGACGCGGTCGCGGTCCGGACGGCTCAACTGCGGCGCGTGCGGGTAGGTGGCGAAGATCGCGTCCTCGCGCACGGCCTTGGTGTGCGCGTACAGCTCGCGCAAACGCCGGTGCATCACCTCGCAGCGGAACTCCAGCCACGCCTGGTACATCGGGTCGGCGCCCGCGATGTGCGGCGGCGGTAGCGCGTGGTCGAAGTGCGGCAAACCGAACAGCTCCTGCGCGCGCTCCTCGTACCGCTCGCGCAGGAACTCCCGGAAGGCGGCCAAGCAGCGCTCGCAGTAGCACGAGTACTGCGTCCCGTCCCACTCCACACCATCGAGGCCGATCTCCTCGAGACCCTGCGTGACCACGCCACGCAGATAGTCGATGAACAGATCGCTGGACAGGTCGCCCTGCCAGCGGAAGTAGCAGGACTTCCCGTAGAGGCGCTTCGCGCCGTCGGGCCCGTACTGAACGTGCCGCTCGAGGCCGGGGATCTCGTCGAGCATGGTCTCCGGGTACACGGTGGTGAGCTGGCAGTAGCCGAGCACGTGGATGCCGTGGGCGTGGCATAGCTCCACCAGCTCGCGCGTACGTTCCATCTCGGCGGCCTCGGCGCGCAGCCCGAAGCCCTTGTAGTAGTGCGTGGTGGTCAGGTTGATGCCCATCTCCGCCATGGCGCGCACGTGCTCTTCGGAGTGCAGGTAGTCCCACCACTTGGGCGCCCACAACGCACGACCGTTGACGCCGCCGGAGAGGCTGCCGGCGCGCACGTAGAACTCGGGCGGCTCCCAGCCGCCCCATGCCCAGCGGCTCCTCCCGCGCTCGAACCACTCGGGCAGCCGTCCCGGCTTCGTCCACGCGTCCATGGCGCACGCTCCTCGCGGTGCGGCCTGCTCGTCGCGCGCCGCTTCGTCGCCCACGACCCGTCTCCCTGCCCGCGCGCAGGTGCGTGGCGAGGGGGCCGCGAACTTCCCGCTGTCGCCCGCCCGCACCAGAGATCGCGATGCGAAAGCAGTGGCAGCGGCATGGATCGTCTCATCGTGACCAACTCGGCACTCGCCTACCCGCGCGTCCCCGACAGCGTGCTGCGCCCCGGCGACGAGGTGCTGCCGTTGGTGGAGCGCTTCGAGGAAGCGCTCTTCATGCCGAGCGCGTACTACGACGAGCTGCGCGGGCTGTTCCCGGGCTACAACGTGGAACTGCGCCGGATCGCGCACTCACTCGGTGAGCTGCTGCCGAAGCGACTGGGCGCGCCCCGCCCGCAGTGGGGCCACTCGGCCTGGGATGTCTACGCCGACCGCTTCGTTAAGTTCGGGTGCGGCCCTGTGCTGTGTAATCTGCACCTGGCCCGGCTGGCCGCCGAGGAGCACCCATCGGAAGTCCTGGCCTGGGAGAGACCCGATGACCCGGGCTGGTGGACCGGCCGGCAGATGGTGGCCGAGATGGCCGCCGTGATCGCCCGCAAGTGTGGCGCAACGCTGCGCAGAACCGCGCCCGTGCACCGGCGCATGGCACACGGGCTGGCTGCGCCGGTTCTGGCCTTGGGGCAGGCGCTGCGCGAGCTGTCGCGCCATCGCACGGCACACTCGGACACGCCGCCCCGGGCCGATGTCATCTTCCCGATCCTCGCGCCCACACTCGTACCGCTCTACGACCTGATTGGGGGCCACCTCCAAGAGCACTACGGCCTGACCGTGCTGGGCATCGACCTGCCTCACGGCGGCTGCGCAGCGACTACCGCGCCGGGCAAGCTCCCCCGCTTCATGCTGCGCGACCTGGTTGAGCCGTGGATGATCCGTCGCGGGATGGCGGAGGCCGCGGCCGGGCCATGGGCCGCGCGCGACTTCGCGCGCGAGTTGCGGCGTATCGAGCCGTTCGCCGAGATGCCGACGGAGGCGTGGGGTGTCGTGACGCGCCGCCTGCATGTTACGGTCACGCGCGAGTTGACCCTGTGCACGCTCTACGCGCGGTTGTGGGAATGCGCGCTGGACCTGATCCGCCCATCCGTGCTTGTCAGCTTCAACACCTACAACGAACTCCTGGCGCCCGGGGTGCTGCAATCGAGGCATCGGGGCGTGCCGACGATATGCGCGCAGCACGGCATCTGGGGCCCACTCTTCCACGCCGCGGCGCTACTGCCGTACGACGAGGTGCTTGTCTTCGGCAAGTACGCTCGGGAGATGCTCGAGCCGCTGGCCCGGCGCGAAACCGTCTTCAACACCACGGGCCACAGCCTCTACGACACGCTGAGCGATGCGCCCCCGCCGGCGGCGCCGCGTGAGCGGTTGCTGGACGGGCGGCGCTACCTGGTGCTGGTGACCACGCAGCCCATCGAGATGGCCCAGCGTGCCTGCGAGCGGCGCTGGTGGCTGGAGGTGCTGGCGGAGGCGTGCCGGGAACTCGATGCGCGCGTGCTGATCAAGCCGCACCCGCGCGAGGAGGAGCTGCAGCCCTATCGCGACGTCGCGCGGCAATGGCCCGAGCACGTACGTGTCGTGGAACACGGCGAGTTCGAGCTGTCCTCGCTGATCGTGGCCGCCGACGTGCTCATCACCCGCTTCTCGACCACGGCCATCGAGGCGGCCCTGATGCACACGCCGGTGATGACCGTGAACCTGGCCGCCGGCCTGGATCAGTACCCCTTCGCTCAGGAAGGCGCAGCCTTGGGCGTCTACGCCGAGGAAGACCTGGCGCCCACGCTGCGACGCCTGCTGACCGACGAAGCCCTGCGCGCGGAGCTGACCCGCACGCAGGAGGTCTTCCTGGACAGACACCTGGGAGTGCGCGACGGCCGGGCCACCGAGCGGATTGCCGCCCGCATCGCCGCACGGGCCGGGTCGGGTTGACCGACCGACAACGGTGCCGACAGCAACTACCGACCGATCACGCCTGGAGGAGTGGATATGTCCCGCACATTGACCATCGCCGCCATCGGCCTGCTCGCCACGTCAGTCTTCGCGCACGCCGTGACGCTTGCCGCGCCCGGACAGGCCCCGGCGCCCATCGTCCTCGCCGATGGCGCCATCGCGCCGGAACAGACCGCCGCGGACCAGCTCGCGCACTACCTCGGCCGGGCGGCCGCAACCGAGTTCGAGATCGTCGCCGAGGCCGAGGCGCTCGCGGATACGCCCGCGATCTTCGTCGGCCCGACGGCGCGAGCCGCGGAGGCCGGCATCGACGTCGCCGCCCTGGCGGCCGAGCAGTGGATCGTGCGCACCGTGGATGATGACCTGATCATCGCCGGCGGGCGGCCGCGCGGCACGCTCTACGCCGCCTGCCACTTCCTTGAGGACGTCATCGGCGTACACTGGTGGAGTCCGTGGGCGGAGAACGTGCCAACCATGCCGACCATCGAGGTCGCCGACCTCGACCTGAGCGGCGAGCCGGTGCTGCAGTACCGCGACATCTACACGCTCTACGGCAATGATGGCGGGGCGTTTGCGGCGCGCAACCGCCTCAACCGCCAGGGCGATGCGAAGATCGCGGGCGAGTGGGGCGGCGGCATGGATTACGGGCCGCCCTACCACGTGCACACGTTCTTCATGTACATCCGCCCGGACGAGTACTTCGAGGCGCACCCGGAGTACTTCTCGCTCATCAACGGCGAGCGCAAGGCCGAGCGCACGCAGCTCTGCCTGACCAACCCGGAGCTGCGCGAGCTGTTCCGCGACAAGCTCATCGCGTACATCGAGCAATCGCGTGCGCAGGCCGCAGAAGCGGGCGAGCCGGCGCCGCGCGTGTTCTCGATCTCACAAAACGACTGGGGTGGCGCCTGTCAGTGCGACGTCTGTCAGGCCATCGCGCAGGCCGAGGGCTCGGAGGCCGGACCGCTGCTCGACTTCGTGAACTACATGGCCGACGCCATCGCCGAGGACTACCCGGACGTCTACGTCAGCACGCTGGCCTACCAGTACACACAGGCGCCGCCGGCCAGCATCCGCCCGCGTGACAACGTGATCATCCGCCTGTGCGACACGACCAGCAACTTCACCCGCGCCATCACCGACCCGGAGAACGAGCAGTTCCACGACTTCCTGCTGTCCTGGGCGGAGATCGCGCCGAACCTGCGCGTGTGGGACTACGCGGTCACATATGCGGAGCCGCGCGGCATGCCCATGCCCAGCGTGCACACCTACGCGCGCGACTTCCAGTTCTACGCCGAAAACAACGTCGAGGGCGTCTTCACCGAACTGGAGTACCCGGTGCGGGCCGACATGCGCGATCTCAAGGTCTGGATGATGATCAAGCTGCTTGAAGACCCCTACCAGGACTACGGCGCGCTGCTGGAGACCTTCACCGACGGCTTCTACGGACCCGCGGGGCCGATGATCCGCGAGTACCTGGCGGCGCTGGAGGCGTCGTCGCAGGAGCACCTGAGCTACATCAGCATGGGCGCGGCGCTGCCCGCCTACCGCTACCTGACGCTGGACTTCGTACGCGCGGCGCACGGTATCTTCGACCGCGCGGAGGCGGCGGTGGCGGGCGACGACGAACTGCTGCAGCGTGTGCGCCACGCGCGCATGCCGCTCGACCGGGCGACGGTGGCGCTGTTCCGCGCGCTCAGCCGGCAGTGGGCGCAGGCGGGCAACGATCCCGCGACCATCCCTCTCGACCGCGACGCCATCGCCGCGCGCTACGAGGAGACCTGGACGGTGGAGGCCGAGCGGCGTCTGTCCGGCGCGGGGGTGGAGCAGTCACTGGCGCAGTTGCAGGACGAGCTGACGCGGTGGACATCGCTGCCCGTGTTCGTGCCGCTGCCGGAGAGGTTCGCGGACCTGCCCGCCGAGCGCGTCTTCGACTTCACCGCCGACACCACCCGCAACTGGAAGGGCATCGTGCGCGTGGTCGAGGACGAGGAGGCCGAAAGCGGCATCACCAATCGCCTCGAGTTCCCGACCAAGATCGCGACCGACGACCATCCGCTGGAGCGCTACAGGCTGCCCATGCCCTGGGGCCTCTACGACCAGATCAACCGCAAGGCCGCGGGCAGCGGGACGATCAAGCCCGAGGACGTGCCGGGGCCGGGCTACCACTGGTACAAGATGGGCGAGTTCGCGCTCGGCCAGTCCTACTACCTCTACTTCTTCTGGAGCTGGATCATCCAGGTGGACGTCGATTCCGCCTGGGATCAGGCGCGCCCCGACCGCAAGTTCGAGGTCTGGGCGCGCATCAAGTTCGAGGGCCCGGCCTTCCCCCACGGCGACGAAGCCGACCAGAACGCCATCTGCGTCGAGCGCGTGGTGCTGGTGGCGGAGGAGTAAGGCCGGCCGTAGTGCCTGCCTGCCTCGCCCCCCCGGAACGGAGGGGGCAGCGGGCCGCGGGGGAGGCACGACGCTGAGCACGCGTTCGCCGGGCCTCCCCCTGCCCGAGCAAGCTGGGGCTGTCGCCCTCCGTTCCGGAGGGCGACGGGGCGTTACTGCCCCACAAACTCCTCCGCATACCGCCGTCCGACCTCGATGGCCTGCTCAACGCGCTCCGGGGCGTTGGCGATGGTGCCATCGACGAAGGTGACCGTCGGCCACATGTCGCGGCGCAGCGGCGGCGGGCTCCACGGGTTTGTGCCCAGCTCGTGCACGCCCGTCGAGCCGCGGCTGGGGTCGCCGGTGTTCAGGTGCTGCCAGCGCCGGTTGTAGCGCGCAAAGACCACGTCGTTGAACTCCTCCGGCGCCCACGAGTGACTGACCGGGAAGATGCTGCCCAACGGCGAGTACCAGTGCTCGCCGGTCACCAGCAGCTCAGGGAAGCGCGCCTTGAGACGGTCGCGCAGGCGCATCATGCCCTCGAAGACCGGGTGGTTCGGATCGTTGGTCCAGCTCGCGTTGGTGTCGTAGAAGGTCGCGTCCACGCCGAAGTCCTCGATGACGCGCACGCTCTCCTCGAACAGGCGGTTGCCCCAGCCGGGCGCGCCCGGGTTCAGCCAGGCCTGCCAGCCCGGATCATGCGCGCGGGAGACGTCCCAGTCGGGCTTGTTGCCCTGCAGCACATAGCCACCCGCCGAGACCAGGTGCGAACGCGCTCCCCACTGCTCGAAGTTCTCCAGGCCCTCGTTGGCACAGTTGCAGCCGAACATCGGGCAGACGTGCACGCCCAGGTCATGCGCGCCATCGACCAGCCGCCGGAAGGCCTCCGGCCCACCCAGGCGTGGGTGGGGCCGGTAGTGCCCGTACTGCCAGTAGTAGCGGCCCTCCCAGCCGGGCAGGAAGGCGAGGACGCGGCGACCGTCGATGCGCCTGCACACCCAGTCGAGCACCTCGAGCGCCCGGTCGTAGGTGTTGAACACATAGCCGCTCCAGTGCATCATGTGGATGGCGGCGACGAAGCTGATTTCGCGCGCCCACGCGGGCACATCCGGCCGCGTCTCCCACGGCTGCAGGCCGAAGGATCGCTCCACGTGCGCCTGCTGCTCGGCCACGATCTCCGCCGGGTCGGCGCAGCGCCCGATCTCCCAGGTGGGCGCCTGCGTCTCGTTGGTCATCTCGTGGCCGGCGTCCTCATGAATCAGCTCCACGGTGACGCCCGCGTCGGTGCGGTAGACGGCGAAGCGCTTCTCACGCACGCGGTCGTCCAGCGAGCGGAAGTAGAGCCACTCGTCGGCCTCGGGGTCGTGCAGGCAGATGAGCGGCTGGGGCACACCGCCGCGCGGCCAGCCCACGATGACGCCGCCGTCGGGGACGGGACTCCGCTCCCAGCGCGCTCCCAGCAGCGTGCCGTCGGGCAGGCCGCTGAGGATGAGCTTGGTGCAGCGGATCTTCTTCTCGTGGCGCGCGCTGATGTCCACGCGCAGCCGGTCGGGGCCGCCCTCGGTGGCGATAAGTGCGCGCCCGTCACAGCGCTCCTGGCCGCCCGCCCAGCGCAGGCCGCCGGCGACGATCACCGAGCCCTCTACGTCGGTACGCGCGGGGTCGAGGCCGTAGGTGTTCTCGAAGGTGATCACCTGCAGGCCCAGCCGCCAGCCGCTGACGGTGTACTCCGGGTCGCCGAAGTCGAAGCTGAACTGCTGCATCGCGGTCCCTCCTGGGTTCAAAGCGCGTCCTGCATCTGCTCGATCGCCGCGGCGAGCGCCTCGCGCGCGTCATCCACGGCGGTCACATCCAGCGTGTAGGGCTGATCGTTGGCGGTCCGCACCACCGGCCAGCGCTCGACCAGCGACAGCGCACGGTCGATGGCCTCGCGCCCGATGCGGGCGGCGTCCGCGTTCCCCGCATCCTCAAGGCGCTGCGCGAGGTCGGCCGCCATCTCCATGTACTCGTAGTCCTCCAGGCCCTCGCGGAACAGTTCCCAGCGCACCGAATCGATGGGGCCGCGCTCGTCGGGGGTGCGGGGCGGGTACATGAGCACCCCCGAGCTGCCTGCGCCGGCGCTCCACGGGTCGGCGACGTCGCCCCGCCAGCACACCGTGCCCCACCACGAGTAGGTGCCATCGACCGCGTACGCCCGCAGCAGCCACGGCCACAGGCGCACGCGGATCGGGTTGTGCTCGGGGTAGTTGACCGCGTTGTTGTAGACCAGGATGGCGTCGCCGGCCGCGCGCGCCATCTCAATCTGTGGCACGGAGCGATCCCACGCGTCCGTGTGCAGGACCCACTGGTGCGTGACGTCGAGCAGCTCCGGGTGCGGGGACGAGACGGTGTTGGCGATCTGCAGCTCCGGCTCGATGTCGAGCAGCAGCTCGCTCAGGGCGCGGATGCCGTTGCGCGTGGGCTCGTCGTCGAGGCGCGGCTCGTCGATGAAGCGCACCGATGGTTCAAGGCAGACCCCTGCGTCGCGTAGCGCAGCGACAAGCCGGCCCATGTACTCGCGGAAGGGCAGCTCGAATTCCGGGTTCAGCTCAGTCAGCGCGTCGTTGGCGAAGATGGCGATGCCCCGCCACTGCGCGTCGCGGGGCATGAGGTGGTCGCCGCCGTGGCCGATCCACAGCGACGGGATGTCGAAGCGCGTCGCGCCCAGTTCATCGCGCATGAACACGAGGTGCTCGATGTACTCGGCGGCGTCCAGCTCGACCCGGCCGTCCTGCACGCGCACGCGCGGCTGCACGCCCGGCGCGCAGCGGCTGCGGTGGCCGTACACGTCCTCGTAGTAGCGTCTCATGATCTCGTCCGGGTCACCGGCCTCGCGCTCCAGCACCAGGTTGAAGCGTACGTTCGAGCGCACGTTCAGCGAGGGCCGCGCCGGGATCGCGAAATCATGGAGGTGCAGGCGCAGGGGCACGGTCACGACCGCCTCGTCGCCGACGGTCAGCGCCAACTCGCCCTCGTAGTCGCCGGGCGGCTGATCCTCGGGCACCTGCAGCGTGAACCAGAAGCCCTGGTTCACGCCGGCGGGGATGTCCACCGGGAGCATCTCAGTGAGCGCGTCGGGGTTCAGGCCCTGGTGGCCATAGGGGCCCATGGCGCGCTGAATGTCCACGCACTCGATGCGGCGCACGCGCAAAGCATCGCGGGACAGCGTCCGCGGGCCGGAGAGAGCGCCCCAGGCGAAATCAACGGCCTGCGCGCCGTTCGTTGGCGTGACCGCGAGCTGGAAGGATTCGAACTCGCCGCGCGCGGCCGACAGCTCGACGGCCGCCAGCGGCTCGCCCGAGGGCACCTCGCGATCGGGCAGGATCTTGGTGTTCTCGTTGTCGGTCCACAGCACGCCGGCGGGGAACTTGGCGAGCAGCCGCGCGGTGTCGGCGACCTCGCGCACCTCGGCGGCGGTGACGATGACATCGTCGAGCCACAGGCGCGCGAAGGGGTTGTCGCTGGTGAGCTTGATGAGCAGGGAGACCGCGTCCTCGCCCTCGGGCGCCCGGAAGTCGCCGATGTCGGCCTGCACCCAGCCCTCCTCATCGGCGCCGCCGACCCAGACGCCGTCGACGAACTGGCCCTGCCGGTCGGCGGGGATGGTCGGGGTCGGCAGGTAGAGCAGCGACTGCATCTCGCGCACGCCCACCGGGTAGCGCACGAAGACGGTCACGCGACTCGGGCCACCCTCGGCGCGGTAGTGCAGGCTGAGCGTGTACACCGCACCGGGCGTGACGGGGACGACGGTGCTCCAGCCGCCGTTGGGGCCTTCGAGACCGAGGCTGCGCGCGCCGGTGTGCGCGTGCTCGGTGTCCCACCAGCCCCGCGAGTCCTGCCACGAGTAGTAGCTCCAGTCGGCGGGCTCCTCCCCCGCTCCCTGCTCGAAGCTCGGGTTCGGGGCGAGGCTGACGACCTCGCCCTCCTGGGCGGCGGCGCAGCTCATCGCGAGCAGAATGAGGGGAATGAGATGACCCACCGGCCGATGCACCCGCACGTGTTCCATGGCACTCACGCTCCTGCGGTCCGCACGTCACTTGCGGATACTGACAACAGTGCCCGGCCTCGTGTGGCGGTAGATCTCTTCGGCGTGCGCCCGTTGCAGGGCGATGCAGCCCTGCGTCCAGGTCCGTGGCTCTATCCCGCCCGCGTGTATGCCGATCCCGGAGCCCAGGTTGGTCTCGCGCGGGGGGATCTCCCCCGCCGCGATGGCGCGCTCAATCGCGCGGGCCTGCTCCTCGGTGATGAGACCGTCCTGCAGCCCCCGGCGAGCGTCCTCAGCGTTGGGATAGCTCAGACGCATCCAGACCGCGTCCCAGGCACGGCTGCGGGGCTTGAGGTTGCGCTGGCACACGTAGAACTCGCCCTCCGGGGTCAGACGGTCGTCTCGGCGTTGTTTGTCATCGAGCGAACTCGTGCCCAAGGCGATCGGGTATGTCTTCACCACCTCGCCGCCGATGAGCACCTGCAGCGTAAGGTCGGATTTGTCGATCAGCAGCGACACCTCGGCGTCCTCTGCCTGTGCGTGAGCCGCCAGAAGCACCTCGAGCGGAATGTCTGGCTCCGCGGGGGTGTACGCGTGCAGCATCTCCCGGGAGAGAAGCTCAGTCGGTCCAGCAACCACCAGGCCCGTCGCGCGCAGGCCGACGCATACCGCCGCGGCCACGGCCAGCACGATTCCTGCGGTGAACGCGACCCTGCGCCCGCCCATCGCCGCCGTCAGCCCCCTCGCCACAGCGCCGCCCGATCCGCCGAGGGCCCCGGGACGCAGCCCGGGCAGCTTGCGCGCGAGACCGCCGGCTGCACCTCGAAGGCGAGGTCCGCTTCGAGGACCCACGCCCAGAACCCGCCGCCCTCCAGCGCGCGCTCGGCGTCCATGTTGTCGTGAAAGCTCTCCTCGGTCAGGTTGAACTGCACCCGGTACTCGCCGGGCGGTAGGCGCACCTCACCGATCGCGGGGCGGTCGGGCTCCCATTCGGCGAACATCCCCGCATCGGCGACCGTGCCCGCGAGGCCGGGCGGGTAGGCGTGCTCGCCGCGCTCAATGCGGTACCAGCGTGGCGGACCGTCCTCGGGCGCGCGCTCGCGCTGGCCGACGCGCCAGAGCACGTGCAGGCTGCTGTCGAGCGCGAAATCGCGAGTGGCGTTGCCGGAGGCATCGGTGACCAGCCAGTCGAAGAGCAGGTAGCCGCGCACCGTGTGACCTTCGGCGACGTGCTGTGCGAGGTCGGCGTCGGAGACGTTCCAGTGGCAGTGCTCGCACCACCAGCGCCCGATGCGCCCGAGCTGCCAGCTCGACCATGCCGCCGGGTCTCCGGCGTTGGCCGCCTCGTCGGGGCCGCGGATGCCGCGCCGGCCAACCAGCTTGAGCTGGTAGGCGAACCACGGCTTGAGCGCGGTCGCGGTGATGGTGCCGGTAAGGGTCGGGGCCTGCGGCCGGTAGTGCACCTCGACGCGATGGGCGCCGGGGTCGGCGTAGTCGAAGCCGGCGCGGAAGTCGTCGGAGTACGCGGCGCCGGTGATGTCGCGCCAGCGCGGCTGCTGGGGCGGCGTCACCTCGAGCGCCCGCATAGTGATCTGCGTTGACTCCTGCAGGATGATCACCCCGCCCGGCGGCACGGTGGTCTCGGCGGTCTGGTTGCAGGACAGCCCGAGCGCGGCCGCCAGCACCACGATCACGAGCATGCCGGTTGGCGGGCGGGAGCGGCGCTCAGCGTTGGTCATCGGCTCTCCCCCGGCGATTCGCGCCCTGGACGAGGAATCCCTTGTGCCGGGCGTACACGCCGACGCGCGGGCTCGCAGGCCCGCGCGTCGTCAGCTCGATGCGCATGCGCTACTCGCTCGGCGTGGTCGGGTTCCAGTAGATGTTGGTATCGAGCTGCTCCTCGCGCGCCCACTTGACGTGCCCGTCCACGAAACCGTAGATGATGCCGTCATTGTGCCGCTGCGGCCAGCGGTTGCCCAGGAAGCTGTTGTCCGACGGCGCGCCGGTCAGGTCGGCGCCGGGATCATTCATCCACCACTCCGGGCTGCCGTAGCTCGAGTCGCCCAGGCCCACCTTGCCGTCGGCGCCGATGGCCTCGGGGCGGATGTCGCCGATGATGATCTTGGTGGCCGCATCCCAGAAGCTGCCGAGGCTGACGCCGCTGGCCAGGTAGTTCAGGCCATAGCCAGGTGCGTTGTCCTTGCGGTCGGGGCAGAACATGATCTGCCGGTTGCGCGTGTAGGCGAAGATGCTGTTGTACCACTCGGATTGGGCGTCGATCGGGTTGAGGATGCCGCGCGGCATGACTTCATCATAATCCTGAGCGTACATGAGGATGGCGGTGCCGATCTGCTTGACATTGGAGATGCAGGCCGCCTGCCTGCCTTTGCCCCGCGCCCGCGAAAAGACGGGGAACAGGATGGAGGCAAGAATAGAGATGATGGCGATGACCACCAGAAGCTCGATGAGTGTGAAACCGGTGCGTCGCTTCATGCACAGAGGCCTCCTTGAGACGCGCTACGAGTAACGCCCGCCGCCGCCGCCGGTTGTTCTAAGAAACACATCCGGCGCCCGGAAGTTTCGCTTGCGCGACATGAGACCCTCCACGAACGGCGATTCACGCTGCTTGTCACAGAAACTTAATGAAAAGGGTGACGTCACACGGGTAGCGTCCCGCCCGCGATCCGTAGACCGTCAGCCCCCCGCGATCACTCGCTGCCCGCTCGGTGGTGAAGGTAACGCTCACCGTGCCGCCCTCAACGGCGGCCCGTGCCTGCTCACCCGCGAGCTTCGCGGTCACCAGTGTTCCGTAGCGCCCGAGCAGGCCGTGCATATGCGAAAGCGCGCCGCGCGCGTCGGCGGGCTGATCCGGCAGTTCCAGCTCTGCCGCCTCGGTCGCGCCGAGGGCCACGCGCAGGCGCGTGGGCCAGCGATCCGCCGAGGTCTGGGGCGCACCCTCCCGCGCGCTGGACAGCTCTGCCAGCACGGTTAGGGACGCTACATCTTCACCGCGGATTCCATCCGGCAGCGCGAACCGGTAGGTTAGCTCGCCATCGCCGCGTCCGGCCAGCAGGTGCGCCACGCCATCGACCTCGGCGCGCTCCACCGGGCCCTCGAAGTCGGCCTCGCCGGCCCCGGCGAGAAGGCGCAGCGCCAGCCCGCCGTCCACCGTCGCGTCTTCGTTGCCATCAACGATCTCGATGAAGCGCAGGTTCATGGCCGAGGGGCGGCCCCGGCGGTCCCGGGCCAGGGCCTCGATGCGCACCAGTCCCGGCTCCTCGGGCACGGTCACCGCGATCGAGGCACGGTCGCCTGCGACGCCCTTGAGCGCGCAGGGGCGGACCAGCACGCGCTCGTGGCCGAAGCGGTCGGTGAAGGTGGCGCGCCAGGTCGTGCGCCGGGCCAGCGATGCCGCCCGCGCCGACGGCCGCAGGAACACCGGCGTCTCGACCGTCGCTCCGGGCGCCACCGTGATAGCCGGTACGCAGTCGAAGCCCACGAACTCCTCGCCGAGGATCAGCGCCGGATCGTAGCCGAACTGCTTCGTCCCGCGGTCATAGTCGTAGATCCCGTTGTGCTCCCACTCGATGTCGGTCAGCTCGGTGTACACGTAGCCGCACACCTGCTCGTGGCGGCGCAGTTCGTTGGTCAGGAAGAGCAGGCACCAGGAGACGTCGAGGTCGCCCATGCGCGCGGAGATGCCACCGTACTCGCTGTTGAGCAGCGGTTCATCGCCCTGCTCGTGGCCGGGGACGTAGTTGAACGGGGAGCCGGGGCGGGTCTGCGCGACCACGTGCTCAACATGCTCCCGCGCCTGCTCGCAGTCGTTGATGTAGAAGTGCCAGGAGTTGATGTCCGTGATCACGTGGTCGTACAGGCAGGCGGAGTTGTCCTCGACCAGCCGTGTCGGGTCGAGACGCTTCGCCTCTTCGTAACAGGCGCGCACCCACTCCTGGCGTTCGGGAAGGTCGGCGTACTCGCGTCCGCCCAGGCCCCAGGTCTCGTTGAACAGGCACCAGGCGAAGATACTGGGGTGGTTGAAGTCGCGCCGGATCTGCCCCCACGCGTTGCGCTCCCAGCGCCGCTTCGCCGGCTCCGAGTAGCCGTCATAGCCGAAGCCGGGCATGTCGCACATGAGTAGCACGCCCACGCGGTCGGCCCAGTAGCAGTAGCGCGGATCGGGCGTCTTGATGTGCAGGCGCAGGAAGTTCAGGCCCGCCTGCTTCGCCAGAAGCAGGTCGCGGCGGATGGCTTCGTTGCTCGGATGGCTGTACACGCCCTCGGGGTGGAACGATTGGTCGAGTGCTCCGCGCAGGTAGACCGAGCGCCCGTTGAGCCGGATGTACGCCGGCCCGTCCTCATCCAGTGGCCCCACGTCGATGTCGCGCATGCCGAACTGCGTGTGCACGGTGTCGAGCGTCTCATCATCACTCAGCACGCGCACGGTCACGCGGTACATGTGCGGCGCATCGGGCGTCCAGGGGATCGGCGCGGGGATCTCGGCGGCCAGCCGCACCTCGCCCTCCTCCCCCACACGCGCGGGGCCGACCGTGGCCACCGTCGGCCCCGCGGCGGCGCGCACATCGGCCTCGACGACGAGATCACACATTCCATCGGGAGCGCGCACCGAGACGACCAGCTCCGCCCGCTCATCCGCGAGGTCAGGCAGCACCCGCACCTCCGTCGCGTATGCCTCCCCGCGGGGCTCCAGCCAGACGGTCTGCCAGATGCCGCTGGTGCGCGTGTACCAGTTCGAGATCTGCTTGCCGATCGGCTGCTGTGAGTGATCCTCGGGGTCTTCGACGCGGATGACCAGCGTGTTCTCCCCCGCGCCGAGGGCGTCGGTCAGGTCGAACTCGATCGGCAGGTAGCCGCTCTCGGCAGCGCCGACCTCCTGCCCGTTGAGCCACACGCGCGCCTGCCAGTCGGCGGCGCCGATGATCAGCCACACGCGTCTACCGTGCCAGTCCTCGGGTAGCGTAAAGCTGCGACGGTACCACCCGACGGTGTGCCGCGCCGCCTCGCGGTAGTTGTCGCGGGTGACCGACCCCGGGTCGAGCCAGGCCTCGCGGCTGAACCAGTCGTCATTGCCGGCCTGCGCCTGTGTGCCCCAGGCCAGATGGCTCTCCCACGGGAACGGCACGACGATGGTGCGCGGGAAGGGCTCGCGCGACGGCTCCGACCAGCCCTCGCTGAGGCCACGATCATCGGGGTCGAAGGCGAAGTGCCAATCGCCGTTGAGGTTCTGCCAGTCGATCCCCGGGCGCATGCCACGGTGGAGATCGGGGCGCGGGTGCTCGGGCCGCGGCAACGAGGCGTGCGGGTTGACGGTCATGATCTCACCGCCCGCGGCGTGCACGCACAGAACTTGCGCATCGCCGTGGTGTTCTCTAGGGTGTCGTCGGCGGAAGGAGGCGTGCGACCAAGAGTACTTCGGCCCCAGGGGCCGACGCACCTCCGCGGACAAGGTTCTGGCAGCAAAGGAGGATTCCCGCCACGCCCGTTGAACTTCACTTAAGGTTGTGCTGTGCGTCTGGTGGATCGACATGCACAGCACACAGTGGCCCACGGCGGATGGACCGGCATGGATGAGCGAGTGCGCAACTTCATCGAGGAGACCGCACAGGACCTGGTGGGCCTGGACGTCGCGCTGTTCTACCAGGCCAACCCGCGGGCCTTCGACACTGCCTCGGGGATCGCGCTGCGCACGCATCGCGCGGTCGATGAGGTGGAGCCGGCGCTCAGCCGCATGAGCGAGAACGGCTTCCTCGAGGTGCTCTCCCGCGGAGACGGGCGCTATCGCGTCTACGCGCTGTCGCCCGCGCCGGAGGCGTGGCGCACGCTGTGCCGGGTCAGCGAGGCGTACCACGAGGACCCGGAGGCCCGCAGAGAGATCATTCTGATGCTTGTGCAGCGCCGCCTGCAGGAGCGGATGACCGGAGACGCGCCCGGCGGGGGTGGCGGCGATGGTTGATGTGGTCAGCACGGGGATTCCCGGACTGGACGAGATCCTGGGGGGCGGCCTGCGACAGGGCTCCGTCACTCTGCTGGAGGGCATCCCCGGCACCGGTAAGACCACGGTCGGGCTCGGCTTCCTCTACCACGGCGCGACCGCCTGCGACGAACCCGGCATCGCGATCACCTTCGAGCAGTTCCCCGAGCAGATGATCGCCGACGCCGCGCAGTTTGGCTGGGATTTCGCCGACCTCGAGGCCGGCGGGATGGTGCGCATCATGTGCACCTCGCCCGACGTCTTCCTCGACCAGCTCAGCGAGGTGGGCGGGGTGGTGGACCGCATCCTGCGTGAGATGGACGCGCGTCGCGTGCTCATCGACAGCGCCTCACACCTGCAGCAGATCACCCCCGACCCCAACCAGCACCGCGCGCTGTTCTACAGCATGATCAACGGCCTCAAGCGCGCGGGCCTGACCACCATCGTCACCAAGGAATTCGAGTCCACCGAGGCAACCCAGATCCCCTTCGAGGAGTACCTGTGCGACTCGGTGGTGCGGCTGGACAACCGCATGGTCGGCAACTTCCGCCGCCGCCGCTTCATCGAGGTCATCAAGTCCCGGGGCATGGCCCACCGCAGCGGCCGCCACGGCTTCGAACTTAGTGACAGCGGGCCGCGCGTCTACCCCCGCTATGATCCGGCACCGCGGCCGCTCGCCGAGGCGTGCCCGATCGACAAGCTGTCCACCGGCGTGGCCGGCCTCGACCGCATGCTCGCAGGCGGGCTGCTGGCCGGGAGCGCGACGCTGGTCGCGGGCAGCGCCGGCGTGGGCAAGACCACGCTGGGCCTGCAGTTCATCTGCGAGGGTGCCCGCGCGGGCGAGCCGGGCGTCTACGTGACCTTCGAGGAGTCCCCGACCAAGCTGTCATGCCAGGCGGCCGGCTTCGGCCTCGACCTGCAGGCGCACCGCGACAACGGGACGATCTCGGTGGTGCACAACTTCCCGGTGTCGGTGCACTTCGAGAAGCTGCTGACGCAGATCAGTGACGAGGTCGACCGCATCGGCGCGCGGCGGCTGGTGTTCGACAGCCTGACCGACCTGGACATGGCCTTCGGCGGCGATGACGGCCTGCGCGAGGCCATGTACGAACTGGTGAGCATGCTCGACAGCCGCGGGGTCACGAGCATCATCGTGACCGAGGTGCCCGAGCTGTTCGGGCAGACGCACGTCAGCGGCAAGCACCTGTCGATCATCGTTGACGGCATCATCTTGATGAAGTACCTCGAGCTGGAGAGCGAGATCCAGCGTGCGCTGTCGGTGCTCAAGATGCGCGGCTCGGGGCACGATACGGGCATCTGGCGCTACGTGATCCACAGCCGAGGCATCGACGTGCTCAGCCGCTTCGAGGGCGCCGAAGGGCTGATGGCGGGCGCGGCGCGCACCACCACCGTCGCCCTGTCGGTGCGCAGCTTCTCCGAGTTCGACGAGAGCCTCAACGCCGAGCTGCTCCAGCGCTTCTCGCAGGTGCACCCCAACGTGTCGCCGGTCTCGCTGAACCTCCCCTACAACCCCGACGAGGCGCTGGAGACGGTGCGCACCGCCCTGCGCGCCGAGAGCACGCAGCTCTCAGTCGCGCCGCTGTGCCTGTACTGGACGCCCGACGTGGTGCGCTCGCGACGCCTGCGCGAACTCGATGACCTGCTCCCCGACGAGGAGATCGACCAACACATCCCGGAGATCGTCGAGCCGGGGATGGACGGCGGAACGCTCTACGCCATCCCGGCGATCGCGGTGTGCGGGGCGCTGCTGTTCCGGCGCGACCTGCTCGACAAGCACGGCTTCCAGGCCCCACCGGCGACCTGGGACGAGCTGATCGAGCAGTCGCTGAAGGTGATGCGGGACGAGGGCTGCGATGACCTCATCGGCCTGCAGTTCCCCGGCTACATGTACGAGGGCCTGAGCACGTCGTTCCTCACCGGGCTGTGGAGCAACGGCGGCGCGGTGGTGGCGGAGGACGGCTCGTGCGGGCTCGGCGGGGCGTCGGCGCAGGAGACCGTGCAGACGATGCACGACGTCATCCACGAGCACCGGATCACGCCGTTGAGCGTGACCACCTACAACGGCGGGCTGGAGCCCCAGGCGGACTTCATCGAGGGCCGCACGCTCTTCCTCTACATGCTGCCCAGCGTGCTGCAGGAGACCAACCGGCCGGAGAGCCCGCTGCAGGGCAAGGTGGGCGTCGCGCCGCCGCCGCGCGGCCCCCACGGCGACCGCGGATACAGCTTCCTGGGCGGCTGGCACTTCGGCATCCCCGTCAACGCCAAGGCGCCGGTGGCGGCGGGTGAGTTCATCCGCTTCATGGCCAGCGCCGAGGTGCAGAAGGAACGGGCCATGCGCGGCGGGCCGCTGCCCACCATCGGCTCGCTCTATCGCGACCCCGACGTGCTGGCCTTCAACCCGCACTACCCGGTCCTGTACGAGCTGCTGCGCAGTGCGCGCAAGCGCCACGAGATCCCGCGCTACCTCAAGGTCTCGCGCACGATCCAGCGGCGCCTGCACCCGGTCCTCACCGGCGACGCCGCGCCCGCCGAGGCGCTCGACGCCCTCTACGAGGACGTCGGCAGGCTGATCGAGCAGTAGCCTTCCGGGGGGCTCCCATGGACCGGCCCCGCAAGCCTGAGGGTCGCTTCGAGCACATCGAGGTCGGCGCGCCGCCGCATAAGCGCGTTCCGCTCCCTCCGCCGCGCAACCCGGGCGAGCTTCAGCAGCAGATCCGTGACAGCGGCATCGAGTGGCCCGCACCGGCGCGGTTCACGTCGCGCCGGCCACGCGGCCGCTACCGCTCGAAGCTCGGCCCGGCGCTGACCATCGACCGCGAGGGCATCCACACCCCCGACCGCCTGATGCGCTGGACCGAGATGTACGAGTGCGAGGTGCGCACCGAGCGCGGCTTCACGCCGGAGCCATCCGAGGATGACGTCGAGGATGTGGGCTGGGGTCTGTGGTGGTGCAGTCCTGACGGATGCCTCCTGGCCGGCTTGTGGGGCTTCCTGTACCACGTATGGAAGCGCGCCGCGCACGCGGGCGAGCCCTATTCCATCGCGTGGCTGGTGATGCACCCGCCCCCACGGGTGCTGGGGCCGATGCCCGGGGTGACCAACGTGCCCCTGGAGATCGTGCTGGAGACGGAGACCGCGTCGCGTGAGCGCATGACGGCGATCAGCGGGCTGGTCGGTGAGGCCTGCGACGCGACGCAGCGGTTCTACGCCCTCCGCCAGCCCGACCCCGGGCCCTGACACACAGCCTGCCCCGAAGGTTTTCCAGCACCGGCGAAGTAAGCAGCAGGCGCCCTGTGCCGGACCGACGGCGGGCAGGGCCGCCCGGGCCCTGCCCGCCTGCATGTGCGTGGCTCAGCGCTGTGTCGCCTACCTGATCGTGACCGCCTTGCCGCTGGCGGCCGACTTGTACATGGCGTCGAGGATTCTCATGATACGCAGGCCGTCGGTTCCCGGGGAAATCGGCGGCTTGCCCCCCACCAGGCAGTCCACGAAGTGGCGCACCGCACTGTGCCGGCCCATCGCCGGGTCGGGCTCGACCTTGACGACGCGGTCAACCGCCTCGCCCTGCTCCTGGGTGAAGATCTCCAGGGTGTCGATGGCGCTGTCATCGACGCCATCGACGGCGAAGACGCGCTCGAGGCTCGCGCCCGCCTGCGTGCCCATGAGCGTCGAGTACACCCACTCGCGCTTGATGCGCGCCGCCCACGAGGCCTCGAGCAGGATGGTCTGGCCGCCGGCAAACTTGATCATGCCCACGGCCATGTCCTCGACATCGAACTTGCCCTTCTTGTTGGGGGTGCCCCACGGCCCGAGCGCCTCCATCTTCGGCCCGAAGACCGAGTAGGTCGAGGCCATGCATATCTCGGGCTCGGGGTTGCCCATGAGCCACATGGTCAGGTCGAGCATGTGCACCGCGAGGTCGATGAGCGGCCCGCCGCCCGCGACCTCCTCGCTCGTGAACCAGCCGCCCCAGCCCGGAATGCCGTTGCGGCGGATCCAGCCGCAGCGCGCGAAGTAGATGTCGCCGAAGGCGCCATCGTCGGCGTAGCCCTTGAGCACCTGGGCCTCGGGCCGGAAGCGGTTGTTGAACTGGATCATCAGCGTCAGGCCCGCATCCGCGGCCGCGTCCACCATCTTCTGGCCCTCGCGAGCGTTGCGCGCCAGCGGCTTCTCGCACAGCACGTTCCTGCCCGCTTTGAGGCAGTCGATGGTGATGGGCGCGTGCAGCTTGTTGGGCACGCACACGCTCACACAGTCGAGGTCCAGTTCCAGCATCTCCTCGTAGTCGGTGAACAGGCGGTCGATGCCGTAGGCCTCACCGGTCGCCGCCAGCGTCTCCTCGCTCACGTCACACAGCGCCACGACCTCCGCGTCCGCATGCGACTGGTAGCCCTCGATGTGGTACTTGCCGATGCCCGCCCCGATAACGCCTGCCTTGATCTTCTTCGCCACGGCCGGACCCTCCCTGCGTGTGATCTCGCCTCAGGGGTTGCGCGTGAGTTGGCCGGTCATTTCCGCGCGGGCGGTCCGTCACCTCTTCGCCGGTGCGCGGCAGGTCCGGGCCGCGGGTGGCGCGAAGGACTCCCTGCCATGCCGACCGTCCCCGCGCGCGAGGAGTGATCGCACGTGCCGCACTACGAGGCCCTGTTCGCCCCCGGACAGATCGGCGGGCTGGCGCTCCCCAACCGCATCATCATGGCCCCGATGGGCAGCAACTTCGCCGACGAGAATCACGAGGTGACCAACCGGCTGATCGCCTACCACGTCGCGCGCGCGGCCGGCGGCGTCGGGCTGCAGATCGTTGAGCACACCGCCGTCCATCCGCTGGGCCTGACCGGCGCGCACATGCTGGCGGTCTACGACGACGCCATGATCCCGGGCCTGCGCCGGCTGACCGACGCCGTGCATGAAGCGGGCGGACGCATCGCCCTGCAGCTCCAACACGGAGGCCGCCAGGCCAGCGCAGACGTGATCGGGCAGCGGCCGATCGCGCCGTCGGCGGTGTCGGTGCGGGGGGGCGGCCGCCCGGAGAAAATGACCGAGGAGCAGATCCGTGAGGTCATCGACGCCTTCGGCGAGGGGGCGCGGCGCGCCCGGGAGGCGGGCTTCGACGGCGTCGAGGTGCACATGGCGCACGGCTACCTGGGCTGCTCCTTCCTGTCCCCGCTGCTCAACCGCCGCGACGATGACTGGGGCGGCGACACGCAGCGACGCACGCGCTTCGGACGCGAGGTGCGCCGCGCCATCGCCGAGCGCTGCGGGGACGAGTTCCCGTGCTGGTGCCGCATCTCGGCGGACGAGTTCATCGACCAGGGCACGGACCTGGACGAGGCGCGCCGCTTCGCACCGATGCTCGCCGAGGCGGGCTACCAGGCGCTCCACGTCTCGGCGGCCATCGGCGAGACCAGCCGCTACGCGTCGGCGCCCTACTACATCGAGCCGGGCCACCTTCTGCCGCTGGCTGCGGGCATCCGCGAGGTCGTGGATGTGCCGGTGATCGGCGTCGGACGCATCCTGACCCCCGACCTGGCCGAGCGTGCGCTCGCCGAGGGCATGTGCGACTTCGTGGCGCTGGGGCGGGCGCTGCTGGCCGATCCCCAGTGGCCCGCGAAGGCCCGCGAAGGGCGCGCCGAGGAGATCATCCCGTGCACCGGCTGCAACCTTGGCTGCAGCGACCGCTCATACAGCGACGGGCTGCTGCAGTGCACCGTGAACCCGTTCACCGGGCGTGAGATCGACTGGCCGGGCTACCCCGGCGGGTCGGAGCCCGAGCGCAAGCTGCGCGTGCTTGTGGTGGGCGCGGGGCCGGGCGGGATGCAGGCCGCGATCGTGGCCGCGCATCGCGGGCACGATGTGACGGTGTGGGAGCAGGCCGGGGATGTCGGTGGGGCGTTCCGGCTGGCGGCGATGGCGCCGGGCAAGAGCGTGTTCGCCGATTTCCTGCGCTGGCAGCGGGAGGAGCTGGAGCGCGCGGGGGCGCACCTGCAGACGCACACGCACGCGACGGATGAATCGGTGCTGCAGTTCGACCCCGACCAACTGATCGTGGCGACCGGGTCGCGGCCGCTGACATCGGCGGCGCTCCCCTACGGCGCGGGCGGGCGCTTCGTGCTGAGTGACGATGTGCTGAAGGGCGACGCGGAGGTCACCTCGCCGGTGTTCGTGGTGAGCAACATGGGCATGGGCGCGGAGATCGCGCACCTGCTGGCCGAGCAGGGGCACGCGGTGACGCTGCTGGAATCGGGCGACGATCCCGCGCCGCTGGTGCCGGCGGCCCCACGGGCGTTCCTGCTCGAGCGCCTGGAGGAGCTGCGCGTGACCATCCGCACGGGCCATCGCGTGCTGGGGCTCGACGCCGAAGGCATCCTGATCGAGGCCGATGGGCACGAGACGCGCGTGGACGATCCGGGCACGGTGGTGCTGGCGCTGGGCCGGCGCAGCGACGACGACCTGGCGTCGGCGCTGGAGGGGGCGCGAGTGAGCATGACCGTCATCGGTGACGCCCACCGCCCGCGCCACGCCCAGGCGGCGATCCACGAGGGAGCACTTGCCGGACGCGACATCTGAAGGACGCGAGCGGAGGGACTGCCATGGCCGCAACGCTGAAGTATCACGGACACGCCTGCTTCTCGATGGCCGCCGACGGCCACCGGGTCATCATGGACCCGTTCATCAGCGACAATCCCCAGGCCGTGGAGGAGCTGGGCGACATCGACGTCGATGTCGTGCTCATCAGCCACGTGCACTCGGACCACCTGGGCGACGGCATCGAGCTGGCGAAGCAGTGTGACGCGCTGCTCATCGCCACCTACGAGGTCGCGCTCTACTGCGAGAGACAGGGCGTCGAAGACGTCCGGCCCATGCACATCGGCGGCTGGGCCGACCTGGGCTTCGTAACGGTGAAGCTCACGGTTGCCCATCACAGCTCCTCGATCGTCACTGACGACAGCATCCAGATGCTGGGCGCGGCGAGCGGCTTCATCGTTACCATGGGCGGGAAGCGGCTCTACTATCCGGGCGACACCGCACTGTGCGCCGACATGGAGCTGCTCGGACGGTTGAACGACTTCGACGTGGCCACGATTCCCATCGGCGACACCTTCACAATGGGCGTGGATGATGGTATAATCGCCGCGCAACTAATCGGCGCAAAGCTGAACATTCCTATGCATTTCAACACCTTCCCGGTGATCGCCGCCGATCCACACGAGTTCGTGCGCCGGCTGGAGGACGAGGGCCTGAGCGGCCGGGTCATGGAGCCCGGCGAGGAGATCGAACTCCCCTAGCGCCGCCGGCGTCTGCGACAGTGACTGGATCGCGGAACACACCGCTTTCTCGCACGGGAGCCCGCGCGGTCCCGCAACGACGATCGAACGATCGACAGGAGGTGATGCAGTTGGGCAGTAGACACGACTGCAGAGCGATGGTGAAGGAGACCCCGACGCGAGGATGTGGTGCGGGCGGGTAGCGCTCCGTCCCGGATTGCATCCGGCTGAGGGGAAAGAATCTCAGTAGGGGTTTCCTCAGCCCGGCTCTGCGGTCTTTTCAGATCCATGGCCCCGCCGCCAGACAGCCCTGTCTGATCCCGGCGGGGCCACTTGATTCTGCAGGTGCCACGCGTCGGCACGCCGAACCCCACCGACACCCGTGTACTTCGCTGGAGGGATGACCGTGGCGCTCGTCCGAACCGTTGCCATCGTTGGCGTGATCGCCCTCGCCGCCGCCTCAGCGTGCGGTCAGGGAGCCACCGTCGCCGACCTCGAAGCCGCCATCGCGGCGGCCGGGCCCCCGCCGCGGGAGGCCACCGGAAGCGCGCCCTCGGTCTGGGACGTGAACCTGCCGCTCGCGCGCCTGAAGCTCAAGAAGGCACGCATGCTCGAGGCCGGGGGCGGGGGGATGTTCGTCATCGCCCGGCCGGAGGAGGCCATCGCCGAGGGCATGGAGGCGATGGCCATGTTCGAGCGCGGCGAGGTCTACCAACCGCCGCCCGGCGAGCTGACCGAGCTGGCCTACATCACGCGCAACGATGAGACCGTGCAGCCGTTCTACGTGCACATCCCCGACAACTACGACCCCGCGCGCCCGTGGCCGTTGATTGTCTTCCTGCACGGCTACGTGCCGAGCATCACCATGGTCGATCCGTGGCTGCTGTCCGACGAAGTGTGCGACATCGCCGAGCGCAACGGCTGCCTGCTGGTGCTGCCCTACGCGCGCCGCAACACCGATTTCCAGGGCGTCGGCGAGGTCGATGTCTTCCGGGTGATCGAGGAGATGCGGCGGCGCTTCAACGTCGATCCCGCACGCATCCACCTCTCCGGGGTGTCGATGGGCGGGATGGGCACGTGGACCATCGGTCTACGCAACCCGGGCTTCTTCGCCTCGCTGGCGCCGATCTCCGGGCAGACCGACATGTTCCGCTGGTGGGGCTGGGACCCCGAGCGCATGACGCCCTTCAAGCGCTTCCTGGTGGAGTGGGACAATGCCGAGGAGATGGCGCTCAACGCGCGCGGGCAGAAGATATTCCTGCAGCACGGGGAGCTGGACCATCTCATCCCGGTGATCGAATCGCGTTCGATGGTCGCGCTGCTCGGGTCGCTGGGCCTGCCCATCGAGTACTACGAGTACGCGGGAGCCAGCCACTACATCTACTGGGAGACCGAGTGCTACGAGCGGGCGTGGGGCTGGTGCCGCGACCTGGTGGTCGATCCGTCGCCCCCAGAGGTCAACTTCCGCTGCTTCTCGCTCAACTACAACCGCGCGTTCTGGCTGACCATCGACCGGCTGGAGCACTGGGGCACAGCCGCGCACGTGACCGCGCGCGTGCAGGACGATGGCTCGGCGTTGGCCATCGACTGCGACAACGTCGCGGCGTTGACCATCGCCCTCGACGACTGCCCGCTGCAGCCCGGCGCGGAGAGCTACCGTGTGAGCATCAACGGTGAGGAGCGCACCCTCCCGCCCGACGAGGGCAGGCTGCGCATCGTGATTGATCCGCTGGAGCCGACGGCCGAGTGGCCGCCGCTCAAGCGCAAGGGCCTGTGCGGACCGGCGGAGGATGTCTTCAACTCGCGCTTCATCGTGGTGCAGGGCACCGCCGGCGATGACGCGCAGGACATGACCATCGCCGCGCAGGTGGGCGAGTGGGCCGAGGAGTGGGACGGCTTCGCCGACGGCGAGCCCATCGTGCGCACCGATGAAGCGCTGCTCAACGCCCAGATCGCGACCGCCAACCTGGTGCTGTTCGGCACGCCGGAGACCAACTCCGTGCTCGCGCGCATCGCCGACCGCCTGCCCGTGGAGATCGGCGACCATTGCTACGAGGTTCTGGGCCGGAGGTTCGAGGGCCCCGAGCTGGGCCTCGTGCTGTGCTACCCCAACCCGCTGGCGCCGGATCACTACGTGCTCATCTACGCAGGCGAACTCTACGGCCGCCACCTGTCGATCAACCACAAGCACGACATGCTGCCCGACTTCCTGATCTTCGACAGCACCATGCTCACAGTCGGCGACACGGAGGCGAACGTCTTCGGCGGCTGGTTCGACGTGGACTGGCAGCCCAGGCCCGAGCTGGCCTGGGAGGGCGCCGTGGACGCTGAGCCGGCCGCGCGCGCCGTGCCGGGCTGGTAGCGCCGCCGGCTCACAGCAGGGCAATCAGCAGCGCACACAGCAGGCTGCCCGCCGCCATGCGCCGCCCCTGGCGGGAGCGCAGCACCAGCCCCTGCACGCCCGCGAGCGCCACCATCGCCAGCAGGCTGCTGCCACGCACGAAGGCGTAGGCGTCGCCGACCACGACCTCGAAACCCTCGTCCGAGGCGGCGGCGGTCAGCATGATGTCGGCGTCCATTTGCGCGGGCGTCAGGCGTGTCCGCAGGCGCGTGACGTACCAGGTGTCGCCCGCCAGGTCGAGGCCGGCGAAGGCCGCGCCGCCGAACAGGTACTCGGGCGCCCAGCCCGCGTACTCGACCACCAGCGCGCGTCCGCCGGCGTCGGAGAGCGTGTCCTCGAGCCAGCGGTCGTAGGTCGCCGGGAAGTCATGGCCGGCCCAGCGTGCCGGCGTCTGCACCTCAGCGGTCGCGTAGTTGTCCCCCTCAGCGCGGTGCGTCCCGATGATGTAAAGCAGCACCTCGGCGCGATTGCGCGTGCTCACGCGCGAGATGCGCAGCGGGAAGACGAGCTGTGACGTCTCGAACGTGAGCACGACCGGGCGCAGGTCCTCTCCCCCACCGGCCGGCGGCCCGCCGCCGATGTTGCCACGCGGCGTGGGCGCGATCTTCAGCGCGACGAAGTACCACTGCCGGTCCACGTAGTACTGCAGCGTGGCATCGCTTCCGGAGGGCAGGCGGTAGCCGTTCGCGGACAGCCACGCGCCGAGGTCACTTGACTGCTCCGCCGAAAGCACCGCGACGTCGTAGCCGTCCACGCGCAGCGTCTCCCACACGGTCACGCCGGCGTCGAGGCGCCCACTGCTCTCCGAGCCCGAGCACCCGCACAGACCGGTCGCTTCATAGCGCCCGCCCAGGTAGCGCGGGGCGGTCATTCCGTCGAGCGCGTCGAAGACCGCCGGGTCGGCGGTCGCGATCGCGTCCTGCGCGGAGATCAGCACGGGCAGCGGGATGACCCAGGCGAAGTCGGAGGCGTCGCCCTCGTAGCCGGTCTGCAGCACGATGGTCTCGGCGTCGCCGCGGTCGATGATGATCGCGCGCTGGTCGGCGGTGTTGGCGACCCCCTCGAAGACCGGGATGAATCCGCCGTCGGCCAGGCACAGGGGACCGGGCACAGCGAGGAGCGTGATCATCAGGAGCGACCGGCGCAGGCGCATGACGCGACCTCCCCGCGACAGGGTGGAGGCACTCGCCGGTATGACGGAGCGCGGGGTGCGATGGTTCCCGGCGCGCTCAGCGTAGCACGATCAACTCGTGGTCCCACGAGGCGAGGAACTCCTCGCGCGTATACGCGACCTGGCCGATGAGCGGGTCACCGACCGTGACCTGCTCGTTCTCGATCACCAGCACCACGACCGAGTGCCCCACCGTGGCGCCGAGCTTCCAGCCGACGATCGCGGGCTTGCGCGCGGCGACAGGGTCGTCCCAGGCGGCGCCGCGGAAGGCCGTCGCCGGCAGTCCGACACGGTGCAGCGCGCGCACCATCCCGCGCAGGCTGGTGCCCCGCAGTGGCGCGGTGACCGCCAGCTCGGCCATCTGCCGCTCGGAGGCCGGAATGCCCTCCAGGCGCGCGGTCCACGCCAGCGCCGCCGCGCCGCACGACCAGCCGGTTGACTGCAGGACCTCCGGCGGGCCCGTGGTCTGCGGGCTCAACTCGTCCGCGAAGATCGGCAGCCAGAGCGGTGCCGCCATCTCCGTCAGCGAGTATGCGCCGAAGAGCGCGGCGACCACGAACACCAGGGTTCGCGTAGTGTCGCGCTCGATGCGCGCGCGGCACACCGACAGCAACAGGATGATCGCGACGTAGAGCGGCATGCGATCGAAGAAGACGAGGTCGTCCCACGAGAAGAGGCGCAGAAAGAGCGCGGTCAGCTCGTGGCCGTAGAACCACAGCGCGATGACCGCAACGCAGGCGCCGGCAGTCCAGCCGAAACGCCGGGGCGTCGCGGCGAGCCACCGCCCCGAGGCCCACGCGGCGCTGATGAGCGCACTGCCGAGCACGACTGCGGCGACCGCCATCGGCTACTCCCGGCGGGCCAGCCAGCGGATGGCGTTCAGCAGCAGGTCGCGTTCGCAGCCCTCGGGTACGACTTCGGCGTCGGATGGCGACAGGCCGGTGGCCATCCCCCACGCCACATAGCGCCCCTCCCCCACCTCGCCCACGACGACCACCGCGTTGCCCGCGCTGTCGGCAACGACGGTGGTGCCCGCGTCATCGGGCTGCAGGTAGATGTGATCGTAGTAGCTGTGCGCGAAGTCCTCGCCGAGGCCCTCGCCCGCGGTCAGCGGATGCTCGGCCACGACCGTCAGCCCGGTCTCACGGATGCGGTCGATGCCGGTCGCGACCTCCGGGAAGAGCGGCTCGTAGCCGCGCACGCCCACCGCATCGTGCGTCACCAGCACGCCGCCGCCCGCGCGAGCGAACTCCCGCAGGGCCTGCCAGGCGCCGTCCGGCAGGGACGCCGCGCCGTCGCGCAGTTGCGCGAGGATGACTACCTCACACGGCGCGAGGAAGTCGGCGGTCACCCGGTGGAGAGCGAGGGCCTCGATGTCCTCGGCGTCGGCGAGCGCCTGCAGCATCCCCTCGCTGCCGTAGCCGCCAGCGACGATGCCCACGTGCACGCCGTCGCTCGCGAAGGCCGGCGGGGTCATCGTGGCCTGCAGCGCGGCCTGCTCCTCAGGCGCGAGGATGGTGATCGGGCGGCTGCGCAGATAGAACGGCTCCTCGTGGCCATCGTTGAAGACGACCTCGCCTCGCACGATCAGGCTGAAGATGCCCGGCTGGGGGGCGACCTCGGCGATGATCTCGCAGGTACGTGCCCCGGCGGAGGTGTACGGGGCCAACACATCCGGCTCGCCACCGCGTGCGGGCATCAGCAGGGGCTGCGCGTTGACCCGCGTCACGTCGCCGCCGGTCGCGCTCACGGTGATCGGCACGGTCAGCGTGGCGCCGGCGGCGTAGGTGCGCGCCATGTCGGCGATGCCCTGCGGATAGGCGAAGCTCGCGGCCGCCGACTGCCAGTGGTGGGGCATGCGATCGACGAGCGTTGCGGTCGCGCCCAGGGCGACCCTCTGCATGAGCGCGTTCGAGAAGTCGGTCAGCGAGAACACCAGAAAGCCGTCGGCCCCCAGCTCGCGCGCGACCATGATCTGCTCGGACAGGTTGGCGGCGCTGTCCGAGCGCGTGGGCGAGACGCCGATGCCGGCGTAGACCGGGACCGCTCCGTCGATGACTTCCATCTGCGGCGCCAGCTTGCCACGGAAGACCTCGACGTCGCCCGTGTAATCCATCGGGCAGAGGAAGTCGAGGTAGCCCTCACGCGCCCACGTCATCCAGTCCTGTGCGTCGTTCTCGGGCGCGCCGGTGACGCTGGCGCGTGCAGCGAGCGAGATCTGAATGTCGGGGTCGATGGCCGCGATGCGCTCGCGCATCTCCGCGACCAGCGAGGTCTGCAGGTAGCGACGCCAGTCGCGGTAGAGCGCGACGTGCTCGCCGCCCTCCCAGCAGTCGGCGGGCCAGTTCTCGACTGTGATGCCTGCCCACTCCTCGAAGAGGCGATGGCAGCGCTCGCAGTAGCAGTAGCGGTTCGACGGGTAGCGCATGAAGTCATAGTGAATGCCGTCGGGATGGTAGTTGCGCGCCAGCTCCTCCATCGCGTCGATCTCAAGCCGGCGGTTGCGCTCGTCCGAGGGGTCCAGCCAGCGCCGGCTCCACACGTACTGCCGGTCGCGCTCCTCCTCGCCCATCGCCTGCTCGACGCTGAGGACGAAACGCCCGTCCTCGAACCACTGATCGATGAGCCCCTCCGGCGCGCGATAGACCTGCCAGTTGCCGCGCCAGACGTGGACTTCGATGCCGTGCGCGTGCGCCGCCTCCATGCATGCGGCCATCTGATCGCTCTCAGTGATCTGCGGCAGGACTGCGCTCGGGTAGACGGCCGATCCCGGCGTGCACATGTTCGGGAAGACCGCGGTGAAGTGCGCGCGCTGCAGGTCGGCCATGATCGCGTCCCAATCGGTGGTGTCGCTCGGCATGCCCATCCAGGCGCCGCGCATCTCGAACGGCCGCGACGGGTAGGTGGCCGCGACCGCCGATTGCACGGTCTGCGCGAAGCGCTGCGCGAGGACCAACGCATCGCTGAAGCGCTCCTGGGCGAGGGCCGTGCGTGCCCCAACGGCCTCAGTGCGAGCCCGCGCGACCAGGTCACGCGCGGTCGCGGAGCCCGCTGAGGCGGCGGCGAGCGCGTCGAGGCTGTCATGGCCGGTTGTGGCGATGGCGCCGGCCAGCGCGTCGTCGATGATCCGCTGCCACGCGCCGGGGACGAAGTGCCCGATGGTCGCCAGCAGCAAGTGGTGCTGAGCGGCGGTGTCGGCATCCGGCCACAGCACGTGCGCGACGTAGAGGCTGTGATCGGTGAGGATGACCGCGGGCGTGCCGGTGCTCCGGCCCTCGCTGTCCAGCCAGTCGGCCAGCACGCGCGCGTCGTCGGTCAGCTCCGACACGTAGTCACAGCTCATCGACGCCTGGCGCACGCGCTGGGGGAAGCCCGGCGGGGCGTCGTCGGCGAAGACCATGGTGTCGAGCTGGCCGGGATACTCGTTGCGGCGGTACTCCATGTGCGCGATGCCCAGCGCCTCCTGCAGGGCGCCGGGCACGGTGAAGAACCACATGACCTTGCCGCCGCCGGCGATGTACTCGAGGATCGCGGCGGTGTGCTCGGGCGTGGTGTCGATGGTGAAGGGGAAGATCGCCAGCTTGTAGTCGGCGAGCGCACCTTCGACGATCTGCTCGTCGGTGACGATGTCGTACTCGACGGCGTTGGCGTCGAGGCCGCGCTTGACCGCCTGGTAGTAGGTGTCGATTCCCGATGTGGGGTGCTTCTCGACGGAGAAGGTCGCGTGCACCAGCGCGACATCGGCCGCATCGGTCAGCGATGCCAGCGCCATCAGCACTCCGACAAGCGCCATCGTCCGAGCCATCATGGTTCACTCCTCGCGGCGATGGTAGATGCGCGGGATGTCCGGGCTGACCGCAACGCGGCGCGCGGGCAGCACGACTTCATCGCCGAGTGCGACCTCAGGCAGGTCGGTGAGATCAACCGTGCAGTGATCCATGGCGATGCGCCCGATGATCGGCGCCTCGCGGCCGCCGATGCGTACGGTCGGCAGGTGGCGCGCCCTGCCCCACGCCCCGGCGACGCGCGCGAGCTTGCCCTTGATCGCGGTCGCCGGCCGCGACGCCACGCTCAGCGGCGTCATGCCCAGGCCGTGCGCGTAGCCGACCGGGATGGTGCCCAGCCGCGTCTCCCGGCGCGTGCGGAACTCGCCGCCGTAGCCGATCTTGCCGCCGACGCCCACGGTGCCGATGTGCACGATGCGGCTGCGCAGCTCGAAGGCCTCGCGCAGGTCGAGGTCGCGCGCCTTCGCGTGCGCCGGGTACTGTCCGTAGAGCAGCGTGCCGACGCGCACCATGTCGAGGTGGGTCTTCGGCTCGTCGAGCAGCAGGGCGCTGGCGGCGCAGTGCACGAGCAGATCGCGCCGGTCGGCGGCCACGCGCAGGTCCTCGGCGAGCGCCCCGAACATGCGCGCTGAGACGCCCGAGCGGAAGAGGTCGAGGCCGTCGGCCAGCGCGCCCGAGCCCGGCGGGCCGTAGTGCGCGTAGAGGCCGGTGACGGTGATGCCAACACCGGTGGCCGCGTCGATGACGTCGATAGCGCGCTCATCCGCGGGCATACGCGAGAGGCCTGTGTCCACGAACACCTGCCCCTGCGCGGTCTTGCCGACGGTCTCCGCGGCCTCGTGCAGCCAGGTGACATGGCGCGTGCACGCGACCGTCGCGGTTAGCGCGTGCTCGACCAGCGCCGCGCACTCACCCGGCCCCGCCGGCATGAAGACCAGCATGGGCGCGGTGACCCCCGCTTCGCGCAGGGCCACGCCCTCCGCCACCGAGCTGACGCCCAGCCAGCTCGCGCCCGCATCCAGGAAGACGCGCGCGGCGGGCACGAGGCCGTGGCCGTAGGCGTTCGCCTTGACCACCGCCATCAGGCGCGCGCCGCCGGTGATGCGCGCCAGCACCCGGCGCGTGTTGTGCGCCAGCGCGTCGGCGTCGATCGAGACATAGGTTGTGGGGGCGCGCTCACTCATCGCCATCATCCGTCCTGGCCTGCGCTCCCCGCGCCACGATGCACCACCGCCGCGTCGGCGGCCAGCGTCACCAGCGCGAGCAACGCGAAGAGGGCGGAGATGTCCACCGGTCGCGCCAGCGCCCCCCGCATACGGCCCAGGTCATCGGCGGCGACCACGGTCACATCCATCGGCTGCAGCGTCGAGCGCAGCTCCGCGTCGGCCACGCGAGTGAGGTCCGACTCCGCCGGATCGAGGTTGACTGCGAAGGCGCAGATGTCCTCCTCGCCCGACGTGACGCGCCAGGTTCCGATGCGGTCAGGCGTGAAACGCCACGCATCGCCGACACGCTCGACGGCAACCGCCTCGCCGTCCGGACCGATCGCCTCAGGCGCGGCCGCATCGGGCGGCAGACGCCCGGCGGCCATCTCCCCCGGGAACGCGTCGAGCGTCGTCGGGCTGCTGCCGGCCGCGAGGTAGTGCACCAGCGTGTGCATGAGCGGCACGTAGACCGGCAGGCGCGGGAGGTCCGTCCACGCGTCATCCGGCGCGGTCGCCAGCAGCAGCACCGTGCCGCGCCCGAGCGAGGCCTCGACCATCGCCGGAGCGCCATCATCGAAGCGCGCCAGCGCAGTGGCGGACGCCTCCTCCACCGCCACGGAGCACGTGGTCGTGAAGCGCGCCACGGAGAGGTCGCCTGCGCCCGACTCAGCGAAGGCGTCGAGCGGCGGGCGGCGGCTCGCGAACTCCGCCAGCGCCAGGCCGTCCCTATGCGTGACGGCGTCGCCGACCTCGACGCCGCCGAGGCCCAGCGCCGCCAGCACACCGGCCTCGGGCGCATCCGGGCCGACGTAGACGAGCACGCCGACGCCCCGCCGAGCGGCATCGCTCGTGGCGGCGAGGGCCTCGGGGCTCAGGCCGGCGGACTCGGCCAGCACGATGGCGTCGGCGCGCTCGAGGTCCGCGTCCGACAGCGCGACCGGATCGACGCGCGTGACCTCGATGGTCGAGCGCTCGTCGCCCGGCGGGAAGGGATCGAGCGCAGTGCGGATGAAGCGCGTGCCCTCCTCATCGCCGACCACGACGACGCGCAGCCGCT
>JALGVA010000033.1:35747-74194 GCA_029820295.1 Candidatus Zipacnadia bacterium
CGGTCGTCGAGCGCGAAGCCATCCTCCGGGATACGCACCTGTGCGCCCACCACCCCCGCCGTGCGCGGCGTGAATCCCAGCCGCACCGACAGCAGACCGTCAGGCCGGAGCGTCGCGGTCGCCGCGTCCTCCGCGCGTTTGTTGTACATGAGCGTCACCGGCACGCGGTCGCCCGCATTCCCGAAGGCGCGCACTTGCGCATCGACACTCAGCGGCCGGCCGCGCACAGCGGGCCGGTCGTGCACGGACGCGTCCGTGATCGCCAGGTTCTCCCCGGCTGGCGCGCCCACGTCCACCACGATGAGGCCCGCACCGCGGGGCAGCCGCGCTGCCGGCGAGGCGCCCAGTGAGGTGGCCTGCCCGTCGGTGATCAGCACGGCGCTCCCCCCGCCGCCGGCCCGTTCGCCGAGGGCCGAGGCGAGGCACTCGCGAAGCCGGGCGTGCTCGTCCGTGGCGCGCAGACCCGCAGTCAGCCCGGCTGCCTGCCCCGCGGACAGCGGCCCTTCTGCGACCGCCCGAAGCGATGCGCCTGCTCCGGCGAGCACCACGGGGCTGGCGTACGGGAGTCCGGCCATGATCTCCCGCGCGGCCTCACGGGCGCGCGCCATCCCAGTCCGGTCGGCCATTCGTATGCGCATGCTGGCCGAGACATCGACGAGGACCGCGGTTGCGCCCAGCGGCCGTCCCAGCGCCGCCAGCCAGCCGGTTCGCGCCGTCGGCAGGGCCAGCGCGGCGGCGAGCAGCAGCAGCGCGAGGCAGCGCAGGAGCAGCGAGACCAGCCGCTGCAGGCGCACCGAGCTGTGCCGCTCACGGTGCGCGACGCGCAGCAGGCGCAGCGAGGGGAAGCGCACATGCCGAGGGCGCGGGCGGCCGAAGAGGTGGATCAGGATCGGCACAGCCACGCCCGCCGCCGCGGCCAGATGGAGGGGGCTGAGCCACGTCATCGGCTCACTCCACGCACCCTACTGCAGGGCGATGATCCAGTCGGCCAGATGCCGCCGGATGTCGTCGTAGTCGGCGAAGTCCCACACGCCGGGCACCTTCAGATGACCGGCGACCGCCTGCTGCCCCTCGTCGGTGACCTGCAGGCCGCCGGTCCACTCGCCCTGTGTCGGCCGGCCGCGCCACCGCGCGTAGTCGATCTCCGCGAGCTTGTCCGTCAGCCATGCCCGCGACTCGGCCACGATGCGCCGCTGCTCGTCCGTGCCTCCGGCCAGCGCGCGCTCGCACAGCGCGTCCCAGGTGGCGAGGTAGCGGTAGTCGTCGATGCCCTCGCGCAGCGCCTCGAAGCCGATCGACGGACCGCCGGGCTCGCCCTCCATGGACGGGAAGCGGTGCATGAACACGAACTTGCGGTCCTCGTTGGGCGCGTAGGGGTCGGGCAGGTACGACTGATACGACCACGTAAACGCCCCGCGCGCACCGGTGTTCCACAGATGGAAGCCCTGCGAGAAACGCGCGTTCTCGGGCCGGTGGCACGAGATCTCGACGTTGTAGAACCAGATGGTCTTCCCGGCCGCGTCCATGCGCGCGCGGAAGTCCTCCCAGGCGACCGCGTCGTAGGTGCCGCGACGCAGGAAGGGGCCATCGTGGAAGTTCGCCACGTCGATGAACTCCAGCGCCTCGTCGAGGCCCTCAGGGTTGCCGTTCATGCCGTCGGCCTCGACGCGGACGCCCAGGTCCTTGAGGATACGCATCTCCGCCATCATGCGCTCGAAGCTGTCGCGATGCTCGAAGGCCTCATCGACCGGCTGGAAGATGATCTGCGGCCAGCCCTCGGCCTCGGCCCTGGCAAGGATCGCGCGGATCACGCCGGCGTAGGCGGCGGCGTACTCAGGCGTGCCGATCGCGCCGAACTGCTCGGCGAAGCGCGAGGTGTCGCGCCCCATGAGCCACTGCACCGGCTCGGGGAACCCCGCGGCGACGTAGGCCGCCATGCCGCGCTCGAGGTCGGTCTCACCGGTCCAGTGCACCGTGACGCGGCCATCGTCCAACGTCATCTCCGCGCCGTGATTGCCGCACATGCCCACCGAGGTCATGCCGTGCTCGGCCTGGTCGCGGAACTTGGCCTCGAGCGCGTCGGGGTCATCGGAGTACGTGCGCGCGTGGTAGTCATACATGCCCCACGCGATGCCCTCGGGTTGCAGCAGCGTGATGGGCAGCACCTCCAGCTCGACCGGGATGGTGGCCTCGCCGCCACTCGCGGAGATCGTGATGGTCGATCGGTAGCCCCCCGGGGCGGCGTCCTCGGGGACGTGCACGGTGAACCAGTACCACTGCGAGCGGCCGGCCGGCACGTTCACCGGGTGCATGTCCTCGATGAGGGCGGGCAGCTCCAGCATGTCATCGGTGCGCGGGTGCATCTTGCGCATGAGCGTGCGCACCACGCCCGCGTGTGTCGCGTCCTCGGGCAGCGCGACGCCATCGCCCACGAAGGCGGTGATCCTGGCCGACATCGCCTGCTGGTCGGCAAGCGCGCGCACCGCGAAGCTGATGGGCTCGCGCTCGCCGGGCACGGCGAAGATGCGCAGTGTGGGCTCGAGCTGCTCGGCGGCGGGGACCGTCGCCGGCATCACCACGTCGAGGTAGTTCGCCGCGAAAGGCACGAAACCGCGCGCCTGGTCGCCCGCGGAGAGCGCGGGCATCGGTGCGGGATCGATGTGCGTCAAGGGCGGCGCTTCCTCCAGGTCGGTCGGCTCGATGCTGACGTCATCGTACCACGCGGTCACCGGCCCGCGTCGGTTGAAGTTCGTCCACAGGCGCAGGCGCAGACGCTCAGCGTCCTTGGGCGGCTCGAAGAGCGCGACGAAGCGCCGCCAGTCGGTGTCCTCGGCCACCAGGATGGCGTCGTAGTCGGCGCCCAGCCACTGCCCGTCGGCGCCCAGGTAGACCAGCGCGACGTGCGCGGCGCCTCCCGCCGCACCCCGCACACGCAGCCACGCGCTCAGCCGCAGCACGCGCACGCCCTCGGGCAGGGCGATCGCGTCCTGCGTCCACACGCCATCGTCGAGCGCGCGAGTCACGCCGGTGCGAATCGAGCGCGCGCCCTCGTGGACCACCTCGGCGTCAGGGCCCCAGTCGGGCTCGCGGCGGTCCATGTCGGCGGTGTCGCCGCTGTGCGTCCGCTCCCAGGCGAAGTCCCAGCCGTCGGGCAGGCCGTCTCCGTCCTCGTCAAGCTCGAAGCCCGGGTTGGTCACCAGGTTCTGCTGCGCGGTGGTGGGCATGGCGCAGATGATCATCAGCGACAGGATCGCGCAGGGCACTGCGAAGTCGCATCGCTGGGCCGGCATAGTGCGGATCGACCCCCGTGCGGGCGCTGCGTATCCGCGGCGCGAGGTGATGTGCGAAGTCGGCGCCTCATCCCGGACTCGCGTGACCGATTGGCATCTCAAGGGCGAAGTGACTTCCCTCGGCATCGCTGCGCGCCACGATGCGGCCACCGAAGCTCGCGGCCAGCGCGGCGCACAGCGGCAGCCCCAGCATCGGCGGGGCGAGCTGCTCGCGGGCCTGCTCGGCAGTCAGCTCCGGCAGGCCCTCGCCGGCGATCTCCCCCTCCGGGGGCGCCGGACCAGAGTCCGTGACCGTGATGGTGAGCACGCCGTCCGCCCAGGCGCTGACCATGACCGTGTCGCCGGGGCCGCTGCGATCGAGCCCGTGCAGCATCAGGTGGTAGAGCACCTGCTTGAACGGCCGCTCGCGCACCTGAATCGGCGGGAGCGGCTCCGGCACGTCCACCACGATGTCCACGTCCTCGCGCCGCGCCTGGCCCACCAGCAGCCTCTCAATGCGCCGGATCATCTCCGCCGGATCGAGTACACGCTCCTCCGACGGCAGGTGGTAGCTCTGTGGCCGGCCGATGTCCAGAATGTCGGTGACGAGCCGCAGGATGCGCTCGCCGCCGATATGGATCTCCTGCGCGGCGTCGAGCTGGTTGTCGGCCAGCTCCCCCAGCGTACCACTGGTCAGCAGTTCGGAGAAGCCCATTATCACGTTCAACGGTGTGCGCAGTTCGTGGCTGATATTCGACATCAGCCGCTCCTGCACGCCCGCGAAGTCGGCCACCGCCTGGCCGGCGTCGTTGGCGACGAAGCCCACGGCGACTATCTGCCGCTCGGGATCTCTCACGGGTCGCGCCCTGATGTGTACCACGCGCACACCGCCCCCGCGCGTGTGCACGGCGCAGGCGCTCGCGTCCGCGTGGCCGTCGCGCAGGGCGTCGGTGATCAGCTCGCGGCACCGGGGGGGCGCGCCTGAGGTGAGCAGCTCCGAGAAGCCTGCGCCCACGGCCACCCGCGCCGGGCCGAATAACTCGCGCGCGGCGGCGTTGGCCATCACTACGCGCCCCGTGTTCGCATCGATGGCCAGCGTCGGGCAGAACGACAGGGCCAGTCGGTCGGCCAGTTCCCCGGCTTGCGGTGCCTCCTCGTTCGGCGCGGCCAGCACCAGCAGGGCAAGGATCAGAGCGGTGGCGGAGATGATGGCGACCGGGAAGCCGATCAGGACGACCGGCCGAATGCCCAACCAGGCGCCGGTGATCGTGAGCAGAAGAATCAGGCCCAACAGCACCACGACTGCGTACATGAGCGGCCGGCGCGACACCGTGCCGACGCCTCCGGCGCTGTTGCCTGCGCGTGCGTTGTTGCCCAACGATGTGGCCTCCCAGCACGATGCTGCCCGCAGGGCCGACCGCCTGCCTCTCGGCGAATGCCCCCCCGTCCCGCCGCATCGGATCCCGGCCGGTCACGACAGTATTCCGCGCGCGTTGCCTGCGCCCTCTGTGCGACGCGCTCTTTGTGCACCCGTTACGTCACGGCCTGCCCGGCTTCCGCCGCCCGCGCAGCAGTCGCGACAGATCACGCGCCGGCAGGCGGACGCGTTGCCCCAGCCACAGCAGCGTCAGCGCGCCGGCGTACTGCCACCACGGCAGCCGTCCGCGGTAGTGCTTGCGGTAGAAGCGCACGAAGCTGCGGTGCGACTCGACGAGCATGCGCCGGCGCACCTGCGAGGTCGACGCGCCACCTACGTGGTCCATGGACGCGTGCGGAGTGAACCAGATCTCCCAGCCGGCTTCACGGATGCGCTTGCACAGATCGACATCATTGAAGAAGATCGGGAAGTCCTCATCCATGCCGCCGACCTGGTCGAGCACCTCGCGTCGCACCATGAACGCCGAGGCCATCGGCTGCTCCACCGGCCGCTCGTCATCATAGTCCCACCACGTCATGCGGTACTTGCCGAAACGGCGGCTGCGCGGGAAGAGGCGGCACAGGCCCAGGGCCTCGTAGAGCACCACGTCGGGCGTCGGAAAGCTACGGCAGCTCGCCTGCACCGAGCCGTCCGGCAGGATCAGGCGCGGGGCCACCGCCCCCGCCTGCACCCGCTCATCCAGCACGCCCACCAGCGCATCGAGCGCCCCGGCGTGCACGACGATGTCCGGGTTGAGCAGCAGGATCAGCCGTCCACGCGCGATCGCGATCGCCTGGTTGTTCGCGGCCGCGTAGCCGCGGTTCTCGTCGTTGACGACGAGGGTCACGTCCGGATGCTTGTGCCGCACCATCTCGACCGTGCTATCGGCTGAGGCGTTGTCCACCACGATGACCTCGCGTGTCACCGCGTCCGGCGCTTCCGCGATGCTGCGCAGGCAGGCGTCGAGCAGCTCGCGCGTGTTCCACGAGACGACGCAGATCGACAGCTCGGGCGTCCTCACCACTGCTCGATCACCCGCAGCCAGCACTCCTGCCAGCGCTCGCGGCTGTGGTTCGTGAGCACCGCCTGCCGCTGCTGCCTGGCCAGAGCTTCGGCGTCGCGCCACCCCTCCAGCATGCGCTCGCCCAGCTCCGGCGCCGACACCGGCGCGTGCAACGCCGGCACATCACGCAGTCCGCCGGCATCAGTGGCCACGACCGGTGTGCCGCAGGCCATGCTCTCCAGCGCCGCCAGCGACGTGCCCTCGCCGCATAGCGACGGAATGACGGTGACGCGCGCGGCCGAGTACAGCGGCGGCATCTCCTCCCACGGGACCGAGCCGATCATCTCCACGCGATCGCCGACGCCGAAGCGCGCCACGGCCAGCCGCACCTGCTCGACCGCCGCGGGCTGCGACAGTGCGCCGGCGATCACCATGCGCGCCTGAGGCAACTCGTCGGCGATGCGCCCGAAGGCCGCGACCGCCAGGTGCACGCCGCGGTTAAGGTAGATGTTGCGCGGTACCAGGAAGGCGCCCTCGGCGCGCGGGTCGATCTGCTCCCGCGGGTAGAAGACCCGCTCATCGACGCAGTTGGGCACGTACCACTTACCGGGCGTGACCTCGACGAAGCCCTCGATGCCGGCGGCTACATCGAGCCCCATCTCGCGCAGGAAGAAGGTGTCGTTTGCGACGTAGCGGGCGCAGTGCTCGAATGCCCAGCGCGCCCAGCGCTTCTTGTGTTCCGAGGCCGGCGTCCCCGGCGCATCGTCCCAGGTCACGCCGTGCGAGAGGCCGACCACGCGCGGATGCCAGGCCGCCGGGCGGCAGTACTGCGGGTAGTGGCCGATCAACACATCGCGGCGCATCAGCTCGTGCCGGCGCAGGCGAAGCAGCCAGGGCAGCACCCAGAACTCCTTTGCCGACAGCGGCCAGGGCACGTGCGGCAGGCGCACGATGCGCGGATCGTCGCGGGCCACATGGCGCTGGTAGATGATGCACTCATGCCCCGCCGCCACCAGCACGCGCCGGAGCTGCTCGGCGTAGGCGTCGGCGCCGCCGGTGATCGGCAGGTAGCTGTATGTGAGCTGGGCGATGCGCATGATCAGCTCTGCCCGGAGGGGTGACGTACGTCGATGTCGCTGAAGTTGGTGGCCAGCTCGACCACGCGGAAGTGCGTGCCGGCGTCGGTGATCAGCTCGGGACGGTCGCCGATGAGCGGGCCGAAGATCGTCCAGAAGCTGCCGCGGATCAGCCCGCCGACGGCCACCAGCAGGCGCACCAGCACCTCGGACGCGCGCCCGGAGTTATTGCGGAAGAACCGGAAGGTGGCGCGATGTGAGTTGAGGATGCGTTCCCGCGAGGCCCCACCCCAGCTTCCGGCCTCGAGGTGGGTCACGCGCGCGCCCGGCAGGTACCAACGCTCATATCCAGCGCGCGACAGCCGGAAGCACCAGTCCACATCTTCGGAGTACATGAAGTAGCCCTCGTCCAGCGGCCCGACGCGCTCCCACACCTCGCGGCGGGTGGCCAGGCAGGCCCCGGACAACCAGTCCACACGCCGCGGCTGGTCGTGCGCCCACCACGACATGTCATAGGCGCCGAAGGTGCGCGTGTTGGGCGCGAGGCGGTGCAGACCGAGCTGGGCGATGAACGTCAGCCACGCCGACGGGAAGACGTGGCAGGTATACTGCAGGCGGCCGTCCTCCCCCTCGATGCGCGGGCCCACTGCGCCGGCCTCGGGGCGCTCGCGCAGGAAGCCGACCATGTGCTCGAGCGCACCGACGTGCACCAGCGTGTCCGGGTTGAGCATCAGCAACACATCGCCGGTCGCCGCGGCCATGCCCAGGTTGATGCCGCCCGCGAAGCCCAGGTTCTCCTCGCTCGCCATGGCGATGACGTGCGGGAAGTCCGCGGTCAGCATCTCGATGGTGTCGTCGGCCGAGCCATTGTCAACCACGATGACCTCGACCGCGAGCGCGCCGGTGGCGCCCTCGATGCTGCGCAGGCAGCCCGCCAGCAGATCGCGGCAGTTGTACGACACGATCACGATCGACAGGTCCATATCTCTCTTCGGGGCGTCAGGCCCCGTCCGTGCGGCCGTCGCGCTCAAGCTGGTCGATGATGGCGTCGCACACCTCGCGCACCGCCCCGTGCCCTCCCGGCCGCTGCGTCACCCAATCGGCGACCTTCAGCACCTCGTCCGCGGCGTCCGCCACCGCCACGGACAGCCCGACCATGCGCATCGCCGGGATGTCGGTGATGTCATCGCCCATGTAGACCGCGCACTCGGCGGACAGACCCGTGCTGGCGAACAGCTCGTTGAGTGCCGACTGCTTGTCCATGCGCCCCAGCACCACGTGGGTGATACGCAGCGCCTCGCAGCGCGCGGCGGTGATGGCCGAGCGATCGCCGCTGACCACCGCGGTCGGGAAGCCGAGATCGGCCAGGCGCGTGAGCCCGAGGCCGTCCTTCACGTTGAAGCGCTTGAGCGCCTGCCCGTCCGCGTTGAAGTACATGCCGCCATCAGTGAGCACGCCGTCGCAGTCGAGGATCAGCACGGAGACATCGTGCGGCAGCGGAATCATGACGCCATCACCTGATCTCGCCCTCGGCCGACACGTCGAAGATGAACAGCAGCGGCACGCCGTCCTGGCGCAGGACCGCCGTCGGCGAGTGCGTGCGCAGCAGCTCGCGCGATACGTCCGTAAACTCAGTGACCTTATTCTGGAAGACCGCGTAATCGGCCTCCGCCGGGACAAACGGACCGGCGGTCGTGCGGATGTCCGCGCGCAGGATCCCCAGGTGGCGGTAGACGCCCATCATCGACTCGACGCCGGGCGGCTCGATCCACGCCAGCGCGTTCTGCGGCGCGTTGCGGTTAAGCCATCCCGCGGCCCACAGATAGGTCTCGCCCCAGTGGGTGACCTCCATCCCGGCGCGCTCGGCGCCGGGCAGACCGCCGATCAGCTCGTTGTAGTAGCTCAGCTCATAGGGGTGAAAGGCCAGCACCGCGCGCGCCTGCGGCAGCAGCGCCAGCGCCAGCACGCTGGCCAGGGCGATCTTCGGCAGCGACGCGGAACTCTCGCCGAGCGCTGACTGCACGCGCGCGAAGACCCCGCGCCCCACCCACGCGATGCCCAGGCCGGCGACGATCGCGAGCAGCGGGAAGACCGGCTGGAAGAGCCGTACGCCCGTGTACTTGGGCGTGGCGGGCAGGGAGTTGAGCGCGAAGTTCACCAGCAGCGCCCAGCCCAGCAGCGCCGCCGCCGCACGCCGCCGCCAGTTCGGGTCGGCCCAGCGCGCGCGCCAGCCATTGACGGCCGGGCAGCGCGCGCGCGCGCGCATGATGCGCACGGCGCCGACGACGGCCTCGACCAGCGTGAGTGCGGGCGTGGTGACGAGAGTCATCACCGCCGGGTAGTGCCAGGGCGCGGTGCGGTACTTCGTGCCGAAGTAGGTGACGTCGATCTGCCAGTGCTGCGCGTGGAAGTGCAGGTAGGCGCCCAGCCGCGCGATGGTGTCGTGCCAGAGCCAGGGCCAGCTTGCGAGGAAGCACAGCGGGCCGATACTCGCGCCGCATACCAGCACGGGCAGCAGTGCGTCGCGCGCGCACAGGACCAGCCACGGGATCACGATGAGTGGCACGAAGAGCGCGTTGACCTTGGTACTCAGCGCCAGCCCCCAGACGGCCGCACCCGCGGCTGCCCACCACCAGCTCCGGTCGCGCGCGCACAGGAAGAAGCCGTGCAGGGCGATGAAGGTCAGCGCCATCACCGGCGCGTCCAGCGCGAAGAGGTGGGCGTGTGTGAAGGTGCGCGGCATGGTGAGCAGTGCCCCCACCGCCGCCACCGCCTCCGCCCGGCCCCACGCGTGCGCCACGAACAGGTACATGCTCGCGCACAACAGCGCCACAAGCAGCGTGGTGCCGAAGCGCAACGCCGCCAGCACCGGCAGCAGACCATCGACCAGCGGCGCGGTCAGGGCGGCCCACAGCTTCAGGAAACCCGGCTGCTGCTCGCCGCGCGCATCCCAGAAGCGCCGCACCCCCGCGTCGTCCAGCGCCGCCCCGGGGTCCAGCATCAGCAGCCGCAGCCACGCCCCGGCCTCCTGCGCGCGCGACATGTAGACCGGCTCATCGTAGCCGAGGCCGAAGCTGTGCGCGGTGCTCGCCAGCACGACGAGCACGATCGCGAACACGAGGGCCGCCTCGATGGCGCGCGCCGCCCGCGGACTCATCGCCTCGACCTCCCCACCACGACCCACGCTCCCAGCGCGCTCAGGCCCGCCAGCGCTACCAGCGTCGCGAACATACCGGCGGTGAAGCTGCCCGGCAGGTAGACGAAGCGCACCGCGCGCGCGCCTTCGGGCAATCGGACCGCCCGCCGCACCAGGTCCGCGCGCAGCACAGGTCGCTCGACTCCGTCGGCGAAGGCCTGCCAGCCCGGATAGGCGGTGTCGGCCAGCACCAGCCACGAGCCCGCTGGCATATCGCCCTCGACGCGCACGGAGTTGGCGGAGGAGTCGGTGATGCGCACCTCCACGTCGTGCGGGGGCGTCTCGGCCACCGCCCCGGGAAGGTGAACCACCAGGGGGTCGGCGTCCGCGGCGGTAACCGCCGCGAACACGGCGGCGGCGTCGGGCTCGGAGACGACCTCGTGCGCGAGGAAGGCACGCGGGGCGGCCTGCTCGTTCTCATAGAGGCGCGTCTCGTACATGCCCGCCGGCCGCCAGCCCGGATCGTCCACCTGGACCGTGCTGGACAGCCAGCGCACCGCCATCAGGTCCATCAGCGGGTGCGCGGGATCGACCTGCTCGAAGCCGTAGCGCTCACTGCGCGCGGCGGTCAGCAGCCGGTGATACGGGGCGAAGATCAGGGACTCCGAGCCCTGCGCCGATTGCAGGTCAAAGATCATGTGCGTGTTCGGGCAGATGCGGTCGAGGAAGTCCGGGCCGATGCCCGCGATGCGTGCGTCGGGATCCGCCGGACGGATCGCCGCGACGAGTTCGGGCTCAATACCGAGGTACTCAGTGCGGCCCTCGGGCGTGAACTTCTGCATGAACACGCCCATGTCCAGCGCCACCAGCAGCGCCAGCGCCCACCAGGCCCAGCGACCGCGAGATCGCGCACCCCACGCGATGAGCGCCCAGGCCGCCACCAGCAGCCCCACGAAGCGGCCGATCTGCGCCATGGTGTACGCGCCGATGCCCGGCAGACTCTCTTCGAGCGCGCCGGTGAACACCCACGTCGCGATGCCGCCGATGACGCCGCCGAGCAGCAGCACGCTTCCGGTGATGGACACCGCGCGCGTGGGATCGCGCCCCCCCGCAACGGCGCGCATGATCGCGTCGAGGCCCAGCGCCCCCAGCACCGCGCCGGCGGTGCATGCCAGCACGACCACGCGCCCGATGCCACTGAGTTGCTGATAGCCGGGAACAAGATAGTAGAGGATGACGTTGAGCGACGTGCCGAAGGCCAGCGCCAGCGCGAGCAGCAACATTCCCAGCCAGAACCAAGCCTGTCGGCGCGGATGCAGGCCCAGGCCCGCGATCCCGAGCAGCAGCGGCGCCACACCGAAGTACCAGGCGCTCTCCGTGTATGTGCGGTAGGCTCTCCCCCACCACATGTTCAGGTCCGCGCCCCAGTGGTTGGCGTCGGCGGGATTGCCGAAGATGTCAGGCATGATGCCCAGCAGCAGTTGCGGGGGGGCGAGCGCGTGGGCGACCTGATCGGTGTAGCTCAGGCCCTCGGTGCGGTAGTTCAGGCGTGCGAACTCGAGCGACGGTCCGAGCTGGCAGCCCGCCAGGAGCCCGCCGACCACCAGCGCCGCCAGCGCCAGCGCAGCCAGGCCTGCGATACGCCGCCCGACCGCGTGATCGAGAGCCAGGCCGACCAGGCGCGCGGTCGCGTAGAGCGCAAAGCCCATGAGCACGTAGATGGAGATGTGCAGGTTGCCCGCGAGGAACTGCATGCCGGTGCCCAGCGCGGTCAGGCCCAGCCAGGAGGCGCGGCGCGTGCGCACCGCCTGCTCGAAGCCCAGCAGCATCAGGGGCAGCCACGCACCCACCGAGCGGAAGCTCGGGAAGGTCAGCCAGCCGACGAAGTAGCCGCTGAGCATGAAGCTCACGCCACCGATGGCCGAAGGCAGCGGACGCAGGCTGATCACGCGCAGGAAGCCGTACATGCTCGAGCCGGCGATGATCAGGAACATGAGCGTGGCCCAGCCGAGGGCCTTGAGAGGGCGGATGACGTAATGCAGCCAGGTCTCCGGGTAGAAGACCGCCGACTGGTTGTTGCCCACAAAGGGCGCGCCGGAGAGCATCTGCGTGGTCCACAGGGGCACGACGCCCCTGCGCACCTCGCGCGCCGCGTACAGGCGCCACGGGTAGAACTGCTGCACGGCGTCGAGGATGGGGGGGCTCATGCGCTCGGCCGCGGCGAACTCATGGGCGTGCGCGCGCCACGGCTGCATGCGCAGGTAAAGGTCGGTGGGGAGCAGCGCGCGGTCGCCGAGGGTGGTCTGCCACGTGACCACGAGGGCCACCGCCCAGACGAAGGCGAGCGCCGCCAGGTCAGGCCTGGTGGTCCGCGCCACCCGGCTCATACGCTCCCTCCCGCATTCTGCGGCGGATCAGCCGAAGTTGCCGCCATGACTCCAGGGCGTTGCGCAGCGGGCGCACGCGGCTGTCGCGCCGATCGGCCCAGCGCACCGGCACCTCCACGACGCGCAGCCCCAGGCGCTGCGCGATCAACAGCAGCTCGGCGTCGAAGGCCCAGCCATCGATCGTCGCCAGCGCGAAGACGCGATGCGCTGTGTCGCGCGTGAAGGCCTTGAAGCCGCAGGTGATGTCGCTGGCCCGCAGCCCCAGCATCGTCCGCGCCAGCGAGCGGAAGGCGCCGCCCATGAACCGGCGCAGCGGCGGCTGGGCGTGCTCGATCTCAGCGTCCGGGTGCTGGCGCGTGCCCACGACCATCTGCGCCCCGGCCTCGATGGCCGGCAGCACCTTGTCGATCTCACCCACGGGCGTTGCCAGGTCGGCATCGAGGAAGACGATGACGTCGCCGCGCGCGTGCCGCACGCCGTGGCGCACGGCGTGACCCTTGCCGCGATTGCGCTCGTGGTCCTCGGCGCGCACGCGCTCATGCTCGGCCGCGAGCGCATCGGCGATCTCACCGGTGCCGTCCGTGCTGCCATCGTTGACCACGATGACCTCGCCGTCGAGGTCGCGGTCGTCAAGATAGCTCAGCGCGGCGAGCACCGCGCCACGCAGGCAGGCGCGCTCGTTGTAGGCCGGGATGACGATGGACAGGCCGATTGCGCAGGCGTCGTTCTCGGGCACGTTCTCACTCATTCCGGAGGCGCCGCGGGCACGGGGAGGTCAGTTGCGCCCGCCGCAGCCGGGTCATCCAGGAAGATCGGCTGGGAAATCACATCATAGACGGTGACCTCGCCGCTTGTAAAGACCGGGCGTAGCACGCCTCTCGTGGCCTCGCGGAACTGCCCCGCGGGATCCTCGGGCGGCTCGCGCATCATGCCGGTGGCGATGAGCGCCTCCTGCGGCCCGTAGATCACCCACGTCGCGCCGACGGCCTCGAGCGCGCCGGAGAGGACACGGGCGTTGCGGCCGGGGGTGAGGAACTTCGCGACGAACGCCACCGCATCGGCGAAGTGCAGCGTCTCCGCCCAATGCCCCGCGAAGACCAGGCAGGGGGCGCGGGTGGGGACGTAGCTGCCGGTCAGCGACGAACACAGGACGATGTCATCCTCGACCGCGTGCGCGCCCAGGTAGTCCAGCGCGCGCACCTCGTCGAAACTCAGGTAGATGGGGGGCTGCAGCACGCCCAGCAGCGCGCGATTGTTGCTCTCGACGTTGTCCATACAGCCGGCGACGAAGAGCGCGTTCGAGGGCATGGTCAGGACAACCGCCGCCGCGATCAGCAGCGCGACGCGACCGGGTGCCGGCCCGGCCACGCGGGCCGCGGCCCGCCGGCGCTCCCCCGCGGGCAGCACGCCCGGTTCGGGTTCGGTCTCACGCGGCGGTGCGGCGAGCCGTTGTGCGATGACCATCACCAGCCCCAGAGCCGCCAGCATGCACAGCGGGATGTGCAGGCCCTCGGCCAGCTTGCGCTGGAAGCTCACGGGCAGATAGAGCAGCGGCAGGTTCACCCCCGCCCAGCACAGCGGCAGCAGCAGACGGGGCCGCTCGCGCCGATGGCGGACGGCGTAGACCACACCGGTAACCGCCAGCAGCAGCACCAGCCCGTAGCCCATCGCCAGGTCGAGCGGCGGCGGTGACAGCGTCTTGGTGAGGATTTTCTGCAGATAGGATTGATCGACGCGCGCGGTCCACCACGCCCAGACCGGCGCGGGCAGCGCGATGGCGAACATGAGGGCGAACTGCAGCGCCGCGCGCCGCAACTCCGCCCGACCCATCCGCACCATCAGCAGGAAGTAGACGCCGATCGCGGCGTCGAGTACGAAGACGTCGTAGGTGTGCACATTGCCGATGACCAGCAGCACCACGCCGGTCAGCGCCGCCCACCCCAGGCTCCGCCGCTCGATGGTCACCGCCGCGGCGAGCAGCACCAGACACATGAGCGCCATCGACCAGACGAACAGCGGGTTGAGCAGCAGCGACAGGAAGGTCACCGCCTCGGGCATGACCTGCCACGCGTGCGGCGGCGGCGGAGCGTAGTCCGGCGGTGTGAGCGGCGGGGGCAGGTAATCCGGTCGCGACTGCGCCCACATCGCCGCCAGCCATCCCAGCCCCGAGCCCAGCGATGCCAGACACAGCGTCCCCCAGCGCGCCGCCACCGAGCGCGTCACGAATGCCGTCAGCAGGTAGATGCTCACGAGCAGCACCACCCCACCGACCAGGCGTGCGGCGTGGAAGATGACCGCCGGAGGCTGGCCGGTCAGGGCGGTGATCCGCCCGAGCGCGAGCAGGAAGACGTTGAAGAAGCGCGGGGTCTGCGGAAGGGTCGTGTACTGATTGCGCAGTAGCACACGGCCCTCGGCCGCCTGGCGCATCCACGCAAGATAGACGTTGCCCTCGTCCACTCCCCAGATGAAGCCCTCGAACTGCATCTCCACCGGAGCGCGCTGCACCGCCCACACGTACGGCAGCGCGGTAAGGCCCACGATCACCAGCGCCCACAGCAGCACCGGCGCGATCTCGCGCCGGGTCACCAGCGGGGCGTCCGTCTGATGGTTGGGAGCAGTCAGATGCATGGGATGCTCTCGCGCCGGAAAACGATGAGCCCCGCGAGCGCGCCCAGGCCGGCCAGGCCCAGGAAGAGCCCGACGCGCACACTGAGCGGCTCGAAGACGAGGCGCACCTCGCGGTCATGGGGTCCCAGCGGCACGCCGCAGAAGGTCCGGGCGACCGCTACGACGCTGCGCTCCTCGCCATCGACATAAGCGCGCCAGCCGGGGTAGAAGGTTTCCGAGACGACCAGCCGGGGCGCTCGCCCCTCGGCGTCCAGCCCCGAGACCGCGATCACGGACGGGTTGACGCGCCGCATCTGCGCCGGCTTCACCGGCCCGATGTCCTCTCGCGCAAGGGGCGCCGCGCGGGGAAGCAACGCCTGCAGGATCGGCAGCGCCCACTCGTGACCGTCGGGGGCGACGAAGGCGCGCGGCAGGGCCTCGTTCATCGTGGTGACCACGACGCCACGCCCGGGTTCATCGTAGGGCATCGCGGCCACAGCCGTAAGCCCGGCGACCGCGTAAAGCGCCGAGTCTGCGTTCTCGAGCAGCAGCATGTTCCCGTTGACCGCCGGCGATGGCTCGCCGCCCTCCGCCCGGTAGGCGAACACGCGGTAATCCTGCGGATAGAGCGAATCGTAGCCGGAGACGCTGTCGTAGCCGTAGACGGTCGCGGAGTTTGGCGGCAGCAGCGCCGGCGGAGTGCCGGTCAGTCGCCAGGAGCTTCGAGGAGTCAGCGCCAGCACGCGTCCGGGCGCCTGCGTCAGGCGTTCAATGCTCGGCGTCATCGGGTAGACGTGCTCACGCCGGGTGCGGGGCAGATAGTGGTGGGCCCACGGCAGCAGCTCGTAGCCCAGGACCAGCAGCGCCAGAGCGCCGATGATGGCCGCCGGGCGCAGGCCGCCGCGTCCCGGCTCATCCGTGCGGGAGCGCAGCCGCCGCAGGAGCGCGTCGAGTCCGGCGGCGCCCGCCAGCGCCATCGCGAAGGTGTAGATGCACAGCGCCCGCGTGAAGCTCCCTGCCAGGCCGATCTTGGGGATGCCGAAGTACATGGCCTGCGCCAGCGGCCCACACATGGCGACGTTGAGCGCGGCGGCCGCGGCGATCAGGAAGACCGCGAAATGCCGCGTGCGCGCCAGCCCGATCCCGACCAGCGCCAGCAGCACTGTGCTGATGCCGACGAAGCCGCAGTGCTCCGCGTAGGGGATGCCGTAGCGCGTCAGCACATGGTCGCCGCGGGCGGGCGTGCCGAAGATGTTGGGCCGCACGAGCGCGACCAGCTCCTCGGGCTGCAGCGCGCGGGCGCGGTGGAACTCGAAGCCCTCCTCAGTCGGCCTGCCGATCCCGCGCGGCGAGTCACCGACCAGCTCGAGGCTCGGCAGCACCTGCGGAGCCCCGATGAGCAGCGCCAGCGCGAAGCCGGTCGCCAGCGACAGCGGATGCCAGGTGCGATGGTTGACTGCCTCCCACAGCGCACGAAGACCGGCATAGGCGACGGCCGCGAGCCAGACGTAGATGGCGATCTGGAAATGCCCGGCGAGCAGCGTCAGCGCGAGCGAGCCGCCCAGCACTGGCACACCCCAGCGGCTGCGCTCGAAGATGAGAGCGATGCCCAGCAGCACGCCCGGCAGCCAGGTCGCAACGTTGACCAGGGTGGGCAGCTCCGCCCACCCGACCATGAACCCCCCCCAGGCGAAGGCGATCCCGGCGAAGGCCGCGGCGAGCGGGCCGATGCCGACGCGCCGCGCGAACAGCCAGGTGAGCGCCGCCGCCAGGGACGAGTGCAGTGCGGCGAGCAGGCCTATCCCCCAGCGCACATCGACCAGCGCCAGCAGCCAGTTGGGCGGGTAGAAGAGGGCCGACTGGCCGTTGCCGACCAGCGGATAGCCGCAGAACTGGTGGGGATTCCACAGCGCCAGGCGGCCGGCGCGCAGCTCCCGCGCGGCGAAGACGCGCCAGGGGTAGAACTGTGCCACGCCGTCCCACAGCAGCGGGTACCAGGCCGCGTCACAGTCGGGGAGGTCCAGCTCGGAGCGCCACGGCTCCATCTGCGCCTGCGAACCGGCGGCGAGGGGCGCGTTCGGGCCGACCAGGCAGTCGCCCCAGAACGCGGCCGAGAGCAGGGCAAGCCCCGCGAGCGGAATGAGCCGGCCTCGGCGCGACGCCACCTTGCTCCACATGGCCGCCATTATACGGCAAGAGTCCTGCCGGGACAAAGCGCGGGGCGCGTGCGGCTACCGGGCCTGCTCGATCGGCGGTTCGGCCGCGACGGCCTGGCCGGCCTCGGCGCGATAGCTGGCCGCGACGGTCAGGACGCCGCCGAGGATCAGCACCAGCCCGACCACGCGCAGCAGCGGCAGCGTCTCGTCGAGGATGCGCCACGACAGCACGGTCACCAGGACGAAGCTGAGCGCGACGAAGGGATAGGCGTAGCTCAGATCAAGTCGCGAGAGCGCGATCAGGTAGAGCAGCGAACTCAGCCCGTAAAGACAGAAGCCGGCGAGCACGTAGGGAGTGAAGATACCCCGCAGGATGGTGAGCGGCGATGCGGCGCCGCCCTGGTTGACGGCGTTCACGCCGATCTTCAGGCAGATCTGCCCGCCGGCGCCCAGCGAGATGGCAGTAAGCAGCAGCAGGATCGCGCGGATGGGCACGTCGCATCCACTCCCCTGGTACGGACGGATGCCGGACATGCGACAGCGCAGAAGCCATCTCCGCCCCCCCCGAGCGCGCGGCACGGGCGGCGATGGCTCCTGCGCGAGTGCGCCCCGAGGTTCGCCGCCGGTCAGGCGAGCAGCTCGTTGACCTTGTCCACCGCCGAGGCGGCGTCGGGCGCGTAGCCGTCCGCGCCGATCTCGTCGGCGTAGCTCTGTGTTACCGGCGCCCCGCCGATGATGACCTTGCACCGGTCGCGCAGGCCGGCCTCGGTGAGCGCATCGATGGTGTCCTTCATCGACGGCATGGTAGTGGTCAGCAGCGCCGACAGCGCGACCACGTTGGCCCCCTGGTCGCTGACGGCCGCCACGAACTGCTCGGGGGCCACATCCACCTCGAGGTCGATGATATCGAAGCCGCCGCCCTCGAGCATCATGGCCACCAGGTTCTTACCGATGTCGTGCAGATCGCCCTTCACCGTGCCGATGGCGACCGTGCCCTTGGCCTCCACCTCGCCCTCAGTCAGCAGCGGCTTGACCTTGGCCATGGCGGACTGCATCGCGCGCGCCGCGATGAGCACCTCAGGGACGTAGAACTCGTTGTTCTTGAACTTCTCGCCGACCACGCTCATGCCGGCGATCAGCCCGTCGTTGATGATCGTGCCGGGCCGCATTCCCTCGTCGATGGCCTCCTGGGTCAGCCTTTCGGCCTCCTCCTTCTGGCCATTGATGACAGCCTCTGCCAGAGCCTGCAGGTCCGCCATGTGGTGTAACCTCCCGTTCGGTTTGCGACCGTCCGTTACCCCAAACGCGCCCACGTGGGCGCGTGTTGACGCCTTGATCAGGTCAGTCCGGGAAGATCATGCTGTCGGCGAACGCCATCTGGAAGCGCGGGTTGGCCATCAGCTCGATGTGCTCGGCGCGGCGGGCCAGCTCCGCGGCGTAGCGCCGCTGGGCGGTCGAGACCAGCGCGGCCAGCGCCCCGGCCCCGGCGGCGTTGCCGACGCCCTGAATACGCTCAGGCGGCAGGTCGGGCAGCAGACCCATGCGCAACGCGCTGCGCCGGTCGATGTAATTGCCGAAGGCGCCGGCGAGCAGAATCTCGTCGATCTCATCGGTCCCGATCCCGGCCTCCGCGCACAGTAGTTCGACCGCGGCCCGCACGGCACCTTTCGCGAGCTGCACTTCGCGCACATCTTTTTGCGTGAAGACGATCTCGCCGCTGCCGTTGTCACCGCCGGGGGCGACCACGAACTCGCGGGTCGAGCCCTCCCCGCGCAGGCGCGAGGCGATGCCCTCGGCCAGCTTCTCAGCAGCGCTGGCGTCGGCCAGGCGGCCGCCGCTGTCGGCCGCGCCCGAATCGAGCAGCGCGGCGACAATGTCGAAGATGCCTGAGCCGCAGATGCCGTTGGGTCGGACGCCGCCGATGGTGGCGTAGCCGATGGTGCCGTTGCGCAGCCAGACGCGCTCGATGGCGCCGTTGGCCGCGCGCACGCCGTTGCTGATCTCGCCCCCCTCGAAAGCGGGGCCGGCGGCACAGGAGGCGACCAGCAGCCGCTCGCCCGACCACAGCATGACCTCGCCGTTGGTGCCGATGTCGATGGCGAGGGTCGGCCTCTCGCGCTCGGTCATGCGCGATACCAGCAGCACGCCCACGGTGTCGGCGCCCACGAAGCCGGCGATGACCGGGAGGCAGTATACGCTGCCCGCCCGGTTGATGGCAAGCCCGGCCTCCTCGGCCGAGAGCACCATGGGCTGGGTGGTGACCGGGATGTACGGCGCGCGCGCGAGGTTGCGCGGGTCAAGGCCGAGGAAGAGGTGGTGCATGCAGGTGTTACCGACCACCGTGAGTTCGTAGATATCGCGGCGGCGCGCATCCACCTGAGCGACCGCTTCACCCAGCAGACGGTTGATGAGGTCCACGATCAGGCGGCGCATGTCATCGAGGCCGGTGGTCGTGCTCTCGACGTACTCGATGCGTGAGATCAGGTCGTGACCATGGCGCGCCTGCGGGTTGAGGTCAGAGGCGGTGGCGAGGCGCTCGCCGCTGCGCAGATCAACGAGGTACGCGACCACCGTAGTGGTGCCGATGTCCACCGCCGCGCCCAGGCAGCACGGCTCAGTGTGGGGTGCGCGGACCGCCGCGAGCGTGTCGCCGACCATCACGGCGGTGACAGCGAACTTGTTGGCGCGCAGCACCCCGGGCATCTCGGCCAGCGCGGCGTGATCAATGTGCAGGTCGGCGACGGGCACACCCAGGCCATCGGCCACGCGCTCGGCGTCGCTGCGCTGGTCGGCCAGCGAGGGCTCAGGCAGCTCCAGGCACCGGCTCGTCACATTAGGCGACAGCTCGAGATGGCGCCAGGTGTCCTCCGAGAGGATCTTGCCCCCGACGGTCCGGGAATCGGAGGGCACGATGATCTGGGCATCGCCCATCAGCACGGCCTCGCAGGCCAGGCGGAAGCCGTTGCGCAGTTCCTCGCCGGTGAGCAGGTCGCGCTCAGCCTGGGTGGGTTCCTCGCAGCCGTTGGCTACGATGACGCGGCAGCGACCGCAGCGACCGCGGCCGCCGCAGGGGGCGGTGATAGGCACATCAAGCTCATGAGCGACCTCGAGCACGGTCTGCCCGGGCTCGACCCGACCGCTCTCCCCCCCCGGCTTGAAGGTGACGGTAATCATCGCGCAAAGCCGGACCCGCGGGCCGCAACGGCGCCCCGGACCCGGCTCCTCGTGTCCTCCCCGTCAGTCGTAGTACGAGAGCTGCTTCTGCGCCTCGACGCCATGCTTGGAGTCGGCGTCAAGCTCGACGACGCGCTCAAAGAAGGGCTTCGCCTCATCGTACATGCCCAGCATCGTGTAGTGCTTGCCCGCGTCGAGCAGATAGAGCTGGTTGTCGGGCTCGGCCTCGCAGGCCTGCACGATCGTCTCGAGCGCCTCGTCGAACTCGCCTATGTTCATCAGCGACAGGCCCAGCCCCCACATGGCCTCCGCCGAATCGGGATCCTCCGCGAGGACCTGCCGGTACAGCTCGATCGCCTCGTCGTACTCCCCGTTGATCCGGTGCTCATGGGCCTGCTCGAGCACTTCGCTGCCCGCACCCATCAGGTCGCGTCCTCCAAGCTGATGCCGGCGTGCCCGCCGTAGACAACGGCGCTGGCGCGGCGCGGCCCCTCGACGGTGTCAGTCTATCCGAAGCGGTCGCCGATGGCAAGCCTCGCCCCGCGCAGGAACTCCGCCCCGCTCATCGGCCGCCGACCCTCGGGCTGCAGACGCACAACCTCCACCGCCCCGTCGCCAACGCGCACAAGCGGCCCCGCTCCGTGGGACATTTCGACGATCTCGCCCGGGCTCCCTTCCTCGCTTAACATTTTTTGTCCGATTTCTACAGCCTGCACCTTGACCCGCCGCCCCCCCAGTCGGCACCAGGCGCCCGGCCACGGCGTGCACGCGCGCACCAGGCGCCGCACCTCCTCGGCCGGCGCGGCCCAGTCGATGCGGCAGTCGTCGGTCGTCACGCGCCCCACGTAGGTGGCCGCGGCCTCGTCCTGGGGCGTGCGCGGGGCCTCGCCCGCCTCGATCAGCGTCACTGCTTCGACAAGTAACGGAACGCCGATCGCGGTGAGCCGGTCGGTCAGCGTGCCCCGGTTGTCATCCTCGGCGATCTCCAGCTCGCGTTGGAGGATGATGTCGCCGGCGTCCAGCTCGAGCGCCATGTGCTGGATGGTCACGCCGGTGGTCGTCAGGCCCCGGCGCAGGGCGCCGTAGACCGGCGCCGCGCCGCGCAGCTCTGGCAGCAGCGAGTAGTGCACGTTGATGAAGCCCGCGGGCGTCAGCTCCAGCAGCGTGCGCCGCAGGATCTGGCCGTAGGCGACCACCACCCCAAGCTGCGGGCGGCGCGCGTCCAGCGCCGTGATGAAGGCCTCACTTGCGGCCGACTCGGGCGTCAGCACAGGCAGGCCCAGCTCCTCGGCGACCATGCGCACCGGGCTGGGCGTCGGAGCGCGGCCACGCCCGGCCGGGCGGTCGGGCTGCGTGACCACCGCGACCACCTCGTGCCCGGCGTCCAGCAGCGCCCGCAGGTAGGGCACCGACGGCGGCGGGGTGCCGAAGAACGCGATGCGCATTCCGGCCTCAACTCCCCCGGCGGGCGCGCAGGCGGTCGAACGCCTCCAGCGCCTCCTCGACCGTGGTCGGCTCCGTGCGGTAGCCCGACTCCTCGCTCTCATCGGGACGCAGCCAGACGAGCGAGTCAGGCTCTACCAGGTCGATGAACAGCCGGCCCTCGAGGTGGTCCAGCTCATGCGACAGGCAGCGGGCCATCAGGCCCTCGCCCTCAAGAGTGGTAGGATTCCCGCTCGGGTCCACGGCGGCCACGACGACCCGCGCCGGCCGGATGACCATCCCGCGTAGCGTCGGCAGGCTCAGGCATGCCTCGGTGCCCTCTTGCTCGCCCTCCGACTCGATGATGCGGGGGTTGATGAGTTCGAGCACGCGCTCGGACTCGGGATCGCGCATCACGGTCACGGCCGCCACCGGCACGCCGATCTGCGCCGCCGCCAGCCCCAGGCCGCTCGCGTGCCGCATGGTGTCGCGCAGATCGTCGAGCAGTTGGATGACGTCCTCGTCGATGTTTCGCAACCGCCGGGCCTTGCGGCGCAGCGTCGGGTCGCCGCAGTAGACAATTCGTCGGACTGCCATGTCCCGTCTTCCTTACGGCGGGCGCGACCGGCCCGCTCACATCATGTCCAGTGGATCGACGTCAACCGTGACGGCCGCCGCGTCGGCGCCGAGGGCGTCCAGCGCCTCCAGCAGCGCGGCCCGCAGATCCTCGATGGAGCGCCCCTTGAGCAGCAGATGGTACCGGTAGCGCCCGCGCAGCTTGGCCAGCGGCGCCCGTGCCGGCCCCACGAACTGCAGCGCGCCACGCTTGTGCGCCAGGCCGCGCTTCTGCAGCTCGTAGGCCAGCCTGCGCGCCACGGCGAGGGCGCGATCTTCGTCCCCGTCGGCGATCGTCAGGTTGATCAGTCGCGCGAAGGGAGGATACATGTTCTCGCGCCGATTGGCAAGCTCGGCGGCGTAGAAGGCCTCGTAGTCATGGCGGCTGGCGCTGGTGACGGCGAGGTGGTCGGGGTTGTAGGTCTGCACGAGCACACGGCCGGGCTTGTCGGCGCGCCCGGCGCGGCCCGCCACCTGGGTCAGAAGCTGGAAGGTGGCCTCGGAGGCGCGGAAATCGGCACGGTTCAGGCCGGTGTCGGCGTTGAGCACGCCCACGAGCGTAACATCGGGAAAGTCGTGGCCCTTGGCGATCATCTGCGTGCCGATGAGCACGTTGGCTTCGCCGGCGGCGAAGCGGCCGAGGATGTCGGCGTAGGCGCCCCTGCGCGTGGTGGTGTCACGGTCCATGCGCAGCACGCGGGCCAGCTCGAACTCGCGCGCGACCTGGTCGGCCACGCGTTCGGTCCCCAGCCCGTGGAAGCCGATGTCCTCAGACCTGCACGCCGGGCACCGCTCGGGCATGGGCAGCGCGAAGTCGCAGTGGTGGCAGCGCATGTCGCGGGTGTCGTGGTGGTAGATCAGCGAGACCGAGCAGTCCCGGCAGCGCAGCGTGTACCCGCAGTTGCGGCACATGACGAAGGTCGAGTAGCCGCGGCGGTTGAGGAAGAGCATCGCCTGTTCGCCGCGCTCGAGGCAGCCCTGCAGTGCGTCGAGCAGCCGCTGGCTGAAGGTGCCGCCGGCGCCCATGAGCGTCTCGCCGCGCAGGTCGATGATCTCGACCTCCGGCAGCGGGCGGTCGTCGATGCGCGTGGGCAGGTGGCACAGGCTCAGGCCATCGAGGCGACTCTTCGCGGCGTGGTAGGTCTCCAGCGAGGGCGTGGCGCTGCCCATCACCAGCGTGGCCTGATGCTGCTGCGCGCGGCGCCGGGCGACCTCGACGGCGTGATAGCGGGGCGGGCCGTCCTGCTTGTAGGCGCGCTCGTGCTCCTCGTCGATGACGATCACACCGATGTCGGCCAGCGGCGCGAAGATCGCCGAGCGCGCGCCCACCACCAGGTCGGCGCGCCCACGCTCGATGCGCGCCCACTCGTCGAACCGTTCGCCGGGGCTCAGCCCGCTGTGCAGCAGCGCCAGGCGATCGCCGAAGCGCGCGCGGAACCGCCCGACCATCTGCGGGGTGAGCGCGATCTCGGGCACCAGCACGATGGCGCCGCGCCCGCGTGCCAGCGCCGCCTGGATGGCGTGCAGGTAGACCTCGGTCTTGCCCGAGCCGGTGACGCCGTGCAGCACCACGCCCTCGAAGCGATGCGCCTGCAACGCGGCGTCGATGCGGTCAAAGGCGCACTGCTGATCGCCGGTCAGGCACAGAAAGTCGCGCTCCTGCCCGTGCAGCTCGGCACGCTCAGGAATGCGGCGCACAGTCTCATCGGCGACGATCACCAGGCCCTTGTCGGCAAGCGCATTCACTGCGCCCCGGTTAAGATCCGCGACCGGCGCGCCGTCCTCGCAGGCCAGCAGCTCCTGCAGCACCTCGGCCTGGCGAGGTGCGCGCGGCTGTGCCTGCATGATGATCTCGGCCCAGTCGCGGTCCCCGTTAAGTCGCGCCACCTGCCGGCGCAACGCCTGCACGCGCGGCGGGGACAGGGCGCGGCGCAGGCGCACCAGCCCGCGCTCGGCCAGCGCGTTCACGCTCGAGGTGACCACGCTCGCGGTCGCGGACGGATCGGCCTCGGCCAGCGACGCCTGCAGATCAGCGAGGTCGATCTCCTCCCCCGCCTCTCGAATCGTCTCGAACACCTGCTGCTGTCGTGGCGCGCGAGACAGCTCGCCCGCCGAGGTCTGCGCGCCTTGGTCGGTGAGCGCAACGAAGCTGCGGGTGTCGCGGCCCGCCCCGGGCGGGAGCAGGCAGCGCAGGGCGTCGCGCAGCGGGGCGAGGTAATGCCTGGCCATCCAGCGGGCCAGCTCAAGGCCGCCCTCGTCGAAGACCGGGCCATCGACCAACAGCCTTGTGATCGGCCGGATGCGCACTCCAGGAGGAGCCTCGGCGAAGCCGACCACCCACCCGGGAACCCGTCGCCGCCCCAGTGGCGCCAGAACGTAGCTGCCGACCTGAAGCTCATCCTCCAGGTCGGCAGGCACTGAGTAGGTCAGCTCCATGTCGAGCGCGCGGCCGGGCTGATCGACGATCACCTGCACGAAAGGGCCGGCATCATCGCAGCCGGTCTCCTCGGACTGCGGTGGGTCGGTGTCGAGCAGTCGAGGTTGCCGGTGGCGCTGCGTCAAAGCCCCGCCTCTTCCCTGAGCATGTCAACCGCATCGAGCCGCTCCCACGTGAAGTCAGGGTCGTTGCGGCCGAAGTGCCCGTAGGCGGCGGTCTTGCGGAAGATCGGCCGGCGCAGCTTGAGGTGCTCGATCATGCCCAGCGGGCTGAAGTCGAAGTTGGCGCCCACGATCTCGGCGATGCGGTCTTCGGGGATGGCCTCGGTGCCGAAGCAGAACACGGCGATCGAGAACGGGTCGGGGTCGCCGATGGCGTAGGCGATCTCGATCTCGCACTTGCGCGCCAGCCCCGCGGCCACGATGTTCTTGGCGACATAGCGCGCGAAGTACGTGCCCGAGCGATCCACCTTGGTCGGGTCCTTGCCCGAGAACGCGCCACCGCCGTGGCGAGCGTAGCCGCCGTAGGTGTCCACGATGATCTTGCGGCCGGTCAGGCCGGTGTCGGCCTGCGGCCCGCCGATCTCGAACACGCCGGTGCGGTTGACCAGGCACTGCATCCCCTCCGCGCACATCTCGCGCGGGATTACCGGCTCCACGACGTACTGCAGCAGGTCCGCGTAGATGTCCTCCTGCGCCGTGCCCCGCTTGTGCTGCGCGGCCAGCAGCACCTTGACGACCTCGACGGGCCGGTCGTCCTCGTAGCGCACGGTCACCTGCGTCTTGCCGTCGGGGCGCAGGTAGTCCAGCTCACCCGTCTTGCGCACGTGCGCCAGCCGCTCGGCCAGGCGGTGAGCGAGGTGGATGGGCATGGGCATGTACTGCTCGGTCTCATCGCACGCGAAGCCGAACATCATGCCCTGGTCGCCCGCGCCGCCGGTGTCCACGCCCTGGGCGATGTCGGGCGACTGCGAGTGGATGGCGGTGAGCACGCCCACGGTCTCGGAGTCGAAGCCGTACTTGGCGCGCGTGTAGCCGATGTCCTCGATGACGCCGCGCGCCACCTCATCGACCGGCACGTAGCAGGTGGTGGTCATCTCCCCGGCCACCAGACAGGTGCCCGTGGTCACCAGCGTCTCGACGGCCACGCGCCCGGTCGGGTCACACGCCATCACGTAGTCGAGCACGGCGTCGGATATCTGGTCGCAGATCTTGTCGGGATGGCCCTCGGTCACTGACTCCGAGGTGAAATTGTACGATCCCTCCGGCACGATGCACGCCTCCTTGTCGGTGCCCGCGTCAGCGCCCGCTCTCCCGCCCCCGGGCGAGCAGCTCCTCTATCCGGTCGAGGATCGCACCCGCGACCTCGGCCTTGCTCATGATCGGGAATTCACTCCGGGTCCCCGTCGCGTCGATCAGCGTGATCTCATTCGCGTCGGTGGTGAAGCCCACGTCCAGGCGGCTGACGTCGTTGGCGGCGATCAGGTCGAGGCCCTTGGCGCGCAGCTTCTCCTCGGCGTGGGCCAGCAGCTCCTCAGTCTCGGCCGCGAAGCCCACCACCAGCGGCCGCGGCTCCCATGCCGCCACGCCGGCGATGATGTCCGGCGTGCGCTGCAGGCGCAGCGTCAGCTCCTCCCGGCCGGTCTTCTTGAGCTTGTGGTCGCTTGCCTCGACCGGCCGCCAGTCGGCGACCGCGGCGGCGCCGATGAAGACATCAACCGTCCCCGCGCGCGCCTGCACCGCCTCGTGCATCTCCTCGGCGCTGCCCACGCGTACGACCTCGACGCCCCGCGGATCGCTCAGCGCCACCGGGCCGCTGACCAGCGTCACCGCGCCCCCGCGCCGCGCGGCCTCCGCCGCCAGGGCATAGCCCATCTTGCCGCTGGAGGGGTTCGACAGGAAGCGCACCGGGTCGAGCGGCTCGCGCGTCGGGCCCGCGGTGACCAGGACGCGCAGTCCGGCCAGCGAATCGCTCGCGACGCCCAGTGCGTCTTCGAGCGCCTCCACGAGCGTCGCGGTGTCGGGGAGGCGGCCCACGCCCTCATCCCCGCAGGCGAGTCGGCCCTCGGCGGGTTCGAGGATGCGTACGCCGCGCTCGCTCAGCAGGCGCAGGTTGGCCTGCACAGGCGCGGAGCCGAGCATACGCGTGTTCATCGCCGGGGCCATGATGACCGGGCAGGTGAAAACCAGCAGCGCCGTGGAGAGCAGGTCGTCGGCGATGCCGTGCGCGTACTTGCCGATGATGTTAGCGGTCGCCGGCGCGACAATCACCGCCTCGGCGAAGTCGGCGAGCGAGATGTGCTCCATGTCGGCGCGCTCGGCCCACATGTCGTGGGAGACGGGCCCGCCAATCAGGGCCTCGAAGGTCAGGCGGCCGACGAAGCGCTCGGCGTTGCGAGTCATGACCACGCGCACCTGCGCTCCGGCCTTGACCAGCGTGCTGACGAGATCGCAGGCCTTGTAGGCCGCGATGCCGCCGGTCACGCCAACCACGATCCTCCTGCCGTTGAGCGCGCCGTCGTCCACCGACCCTCACGCCTCCATGTCGTCGAGCAGGCGTCGCTGCAGCTCCTGCCAGCGCGTGCGTCGCAGACGGGACTTCTCGGCCACATAGATCGCCTCGAGGGCGTCTACGGCGTCCTCGAGGACGTCATTGACGATCAGGAACTGGAACATGCCGATGTGTCCGAACTCGATGCGCGCGCTGCGCAGCCGGCGCACCACGGCCTCGGCGTCCTCGGTGTTACGGCGGGCCAGCCGCTCCGCAAGCGCCCGCGCGCTGGGCGGCGCGACGAACACCAGCACCGCCTCGGGCAGCGCATGGCGCACGCTGCGCGCGCCCTGGAAGTCGATCTCCAGGACGATGTCCCGCCCGTCTTCGAGCGCGTCCTCCACCGGGGCGCGCGGGGTGCCGTAGAAGTGTGTCCCGTGCACCACCGCCCACTCGAGCAGCTCGCCCTCGCGCCTCATGCGGGCGAACTCCTCGGAGCTGACAAAGTGGTAGTCGCGCCCGTCCACCTCGCCCTCGCGCGGCTCGCGCGTGGTGCACGAGATCGACCACTCGACCCGCGGGTGGCGCTCGCGCAGGCCCGCGATCATTGTGCCCTTGCCCACGCCCGACGGCCCGGCGACCACCAGCAATATGCCGCGCCCGGTCCGGCGGGCGTCAGCGTCGCTCACAGCGCGTGCTCCGTTCCGCGTTCGCTCAATGCAGCGCCGCGAAGTGTACCACAATTCCCATGGCAGTGCAATTCCGAGGGCCCGGCCGTGCGCAGCCTGTGAGACTGCCCGTGCGCAGCAGGTGGTGTCGCCGCGGGCGGCGAATGGCGAGCTGCTACCGTCGCGTTTGGGCCACGCATTGCGTGAGCCCGCACAGCGCGAGGGTAGCTGCTGTTCTCGCCATCCCGCTTGCCGCGCCCGCCGCGATGCGCTATCCTTCCCGCGCCGCCCATCTCCCGCGTGGAGGTCGCCGCATGGCCCTGCCCATCATCGACGCGCGTGTCCATGTGAGCCGGACCATCGCGCCGTGGCCGCGGGCGCGCGAGACGCTGCGCCGGGCGGGCATCGACACCGCGCTGCTCACCGCCCACCCCGAGAGTCCGCAGCTCTCCGACGACATCACGTTGCCGCTCGACGTTGCAGGCCCGGATGGCCCCTGGGCGGCGCTCTACGTGGGCGGCAACCCGTTCTCGGGGCATCGGCGGGGCCCTATCCGCGTGCCACACGACCTCGAGCGCTACCACGCGCTGCACATCCGCTGCTTTCTGTCGCCCTCGCTGGACTTCGGCGCGGCGACTACCTCGTCAACGTGGGAGCCCGAGGAGCTGCAGGCGGCCGTGGGACGCGAGGACCTGGGCGCGCTGATCGAGGCCGCGCACGCGCTGGGCATGGCGGTGTGGCTCACCGAGCACTTCCCCGTGACGCTCGAGCTGATCGACCGCTTCCCGCAGGTGCGCTTCGTGATCCCGAGGATGGGCGCGATGAACGGCGGCGCCGCGCAGGTGGTCAACATGCTGGCCAGGTATGACAACGTCTATTTCGACACCTCGTGCGGGGAGCTGCACGAGGCGGTGGTGCGCCGCATCGGGGCGCAGCGCATCCTGCTGGCCTCCGGCCACCCGTTCAACGACCCGGCGGAGGCGCTCGACCAGGTCGGCCACCTCGACCTGCCCGACGACGACATCGCCGCCATCGCCGGCGGGAACCTGCTGGGGCTGTTGCCGCGGCGAGACAGGTCCCGCGGGCGGGCCGGCGAATAACCGTCCACCAGCGCTCACGCGAGGCACCAACGCGGGCATCTGGCCCGCCTGGCCCGACCCATTGAGGAGAGTGACACGAATGCCGACACGTCCGGAGACGATTGACTGGATCATCCGCTGCGGGATGGCCGCGGTCATCCGCGCGAAGAGTTCCGACCACCTCATGCAGGTCGCCGACGCCATCAAGGCGGGTGGCATCGACGTCATCGAGGTGACCATGACCACGCCCAACGCCCTCGCGGTCATCGAGGAGGTCGCGAGCAAGTACGGCGACGAGGTGCTCATCGGCGTGGGGTCGGTGCTGGACGCCGAAACCTGCCGCATGGCGATCCTGTCCGGCGCGCAGTTCGTGGTGGGCCCGTGCCTTGACCGTCCGATGGTTGAGATGGCGCACCGCTACGACAAGCCGGTGCTGCCGGGCGCGTTCACGCCGACGGAGATCAAACTGGCGTGGGACTGGGGCGCGGACATGGTCAAGGTCTTCCCCGCCGATGTGGGCGGCCCCGGCTACTTCAAGGCGATACTGGGGCCGCTGCCGCAGATCCGGCTGGTACCGACCGGTGGCGTGAACATCGACACCACGCCTGCGTTCCTCAAGGCCGGCGCGGTGGCGCTGTGCGCCGGCGGGGCGCTCATCGACAAGCAGGCGGTCGCCGAGGGCCGCTTCGACCTGGTGACCGACACCGCGCGGCGCTTCCGCGAGGTCATCGACCAGACGCGCGCGGAGATGGGCGGGTAGGCCCGGCAACGGAGGGTTGAGCGTGCGGTCGCGGGCTGGTAGCCTGCAACACGATGGGGAGCGCGGGCCTGGGCGTGCGCCGCGATCGGGCGCCCGGGCCCTTGCGCACAGACATCCGTGGGGCGGGCAGGACACCCGCCGTCGCCGCGGTGCTGCCGGCGAGACTGTGCCGGACGCTTGCAGGAACAACCCCGACTGAGTAGAATGGGATTGCCGCCGGGCGGGGATGACGCAGCACAATGCGCAGCTTGCCCGGGCGCTCTGCGCCCGGGGCCGCAGCGGGTGCAGGCAATGCTGAGGGTGTCGGTGGCCGTCCTGATCGTTCTGCTCTTCGCAGCACCGTCCGACGCACCGCCTGCGCCGGACGCGGGGGGGCCGGTGCACGTCGGCTCACTCCCCCTCCAGCCTGAGCCCCCACACGTCGGGCTTGAGGTCGTCCCTGAGCCCGGCGCCCGGGCGACCTCCGAGCGCTTCGTCGTGCGCATCGTCGAGCCGAGCGATGACGGTGAGGTGCTCGAGGGCGCCGGGACCTCGATCCGCTGGGAGTCGGGCGGCCCCATCGACAAGGTGCGCCTCTACTACTACTACGACCGCTGCCGGCTGGGCGGGAAGTCGCGCGGGCAGTACGGGCGCGTTATCTTCGGCCAGATGGTCCCCGACCTCGGCCGCGTTCCCTGGACCATCCCCTGGATGGACACCGACGCCTTCCGGCTGCGCATCGCCGGCTACGACCGCGACGGCGCGCTGATCGCCGCCGACGAGATCGGCGTCCGCTACCGCCCCGCGCAACTGAAGGACCTGCCGCCCCACGCTATCGGCATCATCAAGAAGCGCCAGCGACTATATTACTACGAAGATGGACATATCCGGCGCATGCACATCGTGTCCACGGCGGCGCCGGGCTACACCACACCGACCATGCATCCAGGCAGCTACGACCGGCGTCGTGGCGCCATGGGGCAGGTGTTCGGCAAGTCCCCCAACGCCTGGAGCCGCAGGTACACGTGCTGCATGCCCTACTGGCTCCAGATTACCTCGAGCGGAAGCCACGGCATCCACGCCACCAGCCCCGGATACTACCGCTACCTCGGACGGGGTGCATCGCACGGCTGCGTGCGCCAGCACCGCGCCGACGCGCAGGCGCTCTACCAGCTCGTCGAGGTGGGGACGCCGGTGTACATCTTCTGAGGCACGGCCGGGGGAACGACCTACTTCGCGGCTGCGAAGTCCACCACACCGTCGGCCTCCGTATGCAGCCGCGCCAGCACATCGCCGATGGCCGCAAACTCGAACTCCGCGCACAGGTGCAGCAGGCGCGATCGCGTCTTGGCGAGGCCAACTGTGTGCTGGAAGCGCCGGAAGCGGCTGCGCGGCGCGACCGGCGGGTACGGGTCCAACTCCCACGGGTGCAGGTAGATCAGCGCCGGGCGACCGCTGCTGTTGATGCGGTGCGTCGCCCAGCGGGTCACCAGGAACGGGTAGAGCCGCAGGTAGCCCCCGCCCCCGAAGGGCAGCTCCATCCCCGCCAGCTTCACCGTCGCCGCCGGGAACTCCCACATGCCGTTGTCGAGCCGGTGCGGGTCCGTGCGCATGCGCGGGGCGCCCGAGTGGCGCATCCGCGTGGGATAGATGCTCGCGTCATAAACGAAGCCCAGGTCGGCGAGGATGTCGAGCGCCCACAGACAGCTCTCGGTGATGGAGAACGAGGGCGCGCGGTAGCCCACGGGCTTCTCGCCGATGACCTGGCCAATCAGGTCGACGGAGCGGCGCACATCGTCGCGGAACTCCGCGGGCTGCTGCGTGTAGACCAGCCGATGGCCATAGCCATGGCTGCCGATCTCGTGACCGCGGTCGTGTATCTCGCGCAGCAGATGCGGCTCGCGCTCCACGACCCAGCCCAGCACGAAGAAAGTCGCCCGGATGCGGTGGTTCTCGAGGATCTTGAGCGTCTCGAGGGTGTGGGGCACCACGCGGCTCTCCAGCTCCGCCCACTCCTGACAGGAGAGAGTGTCGCCCGGGTAGGCGTAACAGAAGTACTCCTCGACGTCAATCGTCAAGGCGTTGACCACGCGGCCCGCTCCCCTGCTGCTCCCCCGATATACTCCCCAGCGGCACACGCGCGCTGAGTCGCTGCCTTCGTCTCTCCGTGCTCCGCTATGGTACGCAGATTCTCCACATTAAGCAAGTCATCACAGACGAAATCGGGCGTTCCCGCCGACCTGTCGCCGCTGCAGAATCACTACGCCGCCGGGTGGCGCGCCGATGGTGGCGGGCGGCGGCGTGCGAGGCAGTCACCGCTCGGTAACGGTAGCGCAAGTCCTGCGTGCCCTTCCGAGCCAGGGGGCGAAGGTATACGCCCGCGGATGACGAAAGGCGAGGCGCCGCAAGATGCAGCCCCGGGAGGAGCCGGCGATGGACTACAAGCGGATTCTGGTATTCGGAGCGCATCCGGACGACGAGCTGACCATGGCGCCGACCATGGCGATGCTGGCCGACCGAGGCGTTGAGGTTTGCATCTGCATCGCGACCAACGGCTCGGAGGGCTACCCGCGACCCGAGTGGCGCGACCAGATCGTAGCCATGCGCGCCCGGGAGATGGCAGAGGCCGACAGGCTCATCGGTACCACCGAGCGCATCTGCATCGGCGCCGATGACATGGGCCTCATCAACGACAAGCCGACCTTCAAGGCGTTCATCGAGGTCATTCGGCGCGTGCGCCCGCACGTGATCTTCACCCACGGCCCACACGATATGCACCGCGACCACCTGAACACGCACGCGATCTCCATCGAGGCGGCGTGGCAGGCGGGCAACCCGGTCTCCGCGGAGCTGGGCGAGACCTGGCGCACGCCCTACATCTTCTACTACAAGGCGGTGCAGGACCGCCCCCCCGACATCGTCCTGGACGTGCGCGAGTGGGCACACGTCCGGCCGCTCACGCAGGCGACCCAGGTGACCCAGCTCACGCTGTGGAACACCACCGTAGAGCAACTCGAAGCCGAGGCCGAACGCCTGCGCCACTCCGACGCGCCCTTCACGAACACGTTCTGGTTCCATGAGCGCACGCACCTGAGCTACCTGCCGCCGCTGGAGCTGTGATCGCCGGGCGAGGAGTGGGATCGCGATGCCCGGAGTGCTGTCGCGCCTGAAGAGCCATCTGGTGACGGTGGCCGCACGCAAGCCCAGCGGCTTCCTGGGGCGCTTCATCTACGGCACGCTCGCCTCCGCCGACAGCCTCGGCCGCACCGCGATCGAGCGCCTGCAGCCGCAGCCCGATGACCGCTACCTCGAGATCGGCCAGGGCGGCGGCCTCTTGCTGCGGCGCGTCCTCGAGACGGTCGAGTTCGGCGCGGGCATCGATCACAGCCCGGACATGGCGAAGCTGGCGGTGCGCAACAATCACGCGGCGGCGCAGGAGGGGCGGGCGCAGATCGTCGTCGGCGACGCGGCCCGTCTGCCGTGGGGGGAGGCGCAGTTCACCTGCTGCGCCTGCGTCGCGACCTTCCTGTTCTTCCCCGATCCGGACGCCGCGCTGGAGGAGATGTACCGCGTTCTGCGTCCGGGCGGACGCGTGGTCATCATCACGCCCGCAAGCCGGGCGCCGACCTTCGTGCGGTCACTGCAGTCGGCCGATGACGAGGGCCCCAGGCTCTACTCGCAGGACGAGTTCGCAGATATGCTGGACGACGCGGGCTTCGCGAACATCGAGGTCGATCTCACGGCGAAGCGGCTGATAGCCTACGCGGAGGTGCGCAGGCTGGCGGCGTAGGCACGCCACGGCCTACCGAAAGAGGTCCCGATGGGCGGCCGCGATGCCCACAGCCTCGATCTGGCGGCCAGTGCACCGAAAGAGAACCACGTCGGCAGGACGACGCTGCGGTAGAGGCCCGCCGAAACAGATGCCCACGATTACTGCGTCGAGCGGCTGCCCAGCCATCGCGGCGAGGCGACCAAGGTCGTCGCGGTACCGCGCGTCGGTGGCAATCATGCGGACTTTTGCCACATCCGGCTCACAGTACTCGGGCTTCGACTCGAGGATGACCACGCACCCGTTGCGAACCGCGAGGATGTCCGGGATGACTGCGCCCTCGGACTTCGACGTACCCCCGCTCGGGCGCAAGCGCAGGCCGCCCTGTGTCCCCGGAACGTGCACACTCAGGACGCACCAGCCGAGGGCATCCAGCCACGCTGCCACGCTTCGGGTGACGTCCTCCTCGCGCATGGCCGCCATCAGATGACGATCCCGTCACTGAAGACGATCATGTCCGCGAACGCACAGAAGGTCCGTATCTCCTTCTGCTTGGTGTAGCGGCAGCCCTCGCGCAGGTGCAGCGAGTACACGCGACTGAGGTTGGCTTCGTCCGCCTCGAGGCACAGTGGACAGTCGCGCTCATAGAAACGCTGGGCCTTGCCGACCATCCTCGACATGGACACGTGCGGCATGTGCAGCACGAGATTGCGGTAGCGGTGCTGGCGGGTGGGGCCGTTGCGGCACCGCAGGTAGTCGAGGGCGATGAGCGCGCCCGCATAGGGATCGCTGCGGAAGTCGCGCGTGCCCGCGTGGTAGACCAGGCTCTGCTCGCGCTCGCGGAGGTGGTCCGGGACGCGCGGAATCCATACTCCGCTGGCTTCGCGAGCCCACTGTCGCAGGCTGTTGAGTCCGCTGATCGTCTCGCATGAGGTCAGCGGCGACCATACGCGCGTGCCGCCCCCGCGGTCGTGGAACCACCGCCACATGCGTGCCTCGTGCTGAGCGTAGAACTCGGTGTAGACCATCTGGCTGAACGGTTCGTTGTCGAGGTAGTGCTGCACGGCGAGATCAACGAACTGCCAGAGCTGCTGGATGCGGGGTTCTCCTGCGGCTGGCAGGCAGTGCCCGCCCGACTCGCAGAGCAAGCGCCCGTGAGCAGGATCGCCACGGCTCTTGTCAGCAGGCCATATGAACCCAAGTGCAGGAACGCCGTGGAAACGGGACATGTGAAGAAGCACCTGGAAGACCTGCGGGTTGTAAAGGTCCCAGCGGCCTCCGGTGCGCCGCGTGACCCACTTGCGTTCAGGGAAGAGATAGGCGAAAGGTACCCCGAATTCGACCGAAGCAGCCACGCGCGCAATCCGCTGGAAGCAGTCATGCCCGGAGGGGGCTTCCGCAGAGAACTCTGCACCGACGATGGGCTCCTCGGGCCGGCCCGACGTCACGAGGATGTCCGGTTTGTCGAGATACAGGATGTCCTGGATCAGCTTCGGGTTCTCTGCGAAACCGTCTCCGCGATCCTGAATCTGGGCGAACTCGCAGCGGTAGTCGCGCAAGCACGTGTGCTCAACAAGCAACTCGGCCGAAGTACGAGCTTCGCCGAACCAGACGGTGAACGTGGGCCGAACCGGCATGGCTTCCTACCCCCCAGAGAGGAGTCGTGTCGGTGCCTTTCCTATCTCGGCGACGGCCAGCTCGCAGTACTCCTCGCTGATTTCGTAGCCGACACCGAAACGTCCTGCATTCCGAGCCGCGACCAAGGTGCTTCCCGTCCCGACGAAGGGATCAAGCACGGTGTCTCCCGGATAGGAGAAGAGGTAGATAAGTCGTTCGGGCAACTCCATGGGGAACGGTGCGGGGTGTCCCTTCGTCTGCGAAACGGGCAGTTCCCAAACGCTCCAGGAAACAGCCTTGATGAACTCTTCCGACAACTGACACTCCCGTGGAGGGTCGAATTGCCCCTCGCGCTGGAAGACCAGTATGTACTCGTGTTGGATGTTGATTGCTGCGTAGCATGGGTACGGGTTGTCCTTGAGGAACTGAGTGGTTCCGCGCTGCCACAGGCCCTGCGTGCCCTTGGGTTTGGTCCAGATGAACTCCTTGCGCAGCGTGTAGCCGTGGGCGCCGAAGACCTCGATGCTGTCGGCGGGGATGTGCTTGAGTTCACCGTGGGAGACGCGCGTCCCGATGACCCAACAGAGGAACCGTCCCGGAGCCAGCACGCGCTTGGACTCGGCCGCCACGAGGTGCAGTTGGGCCAAGTAATCCTCATATGACTGCCCAAGCCCAATCTGGCCGCTGTTGCGGTAGTTCTTGATGTCCCAATATGGAGGACTGGTCACGACCAACTGCACGCTCGCACGTTCGAGCGCCGCCATGTTGCGGGCGTCTCCGCAGTACAATCGAATGCTGTCATCTTCGTAGAATGGCTTGTTCATCGAATCACTCTGCCACCATCGGTCTATCAAGGTCTCCCGCCGATCCCAGTCTACCACACGCAGGGAGTGGGGAGGAAGGCCAGCGCTCATGCGAACTGCGGCAGCAGGTCCGCGGAGGCGGCCAGCAGCTCGTCAACCATCGCGACCGTGCGGTCGGGCGGGATCGACATCTCGTCGAGCAGGCAGGCCTGCACCACCAGGTTGCGGTCGCCGGTGACCGCCGCGTCCGCCACCAGCTCCTGCCAGACGATGCGCTTCTCCAGGATGCCCTTGAGCACCGGCGGCGCCTCACCCATCTGCAGGCCACGCACCCCACCGAAGTCGGTCACGGCCTCGACCTCCAGCAGCGCGTGCGCCGGCAGGTTGCGCACGCAGCCGCCGTTGGGGATGTTCGCCACGCACACCTCACGTCGGCCGGTGGCGATGGCGCTGATTACCCGCCCCATCGCCTCGCCCAGCAGCGGGTCCGAGGGCGCCGTGGGCAGCGAGGCGCTGGCCACGAGCTCGCTGTACTCGGCCATGAACCGCTCGCGCACCTCCGGGCCCGGCGGCTCGGCCGAGGGCAGCTCGGTGGGCGCATGCGCCCAGCGCCTGTGCGCATCCTCGGCCATGTCGTAGGGCAGGTCGTCGAGACTGCGGCACTGCGCCGCCCACGGATAGAACTCGATGATGTGGTCGTCCTGCGGATAGAGGATCTGGTAGCCGTAGGCCTGCGACAGCTCGGCGGCCATGCGCCGGCCCTCGGACGCCTCGCGCTCGGCGACGCGCCGCCTCAGCTCGGGGTAGACGTCACGCCCGCGGTTCAGCACGCGCGTGAGCCAGTAGTAGTGGTTGGTGCCGACCCACGAGCAGGATAGCTCGTGCGGCGAGACCTCAAGGATCTCGGCGGCGTAGCGGATGCCCGCCTGCACGCCGTGGCAGATGCCGATCACGTTCACGCCGGTGTACTTGACCATCGCCCGGCACAGCACCGCCATCGGGTTCGAGTGATTGAACAGGATGGCGTGCGGCGCGCGCTCCTCCAGCGCGCGGCAGATCTCGATGTAGGCCGGCACCGCGCGCAGGCCCATCATCATCCCCGCCGGGCCGCAGGTGTCCCCCACCACCTGCTGGATGCCGTACTTCGCGGGGATGCGGATGTCGGCGGCGTGGTAGCGCGAGGCGTAGACGCGCGAGGTCACCTCCGCGCCCGAGCCGCCAATGGAGGAGATGGCGAAGTCGACGCCATCGACCGCGTCGGCAAGGTCGTCCGAGGCGCGCACCGAGCAGCCGGTCCCCGACTCGGCGGCCAGCTCGCCCAGCCGCGCGGCCATCACCTCGACCTTGGGCAGGTCGATGTCGTAGAGTACGATCTCCGAGCCGGCCAGCTCCTCGCGCATGAGCAGCTCGGGCACCGCGTAGCGGAAGTAGAGGCTCCCGCCCCCCAGGCAGACGATCTTCCTCGCGTCGGGCATGACTGTCGCCTCACTCACTCATGCGGCAGATGTCGCCGTAGATCTCCGGGCGGCGGGTCTGCAGGTTGAAGCAACGCGCCCGGCGCCGCGCCTCGAACAGCTCGGCCTCGAGGTCGCACACCACCATGTCATCCTCGATCAGGTCCGTCCGCGACTCGGCGAGGATGGCGCCCGAGGGATCGACGAACAGGATGCCGCCGCAATGGTTGGTCTCCGGGCCAGCCTGCCCGGCCTGGTTGCAGTAGATCACGAACATGCCGTTGTCGTTGGCACGCGCGCGCAAGGTCATGCGCGCGTGCTCCTTGACCAGCGCTACCTTGGCGCGCTGCTCATCGGCGTCCTCGGCCCACTGGCCGCAGCGCGCGGCGTGGGGCGCGAGGTAGACCTCAGCGCCCTTGATGGCGGCGATACGCGCAGTCTCGGGAAAGACGGTGTCGTAGCAGATGCCGATGCCCAGCCGGCACGGGCCGATGTCGATAATGTGCGTCGCCCCGCCCATGCGAAAGTGGAAGTACTCATCGGCCGACATGTGCAGCTTGCGCTGCTTGCCCAGGTAGCCCTGTGGGCCGATGATCACCTGGGTGTTGTAGGCCACGTTGGCCTCGCGCTCGGCGATGCCCACCGACAGCACGCAGCCCAGCTCCGCGGCCAGCCACTCCAGCCGCCGACAACTCGGGCCGTCCGGCACCGGCTCCGAGGCGGCCCAGACGTCACCCGCGCACCAGTGGCCGGTGATCGACAGCTCGGGGAAGCACACGAGCTGCGCGCCCTCGCCGACGGCCGCGCGCGCCCAGCGCTCGATCTGATCGAGGTTCGCCTCGATCTCACCCAGCGGCGCGTTCATCTGGATCGCGGCGGCCCGGAAGTCCTGCATGACCCTCACCCCCTCCGAGGTTGCGGCTCTCGCCGCGGCGAAGTTGCGCAAGGTTCGCACCGACGTTGCCGATTCCTGCCCGCAGCGAAGAAAAGAGATGGTCTGCATGAGACCGCTTCCCCTCATCCTGGCACTGCTGCTCATCGCCTCGACCGCCTGCGCGCAGCGTCCGCTGCGCCACGTGCTCTTCGACTTCGAGGACGGCATCGATGAGTGGACGACGAACGTCTGGGG
>JALGVA010000327.1 GCA_029820295.1 Candidatus Zipacnadia bacterium
GCCGTTGCCGTACAGCAGGGTGACCGCGACCATGGGCATTCCCAGGTCCGCGGCGGCGCGCAGCGTGTCCCCCGCCAGCACGCCGAGGCCGCCGGAGTAGGTGGGGATTTCCGCGCTCAGGCCGATCTCCATGGAGAAATAGGCAATCGCTTCTTCGCGGTCGCCGGGCTTCTCCACGTCGATCTGGGAGAAATCAGGCAGTGTCAGGCTCACGGATCGTTCCTCCAGTGAGTGTGCCGCGGATCAGTTGTCGGTGACGTATGATAGCTTCGCCACCCGTCGGGCGGCGGCCCATCGCTAGTACCAGCCGAACTCGTCCAGGGCCTCGACCATCGCCAGGATGTTCGCGACCGGGACGTCGGCCTGGATGTTGTGCACGGTGTTCAGCACGTATCCGCCGCCGGGGGCCAGGTCGTCGATGCGGCGCCTGACCTCATCGCGCACGTCCTGCGGGCCGCCGTGGGGCAGCACGTGGAGGGCGGCGGTGTTACCCATGCCGGCGGCGGCGACCTGCACCGGGTTCAGGATATCGATCCCGGTCGCGATCAGGTCGGGCAGCAGCTCCACCACCGAGCCGCAGGTGTGGAAGAAGAGCTTCGCCTGCGGCGCGCCGCGCCTGATCGCCTCGTGATACTCGATGTAGGGGGCCCTGAGCAGCTCGTCGAACCACTCGCGCCGGATCATGGGCCCGTCCTGCAGGCCCACGTCGTCCCCGTTATAGAATATATCGACATATGGGCCCACGCGCTCAAGCACAGCCTCGACGTAGGCGAGCTTGAGGCGCAGGATGTTGGCGAGGATCGCCTGTGTGACCGGCTTGTTGACGAGCAGGTTCATGTAGCCCTGGTCGTAGCCCTGCAGCCACAGCAGGATCTCGAGCATCCCGGCGCCGTAGCCGCCCACGATCACCGGGTAGTCGCCGGAGCCCTTGATGTCGCGGCAGGCCGCCTCGATCGCATCGAGGTCCAGTGACGCGAGCGGATCGGGCCAGGCGTAGGCCTCGACGTCCGCGACGGTCTCGGCCCCGTCCAGCGGGTGCTCGCACATGTCGTAGTAGAGCCCGCCATCCTTCGGCATGCGGCGCGTGATGCCCCACTCGCAGGTCGAGTAGCGGTACTGCTCGTCCTCGGACACCTTATTCAGCGCGCGCCCGGGGAGCTTGAGGTAGACGCTGCGGGTGTCTGTGCCGAGCTCGCGCAGCACCTGCTCGTGCGGCATGGCGAGCTGCTGGAGCGGGTCGAGCATGGGCTGGGGCTCGAGGCCCTCGATGCCCAGAGCCTGGACGAGGCGCTCGTAGGCGATGTGGTGAATGCCGGTGACGAAGGTGGTGCCCAGGTCGAAGGGCACGCGGTCCGGCTCCGTGTGGCTCAGCGCTGCCAGCACCCGCTCGCGCGAGGTCATGACCGGCCTCCCAGACTCCGAAGTAGGCGTCGTGACGGGTATTGTAGACCCCGGCCGGTTCGCCGGTCAAGCGGCGCCGCCGGCACGTTGACTTGCCGTGATACGCCACGTATAATCGCGCTTCCGAAGCGATCGTCCGCTGCGAGCCGTCCAGGGGCGCGACAGGCGAATGCCAGAGGTGTCACCGGCTCGACAAGGCCGCGACGAGCCCGGCCGGCCGGGTCGGGCCCCCTCACCGTGGACCTACGTGCTGCTGGCCACCGTGCCGCTGCTGTGGGGCTTCAACTTCATCTCGCTCAAGGTCCTCAAGCAGGACTTCACGGTGATCGGCCTGCTGTCGGGCCGCTACGTCGTGATGGTCTTCGCGCTGTTCGTCACGCTGTATCTGTTCGAGCGCGACATGTCGATCCGCCGCGAGCACCTTCGCTACTTCCTGGGCTTCGCGTTCGTGACCGTGGTCGTATAGCAGGTCTGCTTCGCCGCCGGGGTGTTCTACACGCTGGCGGCCGAGGCGGCGCTGCTGATCTCCACCGCGCCGATCTGGGCCATGCTCATCAACGCGGCGCTGGGCTGGGAGCGGCTGAGCCTGCGGCAGGGGATCGGCACGCTGCTGGGCTTTGCAGGGATCGCCGCGGTGATACTGGGCGGCCTCGAGGCGCAGGCGGTGCCCGAGCACCACGAGTTCGGCCTGATCATCATGGTGGCCTCCGGCATCCTGTGGGCCGGCTACGCGGTGTTCTCCAAGCCTCTGCTGCGGCACTACTCGCCCCTGAAGGTGACCACGTACCTGCACTTCATCGGGGCCTTCGCCTTGATCCCGCTGGGCGCGCGCGACGCGCTGGCGGTCAACTGGGCGGGACTGTCCCCGATCACGTGGGTGTGCTTCTTCCACTTCTCGCTGCTGGCGGGCGTTTACTGCTTTGTGGTATGGTACCGCGGCGTGGCGACGATCGGCTCTTCGCGCACGGTGT
>JALGVA010000163.1 GCA_029820295.1 Candidatus Zipacnadia bacterium
GCCATCGAGGACGGCTGGGACGCCTCGGAGATCGCCCAGCTCCGGCTCAACGTGAACCTCGCCGACGTGGTCTACGACGAGGAGTGCGCCCGGCTGCACGACATCATCCTTGACGCTACGGGGGTCAACGCCACGGTCATCAATGCCGGCTGCGGTCCGGGCATCGATTACGCCCTCCGCTCCGCCGGGCGCTTCCAGCAGGTCTGCGATGGCCTGCGCGATCGCTGGACCAAGGCCATCCACGCGCGCCAGGCCCGTGAGGCCTTCGCCGAGGGCCGGCACGCGATGATCTTCTCCGCCAACAACCCGCCCGCGGACGCCGGCTTCGCGGATGGCTGGGACCAGCTCCGCTGGCTGGAGTGGTTCCACCGCATGGGCTTCCGCATCATGCACCTGACCTACAACCGGCGCAACTGGGTGGGCGATGGCTGCATGGAGGAGGCCAACGGCGGGCTGTCGGCCTTCGGGCGCATGGTGGTCGAGGCCATGAACGACCTGGGCATCGTCATCGACACGCCGCACACCGGCGAGCGCACGACGCTCGATGCGGCGGCGCACTCGCGCGCGCCCATCGCGGCCTCGCACACGGTCTGCCGGGCCCTGCGCGATCACCCGCGCGGCAAGACCGACGAGCAGATCCGCGCCATCGCCGAGAAAGGCGGCTTCATCGGGATCACCTGCGTGCCCCACTTCCTGCGCGAGGGCGGCGGGACCATCGTGGACCTGCTCGACCACGTCGAGCACGCGATCAAGGTCGCGGGCATCGACCACGTGGGCATCGGCACCGACACCGGCTACGTCGTGCCGCCACCGTCTGAGCCGCAGATGCTGCCTCTCCCCCGCTCCCGCCAGCAGTGGTGGTCCTGGTGGCTGCCCGGCACGCTCGACGGGGGCAATGACGAGGCGCGCGATGGCAGCATCGCCTGGGTCGCCTGGCCCTACTTCACGGTGGGGTTGCTCATGCGCGGCTACTCGGAGGAGGACGTGGCGAAGGTCGTGGGCCTGAACGCGCTGACGCTCTTCGAGGAGGTCGAGCGCACGGCCACGGTGCACGTGCGCGGCGCGTGAGGGCCGGGAGAGCGGCCATGAACCCGGTCGAGGCGTGGGCGCGGCAGTTCCTCGCGGTCCGCGAGGTGGACAGCGTCAGCCGCACCTACCGCGGCGACGGCCCGCCCAGTTGGCGGCGGCCGTGGCCCGAGGTGGAGGCCGAGTTGTCCCCCGCCCGCCCCGGCCACTGGTGGCCGATGGTCAGGCTCGTCGATCTGCTCGACGCGGCGGGGGACGCGCGCCTGCTGCTCGACCTGGGCAGCGGCCCCGGATGGCCCGCGGTGCCGCTCGCGCGCAAACTCCGGGACGTCGTCGCGGTTGACGCGTCGGAACTGGCGGTCTCGCTGCTCGAGGCCGCGCGGTCGCGCCATGACGGGCTCGGCCTGCGGATCGTGCGCGGCGGTGCGGCCCGCCTGCCCTTCCCAGATGCCACGTTCGACGCGGTGGTGATGGTGGACCTGCTGGACGTGGTCCCCGATCCCCTCGCCGTCGCTGGCGAAGTCCGGCGCGTGCTGAGACCCGGCGGGCGCTTTTGCAGCCACGTTCAGAACTTCCGCTACGTCCTCGGTGAGCGCGCCGACCTCTGGCAGTGGGGCGTGACCACGCCCGGGGAGGCGCTCGCCTGCGAGGTGCACCACGCTTCGCTGGATCCGCCGCACACGCTCGATCTCCGCTTCCCGCTCGACCCTCGCCACCCGAGCAGCCGTGCGCTTGCCCCCCTGCCCATGCGCGACACCGATCCGCACACACTGCTGGCGCATCTGGAGCGCCTGCGTCCGGCGATGTGCGGCGTGGTCGAGGTGTACCGCACCACGGAGTACGTGGTCGAGACCGCCGCCGAGCCCTTCGCGCAGGTGGGCCTTACCGACCTGGAGGTGCGGTCGCTTGACGGCGAGGAGTGCCGGGAGCACGCACAGGCACTCACGGCGGCCGGGTCGCTCCCGGCTGGGCCGGCGGCCTTCGAGGCGGCCGCGCGTGAGCTGCTCGAAGCCATGTCGCGGGCGGACGACGCCCGGGGGAGCTGCCTGTCCGTGCGGGGCGGAAAGCCTGTCGGCTGAGCACGTGAGGTCGGCTCAGCGCAAGCCGAGGACGAACGCCACGATCGCAGCGCAGACAGCCACCGGGAAGCCGACCGTCAGGCAGACGCGCGTCGATGGCGCCACAGCTGCCTCAGCCGATGGAGGGCCTTGCCGGAGTTGAGCAGCACCGTGAACACGATGGTGGTGCGCAACGAGCTACCCAGCGCCAACAGCAGGCCCGCGAACACCAGCCAGGAAACGGCCTTGTCGATCATGGTGCTCCCGGGGTCGATCCCCAGGGCGGCGACCAGGCCCGCGGAGCCCGCATCGATCATCCCCGCCAGCGTGTCCGCGACCAGCACGACGAAGTAGGTGAGGGCCAGCGCGTAGGGCCAGCCATACCACGGAGCGTCAAGCCGCGCAGCGACTCCCCAGAAGGCATAGCCGACGGTGAGGACGATGCCCAGGGTGTCGGCACCAGTCAGCCACTGAGCCCACAGCGTCCGTTCCTCGGTGCGCCAGTCCGTGCGCGCCCCCATCAGCCCAGCGGTGGCGGTGGCCTCGTCGAGCAGAGCGGCCCTCCGTCCCAGGAGTCGTCGCAGCAGCAACAACAGCACCACGCTGCTCATGCCCGCCGCGAGGGCCGCCAGAGCGCCGCCGTAGTACACGAAGCTGTAGCGGGCCGCCGACGAGAGCGTGATGGCCATGCCGTTGGCGGCGGCGACGACTGAGGCGAGCGCCTCGTCCTCGTCGAACTGCAGCGTCGCCAGCCAGTCGAAGCCAAGCGTGGTGGCGTGACCCGCCAGCGAGACGCCGGCGATGTTCAGAGCCGCGGCGATCGCCACGGCGACCATGAGGGGGATGCTCAGCGCGCCCAGAACGCGCACCGTGGCCCGGTAGCCGGCCGCCACCTGAGTTACTTCGTCCAGCCCCACGTTCCTGCCGCCCCGCGCGCGCGTCGCCACCTCCACTTGCGCGTGGGCGTCGGCGTAGGCATCCAGATCCGCCCACAGGGAACGTCCCTCAAATCGCGGGACGCTGAGCCGCGCGCGCGGCCGGGCATCGTCGCCGGCCAGCCCTTGCAGGTAGCCGGCGATGGAGTGCCAGTAGAACACGATGGCGATGAGCGGAATCGCCCACCCACCGTAGATGATCAGCGGCAGCCCCACGGCGACCATCACGAGGATCCAGAAGCTCCACACCACCGCGACGAAGATGCGCAGACAGCCGCCCTCCTCCTCGGCGGATTCCACCACCGGCTCCGCGAGCGCCGGCGCCTCTGCCTTCAGCGGGAGACTCGGCGCCGGAGGTGTGCTGCGCTGTTCCAGCTTGCATGCGGGGGCACGAGGGGGGACCTTCATCCTCCGCAGACGACTTCGGCGAACCGGCTCGAGGCCCGCAAACGCGGGCCCCCCCATCAGCCGCCCGCTCAGGGAGTGTCTTTCTTCGAGCGACAGCCGCCGGTGCAGATGCGGCGGTCCCGGCTTGTCGCCGAACAGCTTGCCCCGAGTGGCGGGGCTGTAAGCGCCACCGTCCATGTCCTCGTGATGACGCAGCGGCCGGGGGGCCAGCCGATCGGCCTTGGGCTGGTAGTCGCCTGGCGGGCGGCGCTTGTACGGCTCCACGTTTACTCTCCCGCGTCACGGGCACGTCGCGTTCACGCGGCGCGTCACTTCCCTCGTCACGCCCGTTGCACCTCCGACCGGGCAGGTCTCGCACCGACGGCTGGGAAATGCCCGCCCGGTCGCGCACACCACATCGGGAGGGCAACCCATGACCGACCTCGAGACACGCATGGCCCGGATGCACGAGCACATCGGCGAATGCCACGCCCGCGCGCGTGAACTGCTCGGGGCGACCGACGCGCAGGTCCAGGCGGGCTTCGAGCTGCACGAGCGCCTGCTGGTCTGCGACGCCTTCGGCTTCACGCCCACCGTCCTGAGCCGCCTGGGCGTCGAGCGCGTCAACCGGGCCATCGCGGAGCAGTGGCAGCCGGGCGAGATCTCGGAGCTGCTGCTGGACATGCGCGCCACCGGCATCCGCCACGATGACGATGCCTTCGCGCTCTACGCCGAGATGTACCGGGTCGCGGGCGTCAACGCCACGGTCAACACCGCCGGCGTCGGGCCGAGCCTCGAGCGCGCCGTGCGCGGCGCCGCACGCTTCACCCAGGTGTGCGACTGCCGCCCGGAGTTCTGGGCGAAGGCACTCAGCGGCGACGACGTGCGCCGGGCCTGCCACGAAGGCCGCCATGCCATGATCTTCTCGGCCAACAACCCGCCCGCGCACGTGGGCTTCCGCGACGGCTTCGACATCCTGGGCTGGCTGGAGATCTTCCACCGCTTCGGCTTCCGGGTGATGCACCTGACCTACAACCGCCGCAATTTCGTCGGCGATGGCTGCACCGAGCCCAGCAACGGTGGGCTGAGCGACTTCGGCTTCGAGGTGGTGGCGATGATGAACCGCCTGGGCATCCTCATCGACACCCCGCACTCGGGCGTGGAGACCACGCTGGACGCCTGCCGGGCCTCGCAGGCGCCGGTCGCGGCCACCCACACGGTCTGCCGTGACCTCTCCGGCCACCGGCGCGGCAAGACCGACGCGCAGATGCGCGCCATCGCCGACACCGGCGGCTTCGTGGGCATCACCTGCATCCCCTACTTCCTCGCCCGACACGGGACCATCGTGGATCTGCTGGATCACATCGACCACGCGGTGGATGTGATGGGCATCGACCACGTGGGCATCGGCACCGACGTGGCCTTCAGCGCGCCACCGCCGGGCGAGCCGGAGCTGCTGCCCATGCCGCCGGGACGCACGCGCTGGTGGTCGCTGTGGCAGCCCGGCGATCTCTCCGACGACCCCAAGGTCCATCGCGAGAGCAGTCACGGCAGCCTGTCGTGGATCTGCTGGCCGTACTTCACGGTGGGGCTGCTGATGCGCGGCTACGCGGAGGAGCAGATCGCGAAAATCGTGGGCGGCAACATCCTGCGCGTGTTCGACGAGGTGCAGGCGGCGGCCGGCGGCATGTGACCGCGCGCCCCTAACCTGCGAGCAGCACATCCTTAATGATGAGCGTGGCCGCCACGCACAGGAGCACGGCTCCGAAGATGGCCTTGACGTGATGGGACTTCAGGCGCGTCGCCATCAGGTGTGAACCCGCCTGGCTTCCGATCAGGCCCGCCGCGCCGCACGCCACCAGCAGGCGAGGGGAGAGATGCGCCATCGCCAGATGGGACGCGAAGCCCATCCAGTTGGAGCCGGTCACGATAGCCGCCGAGGTGGCGGCGGCCGCGCGCGGATCCAGCCCGCAGATGTAGAGCATGGGCACGATGAAGGAACCTCCGCCCCGACCGATCAGGCCGGCGACGAAGCCGAGAGCGAGGCCACCGATGGCTCCGATCAGCCATTGCTCGGAGCGTGTGAGTTGGCCCCGGCGAGGTCGCCAACCGGTGAGCATCAGGAGGCCGGCGGCCGCGGTGAACAAAGCGAAGCAGATGATGACGGGGCGGGTGGGCAGGCGTACGGAGACCAGGGCGCCGAGGGGCGGACCCACCAGGATGGCGACCATGAAGGGCCCGGCCACCCGCCAGTTGACCACGCGGTGCCGCACGTAGGTCACCGCCGCGGACGTGGCCGATATTGCGCCGCACAGCAACCCGACCGGAATCGCCTCGGTCTTGAAGTCAAGGCCGAGCCAGAAGAGGATGGGGATGATCAGTTGCCCGCCCCCCATGCCCAGCATGGAGAAGACGAAGGTCACCCCCAACACCGCGCTCGCGGCGAGCCACACCTGCACTGCTCCGCCTCCCATCACCATCAGCGGCCCCACCGACTGCCGGTGGGTCGGGCGGGCACATAGGTCTCGGCCGAGCGTGCCCCCACCTCACGCTCGCCGCCGCCCCGGCACTGCGCTCCACGGGCCGGGGCGGCGGCGAGCGGGGAGGGGCGATGACGGCCTCACGCCCCGCAACGCTGGCAGACCACCTTGCCGTCCCGCATGCGCGCGCCGGGAGCGAAGATGCCCTCGCCGCAGAGGTCACACCTGAGCCACTCGAAGGTGCCGCGCGGCGGCTCGAAGTCGGTCTCGAAGACTTCGGAGACCGAAATCAGCTCATCCTCAGGGGCGGTCATGACTGCGTGGATCATCGGGTCCGTAATCTCGGGAGGAACGTCCTGCGGCTCCACCCCGTGCGCCCTCAACTCGACGAACCGCGAACGCAGGCTCGCCTCCTGCCGGTCGGGGTTCACCACCACGCGGACCCCACGCCCCGTCGCCACGTCTATCAGCGTGAACGCCAGGCGGTAGTGGTTGAGCTTCTCCACGTTGCCCTTGCCGTAGGTGCAGCCGGTGGCCGCCTGCACGCCGTCCAGGAAGCACGCCATGGCGTGAGACGGCCCGGTCTCTGAGAGCACATAGAGTTCCTTGTTCTGAGCCCGCTGCACCCCCAGTCTCTCCATCGCAGCGAGCCCCGCGCGCAGGCCCAGCGGCATCGCCGGGCACCTGTGTCCATGGAACTTCACGGCCACGTCAAACAGTTCCTCCCACTCCCGGTCGGTCATCGTCGGTCATCTCCTCCGTCAGGTTGTTCCGTCAAGTGAGGCGGGCGTCACAGCTTTCCGTGCCCCGCGTAGTATGCCAGCAGCTTCCAGACCATCTTCCCCGCGACCATGTAGAGCACCACGCCGATGAGCAGCTTCACCTGGCGGCGATTGAGCCGGGAGGTCATCAGCCAGGCCCCCACGATGGCGCCCAGGGCCGAGCCGAGCGCCGTCAGGCCCAGCAGACTCCAACTCATGTGCCCCAGGCTGGCGTGCCCAAGAAAGCCCGCAAAGGACGAGAAGATCACCACAAATGAGGTGGTCGCCGAAGCCTTCTTCGGGTTGAAGCCCAGCCACACCAGCACCGGGACGATGAAGTTCCCGCCGCCGACGCCGAGCAGGCCCCCCAGGAAGCCCGCCAGCGCCCCTACGGACCCGCCGTAGGCCCACAACTGTCGCCGCGAGGCATCGTGCTCGCGCTCGCGGGGATGGTGGAAGATCATCATGCTGGCGGCGAAAAGCAGGAAGCCGACAAACAGCCACAGCAGGATGTCCTTGGGCACGTACTTGCTGGCATAGGCTCCCAGCGGGGACAGCGGCGTGGCCACCACGATTATCGGCAGGGCGACATCGAGCATCACCAGCTTCTCGCGCATCAGACGCGGCTGGGCGCACACCATGGCGATGGAGTTGAGCAGCAGCGCCACCGCCATGGCGACGCGCAGATCGATGCCCAGCGCGTAGTAGACGGGGATGAGGATGAAAGCGGCCCCCACCCCGGCCACGGTCAGGATGGTGGTGAAGACGAAGGTCACAAGCGCGGCAGTAAGGTGAGTCGGCATCGTGCAGAGGCTCCTGCAAGTTCACAACTCGGCGGTGCCGGGCGCGGACTCGCCGGAGGCGGGAGGGGGGCGAATGCCTCGCTCAGCCAGCAGCCGATCGGTCGCTTCCTCGTCGTAGGCATCGGGGAGCAGCGAGCCGATGAACTGGTGGAGGGGCGCCAGCGGCTCTGTGTCCAGTGTTTCCGCGAGGCCGTAGCGGACGAAGGCCCCGCAGCGATGCCGCGTCACCAGCCCGGCTCGTCGCAGGATCGCCAGTGCCCGCGACACGCTCGGCTGCGGCGCCTCCAGCGCCGCCGTCAGCCGCGAGACGCACATCGGGCGGTGCATGAGCGTTCGCATGATCTCCAGGCGAAGCGGATGGGCAAGCGCTCCGAACACCTCGGCCAGCTCGGAGGCCGTATGTAGCCTACTGTATATCTCCATATTTAGATTATAGCATATCATCGACGGCATGTCAAGGGATGAGAGCATTCCAAACGCGGTGGAGGGGGCGCGGATCCGCGGGCACGTCAGAGCCTCTGCGGACACGCAGATCGCGAGGGGACGGACGCCGCGCCGTGCGTGGCCTTCTCCAGGACTGTCGCGCAGCGCCGGCCGCCGCGAGCGCCGGCCGCCACGTCTCAGATCGCTGCCATCGCCCCCAGCCACGCAGACGACACCCGAAGCGGTTCCCCCTGCGCGCATCGCCATATGCACGTCACAAAAATCGTGCGTGCAGCCCGACAATTATGTTTTTCTGTTGACACCCGAACCGCTGTTGCGTTAGTATTCCGTTAGAGACAATCCACCGATCGGTGGCCGACCATGCGACAGCTACTCCTGAAGTCAACCGGATCGCGCCCCCGAAGGGGCATGACGACGACCGAGCAGGCGCTGCTGCTCGCGCTCATCGTGCTCGTATCGTTCCATGTGTGGCAGAACTTCGGGGTGGCGGTAGCGACTGTGGCCGACGATGGCGCGGAGACCATGGGAGCGGCCGACTGGGATGGCGCCCTCGATGGGACCGACCGCGGCCACGGTCACAGGGGCCACGGTCACAGGGGCCACGGTCACAGGGGCCACGGTCGCGGGGGCCACGGTCACAGGGATCGCGGTCAAGGGCCGGAGCTACGGATGCCCCAGCCTCTGTAACGCCCCGGGCCCGGCTCGCTACGCTCGCGTCTCTGGGGGTTCGCTCCGCTACGCTGCGCGAACTCCAGCTCCGACCGCCTGTCCGGGGCTCCACCGGCGGCGTCGGCTCGTCGATCAGCTCCCCGGGAACTTCGCGCTGCGCGCCTGCGGGTCCACCTGCGCGCCGGCGGCGGCGCAGAAGCGCAGGCTCTTCCCGGAATGCACGCACATGCCCACCTCGGCGAGGATCCGCCGCGCGGCCTGGTTCATGCGCAGCAGATCATCGTCCGCTGCCACAACCAGCCGTCCGGGGATCATCGGCTCCTCCTCAGGTAGCGGTCCAGCCTCCATCGACGAAGATGACCTGGCCGGTCACGAAGCTCGAGGCGTCCGAGGCCAGCCAGACGCAGGTGCCCTGCAGCTCGCGCACATCGCCCCAGCGGTGGAAGGGCACGCGCTCGACGATGATCCGGTTGCGCTCGGGGTCATCCTGCAGCGCCTGGGTGTTGTCGGTGCGGAAGTATCCCGGTGCGATGGCGTTCACGTTGATGCCGTGCTGCGCCCACTCGACCGCCAGCGACTTGGTGAGCTGCGCGATGCCGCCCTTCGAGGCGGTGTACGCCGGGATCAGCGGCACGCCGATGGCCGAGAGCAGGCTGGCGATGTTGATGATCCTGCCGCGCCCGCGATCGACCATGTGCCGCCCCACCGCCTGCGCCACGAAGAACGCGCCGCGGATGTTGATCGCCATGACCTCGTCCCACATCTGCGGCGTGTACTCCAGCGCCGGCGCGCGGTTGATGGTGCCCGCGTTGTTGACCAGGATGTCGATCTTCCCGAACTCCCGCAGCACCGCGTCCACGACCGGCTCGATCTGCGCGAGGTCGGTCAGGTCGGCGGGGAACTCGACCGCGCGCCGTCCCGTGGCGACGGCGATCTCGTCGGCGGTGCGCAGGAGCTGCTCCTCGCTGCGCGCGGTCAGGGCGATGTCGGCGCCGGCCTCGGCGAGGCCCGTGGCCAGCGCCCTGCCGATGCCCCGGCCGCCGCCGGTCACCAGCGCCACGCGGTCATCAAGCCGGAAGTCGTCGAGGATCATGCGCACTCACTCCTGTCGGTCGGCCGCTCCCCACCTCAGCGGAACTGCGCCGCGGCCTCCTGCCGGGTCATCATCTCGATGGTGACCTCGGCATGCCTCTGGTCAGCCAACATTGACGGTTCGTGGAAGCCCACCAACGTGGGGTTGTCCTCGGGGCCCACCATGGCCCACACCGCGTACGCGAGCCCGGGCACCAGCCCCGTGATACGCACTTGCCCGTTCTCATCGACCTCAGCCCACTCGGCCCACACCGCCAGACCCTCGGGCAGGGCCGGGCGGCCCACTCCCTGGGCGCTCACGTTGACGCGAGCATCCGGCGCCGGCTCACCTTCATCGACGACGGTGACCAGCAGCTCGCCGACCGGCATGAGGGCGAAGACCGGCTCGAAGGCGATGCGCGGGTCGCAGAGCTGGGCGAAGGCGCTGCCGACATCGGCGGACCACGCGATGACCACATGATCGCCGTTCGTTGCCAGACGCGTCAGCTCGAAGCG
>JALGVA010000034.1 GCA_029820295.1 Candidatus Zipacnadia bacterium
GCGGATGTGCTGCCGGAGCGTCCGGGGATGGAGGCGGCGGTCTTCGAGCAGTACGGCGAGGAGGGCTGCCTGATCAGCTTCCCGCCCGAGGGCGAGCCGGAGTTCATCTGGCGCGAGACCGTGGTGGTGCCGGGCGAGCACCCCGAGCGCGCCGACCATGGCTGCGACATCCGCATCGACCTGTCGGTGCCCGAGCAGCCGGTCATCTGGAACGTGCGCCACCACCGCTGCCGGGGCTTCGATGCGCGCACCGGCGAGATGCTCAGCTCGCTGGTCTACCGGCTCGGTGGCGCGCATCGGCGCAACTACGGGCCGTGGGCCCTGGGGACCACGCGCGACGGGCAGCCGCTGATCTGCGTGGCCGGCGAGGCCATCCAGCAACATGTCCACGGCATCCTGCTCAGCCGCGACGGCGACAACGAGCTGGCCTGGCAGCACTACTACGGTGAGGTCTACGTGACCCCGGGCGTGGCGCTGGACTGCGTGACCATCGACGACGTGGACGGCGACGGGGCCACCGAGATCGTGTACAACGTGCGCGACCCCGAACGCGACTTCGGGGCGTTCGTGCGCGTGCGCGACGGCGGCACCGGGGAGGTCGAGGTGGAGATCCCGGATGCGACCTGCCGGGCGGCCTTCGCGGGCGTGGGACCGGATCGACTGAGCGGGCTGCTGGTGCGGAGCGAGCGCGATGGGCGGCGCGTGCTGAGCGTGCACGTCTTCCGGGGCTCGGGTGAGCTGGAGGAGATCGCGACGCTCGATGACGCCGACGTGGCCGGGCCGGTGACGGTGCCGGGCGCAGCCGGCGATGATCTGCTGCTCGCGACCGGGGGCGAGCCGGGCATCTACCGCCTGGCGGACGGCCGGCTGGATCGCATCGCCGCGACCGACGCCCTGGGGGGCGCGAGCGTGCGGATGGCGCTGCCGAGGGGCGACGGGCCGCCCGATCTGCTGGTGACCGGTGCGAGCGGCCGGCTCGAGATGGTGAGCTGGCAGGGCGAGGCGCGCTGGTCGCTGCCGCTGACCGGCGGGCGGCAGGCGACGTTCTCGGCGGCGGACCTGACCGGCGATGGGCGCGCGGAGCTGGTGGCGGCGGTGCCGGGCGATCGCGTGCGCGTCTACACCGTCGGGGACGATGGCGCGGCGGAGGTGCGGGCCGAGCACGACTTCGCGCGCGGCGGTTGCAGCTACAACCCGCTGCTGTATGACCTCGAGGGCGACGGGCGGCTGTGCATCGTGGCGCCGGGGGAGACCGAGAGGGGCGAGGTGTGCGTGCGCGCCTTCCGGGCCGACGGCACGCAGGCGTGGGAGACCGTCTTCGAGGGGGTGCGCGTGGCCGACGGCGCCGCGGTCGTGGCGTGGAACGCCGGGCAGTTCCTGCCCGGGCCGCGCGCGGGCGTCGCCATCTCGGTGGCCAACGGCGACCGCACCATCGAGGGCACGTATATGCTCGACGGCGCCAACGGGCGCATCCTGTGGTTCCGCGACCGCTACGACCACGGCGGCGCGGGGCGGGTGCGCGCCTACCGGCCCATCGGCTACCCCGGCGCCTTCGACGTCGATGGCGACGGCGTCGAGGAAGTGCTCATGGACATGTACAGCTTCATGGCCTTCCTGCGCGGCGAGGATGGCAGCTTCGTGCGGCTGCACCCGACCATCAACATCAGCCCCGAGGGCGCCATCTACGCCGGGCTCCTCTACAACAGCTACTGCCCGCTCTACCGCACGCCCGAGGACACCGAGCCCTACTGGTTCGTGCCCGCCGGGCACGGGCGCTTCGGGCTGATGAACCCCGACCCGACCGACGGCATCTGGCGCGAGGAGGTCGGCTACGATGTTCCCGCCAAGGTCGGGCTGATTGACGTCGATGGCGACGGGTCGCTGGAGGCGGGCTACGCGCTGCGCAACTCGCGCAGCTTCGTCTGCCGCGACCTGTGGACCGGCGAAGTCGAGTGGGAGGTCGAGCTGCCCTCGCCGATCAGCGCGCCGGTGCTGTGCGCGGATTTCGACGGCGACGGCAGAGGCGAGTTCCTGGCCGGGTGGTGGCTCATCGGCACCGATGCGCAGAGGCAGGGCGAGATTCGCTGGCAGGCGCCGGTCTATCCACAGTCGGCCATCATCGCCGACTTCGACGGTGACGGCGTCGGCGAGATGGCGGTGGCCGCGCGCGGGGAGATCGTGCTGCTCAAGGCACAGCGGGAGGACTGACGCGCGCAGGCCCCATCATCCGCAGCAGGTCCGGGCAGTACACGGGCGAAGCCCTCGTGACGAACGTACGTCGCTGAGCGCCAGGAGGTCCCATCATGGCCGATGCTCCCGAGTTCCACGATCTCGTCGAGGTGACGCCCGAGAACCCGCGCGCGGGGGAGGGCGGCATGGTCGAGCTGGCGGACGGGCGTATCCTGTTCGCCTACACGCGCTTCGAGGGCGGCGAGGACAACGCGCGGGCATCGATCGTGGCCTGCCACTCAAGCGACCTCGGCCGCACCTGGACCGAGCCGCGGGAGATCATCCCGGCCGACGAGGCGGCCGAGAACGTGATGTCCGCGAGCCTGCTGCGCCTGCAGTCGGGCGGCATCGGGCTGTTCTACCTGCGCAAGGACTCGCGGACGCAGTGTGCGGCCTGGGTGCGGCGCTCCGACGACGAGGGCGCGACCTGGGGCGAGGCGGTCTGCTGCACGCCGGAGCCGGGCTACTGGGGCGCGGTGAATGACTGCGCGGTGCAACTCGCCGACGGCCGCATCATCCTCCCGAACGAGATGTGCGCCGAGGTGTGGGTGGAGGACGAGCACATCGAAGCCGGCTGCGCCTTCTCCGATGACGACGGCGCCACGTGGCGCCAGAGCAACCTGGTCTTCGTGCCCAGACGCGGGGTGATGGAGCCGCGCGTGGTCGAGCTGCGCGACGGGCGGCTGTGGATGCTCATGCGCACCGACCGCGGCGAGATCTGGCAGACGTTCTCGAGCGACCGCGGTGCGACCTGGGAGGAGCCGACGCCCTCGGGCATCGAGTCACCGCAGGCGCCCTTCGTGTTCACGCGCATCCCCGCGACCGGCGACCTGCTGCTCATCCGCAACCCGATCGCGCAGCTCGACCAGGGGACCCACCAGGGCCCGCGCACGCCGCTGCGCGCGAGTATCTCAAGGGACGAGGGCGCGACGTGGATCAACGAGCGCGATCTCGAGCCGGACACCACGCACACCTACTGCTACCTGAGCGAGCTGTTCGTGGGCGAGATGGGCCTGTTCAGCTACTACGTGGGGACGCTGGACGTCCCGCTGCAGGCCCTGCGCATCGCGCGCGTGCCGGTGAGCTGGTTCTACGAGTGAGCGGGGGCCGCGCGCGCCCTCAGCCCATGACCTCGTCGAGGCGCACACGCCGGCCCCTCTGCTGTGCCACGCGCCCGGCCTCGGCGATGGCGATGCACTCGAGCGTCTCGTCATACGAGGCCTGCGGCTCGCCGGTGCGCACCATCTCCTGGATCATGCGCAGGATCTCCGCCGCGCCCCACGGGAACTCGAAATCGCCGATCTGCCCCGAGTGAATGGCGCCCTGCGCGCTGAAGGCGCTGACGTAGAGCGAGCAGTGGTACGTGGGCCCGGAGTGGCAGTTGAGCATGACGCCCGCCTCGGGCCGATCCTCGCGCCCGCCGAAGTCGAGGTGCAGGTAGGCGAGTTCGGTCGGGCCCATGCAGTCCACGGCCTGCACCCCCGCGCCGAAGACGTGCTGGGCGAGGCTGATGGTGTGGATCGAGCCCGCCAGCGTCTGCCCCGCGCCCTTGATCGAGCCGAAGCCGACGGGCGCGATCTCCTGCAGCCGGTCGCGGAAGTGCGCGGCGTGCGGGACCGCGCGCAGCATCGACAGCGACATCATCGGCGTGCCGGTCGCCTGCGCCAGATCGACGACGGCGCGCGCCTCGTCGAGCGTGTTGGCGAGCGGCTTGTCCACGAAGGTGGGCACCCGCCGCTCCAGGCCCGGCGTCGCCAGCTCCAGGTGCCCCGAGCCGTCGCCGTTGCAGTCGGGAATGAAGACGAGGTCCACGTCCAGTGAGCAGTCTTCGAAGTCGTCGCAAATCTCGGCGCCGAAGATGGTCGCGGCGTCCTCGGCGAGGGCGCGGTCGGCGTCCCAGACCTTCACGATGTCAAAGCCGCCGACGAAGGGCGCGGTCATCGTGGTCGGGCTGGCGTAGTGCAGGTACATGTAGAAGAACGCCGACTGGCCGCGCCCGGTGTCGCGCAGCACCAGCGGGTCATGCTCCTGCATCAGCGCCCCGTAGTAGAGCATGTGCAGGTCGCAGCCGATCATGCCCACGCGGATCGGGTCCACGGCGCTCACGCTCCCTCAGTCGAGCTTGACCCTGCCCTTGAGCACATGATCGACGCGGACCGCGCGCCCGGTGCGCTGGGCGATCTGCCCGGCCTCGACGATGGCGATGTGGAAGATCATGTCATCGTAGGGGCGGGGCAGCTTGCCGGTGCGGACCATCTGCTTGAAGTTAAGCAGGATCTTCTGGCCGCCGTAGATGAACTCGAAGTCGCCGATGGGGCGCGAGGTGACTGCGCCGCCCGCGCTGTAGCCCGCGGCGTAGAAGTTGCAGCGCTCGGGGAAGTGCTCGACCGAGGTGTTGAGGATCATCACCTCGCGGCCGGACGCGGTGTGCAGGTGCATGTACTCCAACGGCAGCGTGCCCATGGCCTCGACGTGCTCGACGTCGCTGCCGAAGAGGTTGGTGGCCAGCGCGACGCCGTGGATGATGTAGGCCAGCCGGTCCTCAAGGCCGCCCAGGGCGTCGCGGTCGCCCAGGTTCTCCTGCGAGAACGCGCCCCCGACGCCCTTGACCACGCCGACGGTGGCGTCGCCGATCTCGGCGAAGCGGCGGCGGAACAGATCGGCGGCCGGGACCACGCTGAGGATCGACTCGTTGTACATGGGCGTCCCGTGCTTCTTCGCGAGACGCACCAGCGCCCGTGCGTCCCGGAGCGTCGAGGCAAAGGGCTTGTCCACGAAGCTGGGGATGCCCGCGGTCAGGAAGGGCCGGGCGAGTTCGAGGTGGTCTCCCCCGCCCCCGTCGCAGTCGGAGATGAAGACCGCGTCGATGCCCTCGGTCATCTCCGCAACGGTGTCGCACACCCTCGGGTGGCCGCCGAAGGTCTCGGAGAAGCTCTCGGCGGCCGCGCGGTCGTGGTCATAGCAGGCGACGATCTCGAAGCCGCCGACCCTGGGGAGTTTCTCCAGGTGGCACGGGTCGTAAATGTCCTGGTAATAGTGGGCGCAGATGTAGTTGTGCTCGACCAGCTTCTCGGGCACGAGGTGCCTGGGGTCCATCTGGGCGCCGAAGTAGTAGGCGTGGGTGTCGCAGCGGATGACGCCGACGCGGATGGGCTTGCGGCTTGGCATGGTGGGCTCCTTTGCGCATGTGGTCACCACGCGAGCGCCCGGCACGGGGCGGCGTTGGCGCCCGTGAGCTTGAGCGGCGCCGCGCACAGCATGACGGTCGCGGGCAGGCGGCTCAGCCCCACCAGCGGGCACAGGATCAGGCCCCCCTGCCGGAAGAACGCGTTGACGAAGGGCATGCTCTCGCCCGCGGGGTCGTCGAAGGACAGCACGTCGCTGCCGAGGATCGCCGGGCGGTGGCGCAGCAGCCACTCCCGCAGGTCCTCGGCGAAGTACGGGCTGGCGTGGTAGTAGTCGGGCGCGTGCAGGTGCGCGTCCCAGCCGCAGTGCAGCAGGATGGCATCCTCGCCCGCGCGGAAGCCGTCGAGGTCACGCTCGGGCGCGTGCAGCAGCCGGCCATCGAGTGGCGTCTCGGCCACGAAGGCACGGGTGATCAGCCGCTCGGGCGCGAGGTCATCGAGGGTCATGCCGCCCTCGATCACGTGGCCCGCCGCTTCGAGATAGGTGCAGCCGTTGAGCACCATCAGCGCCAGCTCGTGCGACAGCCAGCCCTCGTCCGCGAGGGAGCCCACGTCGCGCAGGCGCACCGGGATGCAGCCCGCCTCGCGGTACCAGTCCACTCCGTCGAAGGTCGGCACGCTCAGGTCGTAGACGGTCATCAGCTTCACGCTCGCGCTCAGGCCAGGTGGAAGTGCTCCACGGCGGCGGCGATGCCCGCGTCCATGGTGTCCACGACCTCGTCGATCTGCTCACGCGTGATCACAAACGGCGGCGCCAGCACCAGGATGTCGCCGTTGTTGCGGATGATCATGCCGTTGCGGTAGGCGAAGTCGCGCACGAAGCCGCCGACGTCCAGGTCGCTGCTGAGCTTCTCGCGCGTCTCCCTGTCCGCCACCATCTCGACCGCCTGCAGCATGCCGAGGCCGCGCACATCGCCGACGATCGGGTGGCGGTAGAGGCCTTCGAGGCGCCGGCGCAGGTACGCGCCCATCTCGGCGGCGCGCTGCACCAGCCCCTCGCGCTCGAAGATGTCGAGCACCGCCAGCACCGCCGCCGCCGAGACCGGGTGGCCGGCGAAGGTGTGGCCGTGGCGGAAGTCGTGGCCGGGCTGCTGGAATACGCCGGCGATCTGGCGGGTGGTGATCACCGCGCTCATGGGGGCGAAGCCCGCCGAGAAGCCCTTGCCCACACACAGGAAATGCGGCACGACGTCCCAGTGCTCGCAGCAGAACCAGCGGCCGGTCTTGCCGAGCCCGACCTGGATCTCATCGTAGATGGTCAGGATGCCGTGCCGGTCGCACAGCGCCTTCAGCTCGGGCAGGTAGAAGTCGGGCGGCACCGGGAAGCCGGTGTTGGAGCCGGGCACCGGGTCGAGGATGATCGCCGCGATGCTGTGCGGGCCCTCCCAGTTGATGACCGCCTCGGTATTGCGCAGCGCCATGCGCGCCGATTGCTCGGGGTCCAGGTCCAGCTCGCAGCGGTAGGGGTTGGGCGCCATGACCTGCACGAAGCCCGGCGCGGTGGGCGGCTGCACCTCGCGGAACCACTGCAGGCCGGTGGCGGCCATCGCCCCCATCGACGCCCCGTGGTAGCTGTTGCGGCGGTACAGGATCTTGTAGCGCCCGGGCTCGCCGATCTCGTAGAAGTACTGCCGCGCCATCTTGATCGCCGACTCGGTGGCGTCAGAGCCGTCGCTGACCAGGTAGCTGACCTCCAGGTCGCCGGGGGCGAGGGCGGCCAGGCGCTTCGCCAGCTCGATGACCACCGGCGTCAGGCAGTCGTGGTAGACCGGATAGAACTCTATGCGGCGCATTTGCTCCAGCATCGCCTGATGGAGCTCAGGGCGATGGTGGCCGCAGACACTGGTGAGCAGCGAGGCGAAGGTGTCGAGGTAGCGGCGGCCGTCGGCGTCGAAGACATAGCAGCCTTCCCCGCGCTCGATGATCTTGATGCCGCTGCGCTCGACGTCCTCGTAGTGGCTGAGGCTGATGAGCACGTGACGCATCGCGTCCTCCTGCATTGCGCGGGTGCGCTCGGAGTACTCGATCTCGCGACCGTGGCCGTCGGGGATGTCCATGGTGACGGGACCTCCTTCGTGACGAGACCGGGCCTCTCCCCCCCACGGGCGCCGACTGCTCTGGAGAAGCCGGCCGCGCTACAGCAGCTCTTCGTTCGCGCGGGCGACGACGTCGTCGAGCGCGCGCAGGGTGTCGGCGGGCAGGTCGGGCGGCTCCCAGCGCGCCACGTTCTCGCGCCAGCGCTCCTCGCACAGGTCGAGCACGCGCTTCTCGTCGCCGATCTCGCCCGCGATCTCGGGCGGGCTGAGCGGGAACAGGTCGGAGTTCCACAGCTTGCGGAAGTGCTCGAGCGTGTGCTCGCTGGCGAGGAAGCTGCCGTCGGACTGCACGACCTCGGCGATCGTGTCGAAGGCGATGCTCTCCTCGCTGGTGTCGATCTCGTCCCTGAGCGCCCACTGGCTCCTGCGGATCTCCATGTCGAGCATGAGTTGCGTCGGCGAGCCCAGGCCGCCATTGTCGAGCGTGCCCATGCCCGGGTAGGGCCAGTCGGGGCGCCCGGCCAGCCGCGCCATGCCCGTGCCCGAGAACCAGTTCTGATAGACCGCCTGCAGGCCCGGGTGGGTGGTCGAGGGGCTGAAGTAGACCTCGCACCACAGGTTGCCGCCGAAGTGATCGTTGAAGAGCCGCTTGACGCCCAGTGTGGTCATCACAGCCTCGGGCCCGGCGGAGGCCGCGTCGGCGGTGCGCATATCGCCGACGGTCGAGATCATGCGCCCGGTGATGTCGCCCTCGGGCGCCAGGCAGAAGCCCGCGGCCATACAGCCGAGGATCTCGGCGGCGGCGATGACGATGGTGCCCGCGACCGTGACCGGCGAGGAGACGCCGATGGTGGGCATCGACGCGGCGTGGTAACGGTGGATGCCCAGGCGCGCGCGCTCGAGCATGTCGATGCAGGCCCACTCATCGAGGATCAGCGGGGAGATGAGGCACTGCGAGCCGGCCAGGTAGGGCGCGGCCTGGCGCGGGTAGCCCATGATCTCGCCGATCTCGAGCAGGTACTTGATGGCGCCCGCGTTCATCGACTCGATGCCATCGACCTTCGAGGTGTACTGCAGCGCCAGCACCAGTGAGGCGATGCGCTCGGTGGGCTGGGGGACGTCCTGCCGGTACCAGGTGCTGATGTAGCCGATCTCGGGCGTGGCCTCGGCGAGCTTCTTCATCTCGATGAACACATCGGTGTTCACCGGGCCGCGTGCGCCCGCGCGATAGTCGTAGTACTGCGTGGGCCCGCAGTCGAAGGCCTGCATCAGGAACTCGCGGCGCATGCGCTCGCGCATCTCCCGCTTGCGGCCTGTCCAGATGATCCAGTGCGACCAGTCCGGCCCGCACCAGGGGACCAGCTCCTGGTCGTCATCGTCCTCCGCGCGCCTCATCTCCAGGTGCGCGACAAGCTCGGCGATCAGCTCGCCGGGGATGCGGATGCGGCCCGAGGGCGCGCGCGAGCAGCCGCGGTCGAGCATGATGCGCGCCAGCTCATCGTGCTCGACCTTCAGCCCGGTGTCGGCCAGCAGTTCGAGGGTGCGGTCGCGCAGCGGGGCGGTGTCGAGCTGGATTGCCATCGCCGACCATCCTCTCCTCGGTCCGTGAGCGCTACCGTGGGCGCCGTGGACAGGTTCGTGCACGAGCGCCGCAGACCTGCCGCGTGCACGCCCCCAACCGTTGCCGTCGCCGTGGCCTTGCCTGCGACCGGCGACTGGTGACCGGCGATCGCCGTCAGGCTATGGTCTCGAAGCGATCCATGGGCACGGCGCCCTCGACCGGCCGGCCCGCGAAGCAGTCCATCAGCGCCTGCACGGTGGTGTCGCCGATCTCGTAGTAGCCGTAGAAGCCCGCGCCCGAGCAGTGTGGGGTGATGATCACGTTGTCGAGCCCGCGCAGGGCGTGATCGGGCGGCAGCGGCTCGGGCGTGGTCACGTCGAGGCAGACGTTGATGCGCCGCGCGCGCGCCTCGGCCACCAGCGCAGCGTGGTCGATGACCGAGCCGCGCGAGGTGTTCACCAGCGTGGCGCCGTCGCGCAGCAGCGCAAGCTGGGTCGCGCCGATCATCCCCTCGGTCTCGGGTGTGCTGGGCGCGTGCACGGTCACGTGATCGGCGCGCTCGAACAGCTCGTCGAGACCGACGCTCTCCACGCCCATCTGTGCCGCGTCCTCGGCGCTCAGGTAGGGGTCGTAGACCAGGATGGTGACGTCCCACGGCTCCAGCAGCCGGATGACCTCACGCCCGACCTTCGACGCCGACACCACGCCCACGGTGCTGCCCTGCAGGAACTGCCCGTTAGGGTCGTAGAGCGGGTTGCGCCAGTGGCCGGTCTCGTGGTACCAGTTGCTGAACTGCACCCAGTGGCGCATGGTCATCAGCAGCATCCCCACCGCCGACTCGGCGACGTTGCGCGCGATGGCGTTGTTGGCCGAGAACACGGTGATACCGCGCGGGATGACGAACTGCGCCGCGATCTCGTCGGGGATCAGGTGATGCACCGACCCCGCCGAGTGGGCGATGATCTGCAGGTCGGGCGCCGCCTCGAAGACCGCGCGGATCATCGGCGGCGCGCCCCAGCCGGTGACGATGGCATCCATCCCGCCGGCGCGCTCGGCGACCTCCTCGGAGGACCAGTTCGCGGCCCCGTTGTTGGCGGTCACGTCGAACCGCTCGCACATCTCCTCGTACTTGCCCGGGCGGAAGACGCGCCGGGTGTGGCCGGCGGTGCAGACGTAGAGGACCTTCTTCGTGTCGCTCATGACCGACTCCCTCGGCGGTCAGGTGGCTGCGCGCGTGCAGGTTCGCTGGCCGGGCTGGAGGACCTCCGGCCTGGCCCGGCGAAGCGGGGGCGCGGTCGGCGTGGCGGATGGCGGGAGTCGTGCCGGACCGCACCGTGATCGAGACGCGGGAGGAGAGGGCCGACATGGAGATCATCACGCTGGCCGGAACGCCAGAGGAGATGGCGCGCGGGCATGCCGAGGCGTGCTACGACTCGGCACGCGCGATGGTACGCGCGCGCTGCGAGCTGGCGCTCAAGCGCGGGCGCGAGCTGCAGGACGAGCTGACCATGGAGCGCTGCCTGGCGCTCGCCGCCGAGCACCTGCCTGCGCATGAGGGATACTCGCCGCCGGTCTACGCGGAGTTCATGGCGCTGGCCGAGGCGCTGGACGTGGGGGCCGACGAGCTGCTCATCGGCAACGGCTACACCGACTTCATCGACGTGCTGCGCGCCGAGCTGGCGGGCGAGGGTTGCACCTCGTTCATCGCCACCGGCGCCGCGACCGCCGATGGGCTCACCTACGTCGGTCAGACCTGGGACATGAACGCCTTCGCCGAACCGCACCTGCGCGTCTTCCGGCGCGAGCCCGCCGACGGCACGGCGTGGGTGACGCTCACCACCGCGGGCTGCCTGTCGCTGATCGGGCTCAGCGACCGGCAGATCGCGGTCGGCAACACCAACGTGGCGCCCACCGACGCGCGCCCGGGAGTGATCTACCTGGCGATGATCCATGAGGCGCTGCGCTCGCCCGACTACGCCGGCGCACGCGCGGCCATCGCCTGGGCGCCGCGGGCCTCGGGGCACTACTACTACGTGGCCGCCGAGTCGGGCTCGGCCACGGGCCTGGAGACCACCGCGACGAAGCACACGGCGCTCTCCATGCCCGACGGCCTGCTGGTGCACGCCAACCACTATCACGACGCGGCGCTGGCCGGGCTGGCGCGCGAGCCCTCGGGCGTCAACTCGCTGGCGCGGGAGGCGCTGCTCGACGGCTTCCTGCGCGAGCGCGCGGGCGAGCTGGCGCTTGAGCACTTCATCGAGGGCCTGCGCCTGCGCGAGGGCGAGCACCCGGTGTGCCGCGCGCCGGTAGATGACCCGGACGAGGGCACCACCTGCGCGGCGGCGATCATCTGCCCGCAGCGCCGGGTGATGTGGGTCGCGCCCGGCAACCCGGCGACGACCGAGTTCGAGGAAGTGCGCGTGTGACGGCAACGGCGCCTCCCCCGGTCCGATCCTGCCGGGGAGCGGGATCGGCCGACCCCCTCCTTTTCGTCGCGTTCCGCCGGGGGCGGGACGCGACGAGAGCAGGAGGGGGTGAAGGGCGACGGAAGTCGTGAGCCGTACGCAGGGGCCGCTTCGAGCGCCGCAGGCGCGAGAAGTGACGCCTGCGCGGCCGTGACGCGCAGGCGTCAGGTTCCATCCCGGCCCACGCATCAGAACGACACAGGCGGGAACGGGGTCCCGCCGCCCCATGGCTCCCGGGCATCGGAGGCCTGTCGATGACCGACGACTTCAGCTTCATCGTCGCGCCGGCGACGGCGCAGAACCCGCGCAACACCGAGGGCGACATCGTGGTGCTGCGCGACGGGCGGCTGCTGCTGGCGTGGTCGGACTTCTACGCCGGCGAGATGCCCGACGCCGCGCCCGCGCGCATCTCCGCCATGATCTCCGACGACGGCGGCCGCACCTGGGGCGAGCGCTTCACGCTGCAGGAGAACATCGGCGGCCAGAACGTCATGTCGGTGAGCTTCCTGCGCCTGCAGTCCGGCGACATCCTGTTCTTCTTCCTGCAGAAGAACTCCGACACCGACCTGCAGGCGCTCATGCGCCGCTCCGGCGATGACGGGCGCACCTGGAGCGAGCCGGTGATGTGCACCGACGGGGCGGGCTACTACGTGGTGAACAACGCGCGCGTGGTCCAGCTCGCCTCGGGGCGGCTGGTGCTGCCCGCCTCGCGCCACGCGGACATCCACGGCGAGGGTGGGGGCGCGGTCTCGCAGGCGTGGCTCTCTGACGATGAGGGGCGCACCTGGCGGCGCAGCGAATCCGGCATCCGCCTGCCGCTGCGTGGCGCGATGGAGCCGGGCGTGGTCGAGCTGCGCGACGGGCGCATCCTGATGATCATCCGCACGCAACTGGGGCAGATCTACCGCGCCTTCTCCGCCGATCAGGGCGCGACCTGGAGCGAGGCCGAGCCGATGGGCGTGCGCGCACCGGTGGCGCCCTCGACCATCACGCGCATCCCGAGCACCGGTGACCTGCTGCTGATCTGGAACGACAACTGGGACCCCGAGCACGCGGGCGGCGGCATCCGCACGCCGCTGGTGGCGGCGCTCTCCAGTGACGAGGGCGAGAGCTGGCCGCGGCGGCGGGTGCTCGAGGACGCGCCCGAGCGGGGCTTCGCCTATACCAGCGTGACCTTCGACGGCGACCGCGTGCTGCTGACCTACTGGGTGCACGAGCCGACTGAGGCGGGCCATCGGCTGCACCTGAAGTTCCGCAGCCTGGCGGTGGGCTGGTTCTACGGGGAGTGAAGGGCAGGGCGGCGGGGGATCACGGCAACGGCCTCCTCACCCCCGCCCGAGCAAGCTCGGGCGCCCCCTCTCCCTGGCGTCCCTGCCTGCCGGCGGATGCGCAAGCGGGAGAGGGGGGACGGCAAACGTCAACGACCCGACGGCTTTCCGCAGCCGTATCGCAGCGGAATCCGGCCTCGGCGGGCGTGACGCCGCTGCCGCGTTCGCGCCCCGAGGGGGCGCCCGTAGGACAGGCACCCTGCGTGTCAATGCCGTTGAGGGTGCCGTTGGCGGCAGAGCAGGACGAACGGCGGACAGGTCGCGCCCCTGGGGCGGAATCCTGCGAACGGCACCGCAACGGCCGAGGGCCGCGATGGGCGTCGTGAGGACGCCTGCCGTTCCGGGGGGGTAGGCCCGTGCAGGCGGCGCGCAAGGTCGTCAGTACTCCCCGAACCGCTTCGCCGTCTGCACCATCGTCTCGACCACCCCCGGATCGGTCTGCCGGGGGATGCCCTCGCCGGTGTTGAAGATGTAGCCGCCGCCGGGCTTGCCCGCCTCGACGATGCGCCGCGTCTCCGCCTCGACCTCGGCCAGGTCCCGGCAGTTCATCAGCCCAATCGGGTGCGCGTTGCCGGACAGGCACACGCGGTCGCCGATCGCGGCCTTAATCTCGGCGAGGTCGCAGCCCTCGCCCACGTTGATGACCTCGAAGTGCGGCGCCTGCAGCTCCAGGTGCTCGCGCGAGTCGTCGCCGCCGTGGTAGATGACCACGCCGCCGTGCGCGCGCAGGGCGTCGCTGACGATGGCTGCGGGCTCGAGCGCGAAGTCGGCGTGTTGCTGCGGGGACAGGAAGCCCGAGGCTGCCACGCAGTCGCCCAGCCAGATGGCGTCGGCCCCGGCGTCGAGCTGCGCGATGCCCCACGCGGTCATCAGCTCGACGAAGAAGTCGGCGGTGTCACGGAAGAGATCAGGGTCGTCGTAGATCAGCACCAGCCCGTCGCTGATGCCGTAGAGCAGCGCCACGGCGCTGAAGGGGGCGGCGACGCGGCCCGCGACCACCAGGCTGTCGCCGTGCGCCTGCTTGATGCCGGCGAGCGCCTCCAGGTGCGCGGGCATGCGCCCCTCGCGCCAGGTGTCCGGCACGCGCAGGTGGCGCAGCGTCTCGCGGGTCGCGGGCACGGTGCGGATCGCCGCCGGGGGCATGCGCTGGTCGGCGATGGTGTCCACGCCCAGCGGTTCCAGCTCGATGTAGTCGTCGGGATGGAGCAGGATCCAGTCGTAGTCGAAGCGCTCGACGGCCGCGAGCTGGCACCGCACCATCAGCTCGGGGCTCCGGATGTACTCGCGGTAGTCCACGCCGAACATCTCGACGTCGAACTCCTCGCCCAGCGCGAACACAGGCACGCGCGAGGGTACGCCCAGCCGCGCGCAGATGCGCAGGTCATCGACCACTCCGGGGTAGGCCACCGCGTCCCGCCTCCGTTCCCGCCCGCTACGCCGCCACGGCGCTGATCGCCGCGATGATCTCCTCCTCGCCCGCCAGCACCGCCGCCTCCAGCGCCGGGCTGAAGGGCATGGGCACACTCGCCGAGCCCACGACACGGGGCGGCGCGCTCAGCGCGTCGAAGCATTCGTCGCAGACCCGTCGCAGGATCTCGCCCGCGAAGCCGCCGGCTAGGCAGGCCTCCTGCGCGATCACCAGCCGCCCGGTCTTGCGCACCGAGGTCGCGATGGCCTCGAAGTCCAGCGGCACCAGCGTGCGCGGGTCGATCACCTCGACGCTGACCTCGTCCTCCAGCGCCTGCGCCGCGTCCAGCGCCTTGCCCACCATCAGCGACCATGCGACCACGGTGACGTCGCCGCCCTCACGCTTCACCTCCGCCTCACCCAGCGGCACCAGGAACTCCTCGCGCGGGATGTCGCCCTTCTCCTCGTAGAGCAGCTTGTGCTCGAGGAAGATCACCGGGTTGTCATCGCGGATCGCGCTCTTGAGCAGCCCCTTAGCGTCGTAGGGCGTGGCCGGGATCGCGACCTTCAGCCCGGGCACGTGGGCGAAGATCGCCTCCAGGCACTGCGAGTGCTGTGCTGCCTCGCAGGTCCCACCGCCCTGCTGGGTGCGCATCACCAGCGGCACCGTGACCTGCCCGCCGGACATGTAGCGCAGCTTCGCCGCCTGGTTGAGGATCTGATCCATGCAGGTAGTGGCGAAGTCCACGTACATGATCTCGCAGATCGGCCGCAGGCCCGCCATGGCCGCGCCGACCGCCAGCCCCGTGAAGGCCGCCTCGGAGATCGGCGTCTGCCGGACGCGCTCGCGCCCGAAGCGCTTCGCCATCCCGGCGGTCACGCCGAACACGCCGCCGCAGTCGGCCACGTCCTCGCCGATGACGAAGACCGACTCGTCGCGCGCCATCTCCTCGGCGATCGCCTCGTTCAGCGCCCGGACCATCGTCACATTGCGCATGATGCGTTCCTCCGTGGTCCTACGCCCACATGTACTGCGCGAAGTGGGCGGGATCGGGCAGCGGGCTCTGCCGCGCGAAGTCGGCCGCCGCGTCCAGCTCCGCCTCGACTTCGGTGTGCAGGTCCGCCAGCTCCACGTCGCTGATCGCGCCCTGCTCCAGCAGCCACGCCTCGAAGCGCGGGATCGGGTCGAGCGCCTCCCATTGCGCGCGCTCGTCCTCGGGCCGGTGTTCGGGGATGACCATGCAGTGCGGGCGGTGGCGGTAGGTCTTGGCCTCGATGAGCGTCGGACCGTCCCCGGCGCGCGCCCGGCCCACGGCCTCGCCCGCCGCCTCGTGCACCGCGAGCAGATCGTTGCCATCGACGGTCATGCCAGGCATGCCGAAGCTCTCGGCGCGCGGCGCCAGGTCCGGCACCGGCCAGGCGTCGCAGATCGGGGTGGTCGCGGCCCAGAGGTTGTTCTCGCAGACGTAGATGACCGGCAGCCGCCACAGCGACGCGAGGTTGAGCGACTCGTGGAAGACCCCCTGCGACGCCGCGCCCTCGCCGAAGAAGCAGACCGTCACCTGGTCGGTGCCGCGATACTGCGCGGCGAACGCCGGCCCCAGCGCCAGCGGCGTGCCGCCACCCACGATGCCGTTGCCGCCCATCAGGCCGATCTCGGGCGCGAACATGTGCATCGACCCGCCACGCCCGCGGCTGATGCCCGTAGACTTGCCCAGCAGTTCGGCCATCATGGCGCGCACATCCGCGCCCTTGGCGATGGCGTGACCGTGGCCGCGGTGGCTGCTGAAGACGTAGTCATCGTCGCGCAGATGCGCACACACGCCGACCGCAATCGCCTCCTCGCCCTCGTAGGAGTGCAGAGCGCCGAGGAACTCGCCGACCGCGAGCCCCTCGCGGAACAGCTCCTGGGCCCTCAACTCGAAGCGCCTGATGGTGGCCATCAGCCGCAGCATCTCGCGCAGCCTCTCGGGTGCGAGGTCCATGGGCAGCACCTCTCTCAACGGGACGCCGGGACGCGCTGCGCCCGGCACGGCGAACACAGGAGATGTTCGCGACCGAGGCGAGCGTTCCCTTCGGAGCGAGGCGATACGTGATCGCAGGCCATGGCCGCAGTCGTCATCGGCCGCGAAGATCCCGGCCGGCCACGAGGCCCATGCCGTCCGGCTGGTTGCGCGCGAGCAGCCTCACGCCTCACCGCGACGCTCCCGCGCGCAGGCTCAAGTTCTGTGAGGAGGGGGAGAGCGCGAAGCGCTCGAGGGAGGGGCTTTCTTCCAGGGAAGCCCCTCCCCCACGCCGTTGCCGTTGCTTTGCCGTTGCCTTCAGCCGCCGCCCGGGCTGGCGGGCATGCGCAGGCCGTGGGCGCGCAGCAGCGCGTCATCCGCGAGCAGTTCGCGCGCGGGGCCGTGCGCATGCACGCGCCCGCCGTCCAGGATCGCGACGTCGTCGCACAGCGCCAGCACCATCTCCAGGTCGTGGCTGGCGATGATCTTCGTCTGCGGCAGGCCTGCCAGCAGCGCAATGACCTCCTCGCGCCCCTCAGGGTCGAGCGCCATGACCGGTTCGTCGATGACCAGCACACGGGGCTGCATGGCCAGCACCGTCGCGAGCGCCACCCGCCGCATCTGTCCCGTCGAGAGGTGGTGCGGCGCGCGGCCCGCCAGCCCCGCCGCGCCGACGCTTGCCAGCGCCGCCAGCGCCCGGTCGCGCGCTGCGTCCGGCGCCAGCCCCTGGTTCAGCGGGCCGAAGCACACGTCCTCGAGCACCGTCGGCATGAAGAGCTGGTCCTCGGGGTCCTCGAAGACCAGCCCGACGGTCGCGCGCAGCTCGTCCGCGGGCCAGTCCTCGACGGGGCGGCCCTGCACGCGCACCGCGCCGGAGCCGTGGAGGATGCCGTTGAGGTGCAGCAGCAGCGTGGACTTGCCCGCGCCGTTGCGGCCGATCAGGCCCAGCGAGCGGCCTTCCTCGACCGTCAGCGACACGCCCGCGAGCGCCGGGGTGCCATCCGGCCAGGTGAAGCGCAGGTCGTGGATCGCGATCAGGCTCACGCGTGCACCCCCAGCCAGAACGTGGCCGCGACCGCGACCACAAAGGCGGCGGCGCCGGCGATCTGCGTGACGGGAGCGCGCTCGGCAGTGAGGACCGGCATGCGCCCACGGTAGCCGCGCGCGACCATCGCCAGGGCAACCCGCTCGGCGCGCTCGACGGTCCGCGCCATGAGTGTCGCGAACATGCTGCCGGCCACGCGCAGATTCCGCACAGGGCCGCGCACGCGGCCCCGCGAGCGCCACGCGGTGACCATGCGCCCGGCCTCGTCGCCCAGCGCCACCAGGTAGGTGATCGCGAAGCCGGTGAGCGCGGTGAGCGTGCGCGGGACGCCGAGCGCCCCGGCCGCGCGCAGCAGGTCGGCGGAGGCGGTGGCGCCGGTCAGCAGCGTCGCCGCCAGCAGCGCCAGCAGGCACTTGCCGCCGACGGAGAGCCACACGAGCGCCGCCTCCCGCGACAGCTCAATCCCCGCAAGCTGCCAGGCGTCGGCGGTCTCCGTCGGCGGCACAAAGACAAGCGCGGTCGCGCCCAGCGCCAGGAAGGGCGCGAGGATCGCCAGCCGCTTCGCGATCCAGCTCGCGGGCAACCCCGACGCCGCCGCGATCGCCAGCAGCACCCCCGCCCAGGGCGCGAGCAACCACGGCCGCGCGATCGGCGTTGCCAGGATCGCGACGACCAGCGCCGTCGCGCACACCAGCTTCACCCGCGCGTCGAGCCGGTGCACGGGCGAGCGCAGGTGCGCCCAGATGTCCAGCAGGTCATGCGCCAGCATGTCGGTCGCTCATCGCCGCGGATGCGGTCGATCGCCGCTCCACGAGCGCCACCACGGCCGGGACCGCGATGAGCTGCAACACCAGACCGGGCAGCGCGGTCACCGTCGCCACCAGCAGATAGGCCGGCGGCTGGCGCATCGGCGGGGGCAGCGAGGCCAGCACATCGGGCGGCAGCAGGCTCACCGCGCCGAGGACGCACAGGCCCAGGACCGCACGCCCGACCACCAGCGTGATCGGCGTCGCCAGCAGCGCGGGCAGGTGCGCGCGCCGGTGCAGCAAGCTCGCGATCGCGCCCATCACACCCAGCTCCGCCATCATCAGCGGCAGCGTCGGCAGCACCGGCGGCATGCCCGTCAGCGCCGAGGACAGCGCCGGCGTCAGCACGCCCACCGCCGCCGCAATCCCCGGCGAGACCAGCATCCCACACACCAACACCGGCAGGTACATCGGCAGGAAGACCGGGCCCAGCCGCCCGCCGCCCAGCACGTGGAAGGCGATGGGGATCACGACTCCCAGCGCGATGAACAGCCCGCCCAGGCTCAACTCGCGCGCCCACGCGAACTCCGCGGCGATGGTCGGCGGTCCCGCGTCGCGCCGCTCACTCATGACGCCTCGTACTCCGTGTCCCAGTATGTGCGCCAGACGCTCTCGGCGACCGGCTGCGCGCCCGCGGGCACCGGACTGCCCGCATCGTCCACGTGCTCCATGTCGGAGTGGTAGACCGACGGGGACAGCCATTTCACGTGGCCGTCGCCGAAGAGCAGGTTCGAGCCGCCGTTGTGCACACGCGTGCACGCCCAGTAGCAGGTGGCGCCGCCATCGTAGAGGCCGGGCGCGCCGCACGGCGGGCCGGAGTTGCAGCGGTCCCACTCCGCCACCAGGATCTTCGCCGAGGGCGACCTGATCATGGCCTCCGCGCGGCCCACGAAGCCCGCCGCCACCGCCGAGCCGCGCCCCGCAGGTACCCCGCAGTTGTAGCCGTGCCCGTAGTACCAGGGCAGTGAGCGCCGGCTCGGGCAGTGGTTGATCTGCGTGTTCCTGATGTAGGGTTGCAGCTTGGTCTTCCACCGCGGGTTCGTGACGAAGGTCTCGTCGTAATCGGAGTTGTACATCAGGAACGCCAGGCCCATCTGCTTGAGGTTGCTCGCGCACGTGATCTGCCGCGCCTTCTCCCGTGCCCGAGCGAACACCGGGAAGAGGATCGCGGCGAGGATCGCGATGATGGCGATGACGACCAGCAACTCGATCAGCGTGAAACCTCCGCGCGTCATTGGGCACCCTCCACGCGTGCTATTCCTTCGAAAAACGTGCTACCGCCGGGCAAATACAGACCCCCTACGGCTGTGCGGCGCTGCAGGTCAGCTCCCCGTGCTTGACGCCGCGGGCGGCCAGCATCCGGTCGGCCAGGCGCCGAATCTCGCCCGCTTCCCCGCGCACGACGACCACTTCAGCGCAGTTGTGGTGGTCGAGGTGCACGTGCGTGGTGCAGATGACCGTGGCCGCGGCATCGTGCTGCATCTGCGTCAGGCGGCTGCTCAGCCCGGGCACGTGGTGGTCGTAGATGAGCGTGATCGTGCCCACCACCTCGCCCTCGGCCGTCTCCCAGCGGCGCTCGACGAGGTAGCGGCGCACGAGGTCGCGCATCGCCTCCGACCGGTTGGCGTAGCCGGCATCCTCGATGGCCCGGTCGAACTGCGCGAGCAGGTCGGCGGGCATCGAGACACCGAAGCGCTCCAGCTCACTCATCACGCACCTCGTAGCACGACTCGTCGAAGCGTAGCACACGCGCCGGGGGCCGGTCAAGCCTCAGCGGACGAAGTGGTTGGTCAGCACGACGTAGACGGTCGCGAGGGCGATGCGCAGGTCGAGGCCCAGCGACAGGTCGCGCACGTACTGCAGGTCATAGCGCAGTTTCTCGGCGACGTCCGCGACGGAGCGGTCGGAGGGCCGATGCACCTGGGCCCAGCCGCTGATGCCCGGGCGCACGCTCAGGCGCTCGTCATAGCGCGGCAGCTCGGCGCGCAGGCGGCGGACGAAATACGGGCGCTCGGGGCGCGGACCGATGAGGCTCATGTCGCCGCGCAGCACGCACCACAACTGCGGCAGTTCGTCGATGCGCAGGCGTCGCAGCACGCGGCCGACGGGGGTGATGCGCGGGTCATCGGGGGCCGCCCACACGGGCCCGGTCTCACGCTCGGCGCCGTCGAGCATGGTGCGCAGCTTGACGAAGGTGAACTCGCGCCCTGCCAGCCCCACGCGCGGCTGCACGTAGAGCGCCGGGCCGCGTGAGGTCAGCCGGACGGCGATGACCGCCAGCCCCAGCAGCACCAACGCGCCGGGGAGCAGGAGCAGCGCGCCGAGGATATCGAGCAGGCGCTTGGGCGCGCCGGCATAGGGCGTGCGCGCTCCGACCACGGTGACGGCCCGGGGCTTGTGGGCGCTCGCGGGACGGTCGGTGGTCGCCGAACTGCCGATGGGGCTCACGCTCCCCCGCCGAGCCTGCACACTGCGGCGGCCCATGCGCCGCCGGTCGCCCGGCCCTTCCTCGCATGGGCCGCCGGGTCCTGCCTGTGCCCGGCCCGGCTGTTCCGGGACTGGGACGGCCGGCGCCTCACCCGCCGCCTGCGAGCTACGGGATGGTGACCGCCTGCCCGCTCGCCGCCGACGCGTAGATCGCGTCGGTGATCTGCGCGATGACCAGCGAGTTCTCCAGCGTCGTGATCGGTTCGCCCTCGCCGCGGACCGCGCGCGCGAACGCCGCGATCACCTGCGGGTTGCCGCCCCCGGCGCGGTCATCGCCCTGCCAGAGCGTACGCGTGACCGTGCCCTCCTCGGGGTTCGAGCCGTCGTCGTGGATGATCTCACGCTCCCCCGTCGCCAGCATGGTCAGGCGCAGCGCGCCGGCGGTGCCGATGATCTCCCAGGCCGAGCGCGAAGCCGTCGCCGCGAACTCGCCGCGCTCGAGTGTGAGCGCCACGCCGCCGTCACCGACCACGAAGCCCGCGTAGTGCGCATCGGCGTCGGACTCGGGCGCGACGTGATGGCGGAACTGCGGCGCGCACGGCCAGATGCAGCCCAGCGCCACCCGCGGCCGGAAGCTCCAGCCCGCCACGCCCAGGATGTAATCGAGATCGTAGCAGCTCCAGTTGGTCAGGATACCCCCGGCGTTCATCGAGAACGACTCGCGCCAGGGCGGGGGCTCCTTGCCGGTCGGCGGGCCCGCGGCGATGAACGCCCGCAGGTGCAGCTCGCGCAGCGCGCCGAGGGCGCCGGAGGCCACGAACTCCGTCGCCACGCGCGCCGATTCGTAGCCCCGGTAGCGGCCCGAGAAGCAGGCCCCCACCAGGTCGCCGCGCGCTGCGATCATCGTCTCGACCTCGCGCGCATTCATCGCCACCGGCTTCTCCACCAGCACATGCTTGCCGCGCGCAAACGCGCGCAGGGCCATCGCAGCGCGCGCCGCCGCCGGGAAGGCGATGATGACCGCCTCCACCTCCTCGTCCTGGTCGAGCAGGTCGCGACCGTCCTCGTAGATGCGCGGCACGCCCTGCTCGGCCGCCCACTCGCGCCGCTCCACGCGCAGGTCCGCCGCCGCCACCACCTCGGTGAACTCACCCGCCTGCGCGTCCTGCAGGTTGCGGCTGCCGATCACGCCGCAGCCGATGACACCCACCTTCACGGGATCCATGACATGGCTCCTCCCTCTCGGGACCGACTGTGCCGCCCGACAGCGGGAAGTTCGACGCCGGTGCGCGGAACGCCTTGCCGGGGCGTCCAGCGCTCGGCCAACCCCGCCGGCGCGTAGAGGACACCGGCGCCACGGTTTCGCGCGCGCCGTCCCCCGCGCGAGAAGATGCCCGGCTCAACGCTGCCCCGCCGCGCGCAGATGACAGTTCCTTGCGGGAGGGGTGCGGGGAGGGCGGTTTCTTTCGAAGAAAGAGCCCTCCCCGCGGTCTTACCGCTCGCGTTGCCCCGCCTCAGCCCTGTGCGCTCATCACACCATCGCGCGTCCGTCGAAGTGCCCGGGCAGCTCCTCGCCCAGCAGCGAGAGCACGGTCGCTGCGCCGTCCTCGACGCGCGGGGTGCCCTCGGCGAACTGCCGCCCGCGGATCAGCCAGAACGCATCGCCGAAGGTGTGCATGCCCGTGATCGGGCTGGAGGTGAACAGGTCGTCGCCGGAGAGGGCGCTCTTGAGGTCGTAGCCGTCGCGCGGGATGGCCAGCAGGTCCGGCGCGAGTTCCAGGGCCTCGCCATGCCAGATCTCCTCGCGCCCGACCACGCCGTCCATGATCGGCTCGCCGCTGTCGGGATCGGTCAGCTTCATGAGGCCATCGGCGATCTCGTTGCGCAGCGCCTCGTACTCCGCGCCGGGCTCGACGCTCCCACGTGGCTCGCGCCCGCGCAGGTTCACGAAGATGCGTCCGGGGGTCATCGAGAAGGCACGCGTGCTCTCGTCCACCTGCGCCAGCTTCGCCTCCTCGCTTGCCGACACGCCCAGGTAGCCGTGCGCACGCAGCCACGCGTCGATGTTGACCTCGTGCAGCGTCCTCGTGAAGCCGTGGTCGCTGAGCAGCAGCAGCTCGACGTCATCGCCCACCGCCGGCGCGATCTCCCCCACCGCCGCGTCCACCTGCGCGTAGTAGTCCACGAAGCGGGGGGCGTAGTCCGGGTCGTCGGCGGCCCACTTGGCCCACATGAAGTGATTGATGCGATCGGTGCCCATGACATGCACCATCGCGTACGACCATGGCTCGGTCGTGAGCAGCTCCGTCGCGCCCGCGACCCTGCCCTTGAGCGTCGCGGCGAGGTCGTCGAGCAGCAGGTCGAGCGACTGCCGCGCCTGCCAGGGGTCGATGTCGATGCGGTAGCCGAGACGCTGCAGGCGTGCCGCCAGCTCGGGCGGGTGGGTGGCGCCCTCGAGCTTGGGCGCCAGGAAGCCGCTGACCAGCAGGCCGTTGATCTCCGGCGGCGGCGAGGTCACGGGCACGTTCATGATGATGACGCGGCGCCCGCGCTCGCCCAGGATGCGCCAGACCTGCGGCGCCCGCACGTAGCGCGTGCCGGTGATGTACTGCTGGTAGCCGCCGGGCTCGCGGTCCACGAAGCCGAAAACCCCGTGCGTGCCCGGGTTCACGCCGGTGACGAACGAGGTCCACGCCGCGCACGACACCGTGGGCTGCGTGGACTCGGCCGGGCGGAGGTCACCGGAGGCGGCGATCTCGGCCAGGTTCGGCATGGCGCCGCGATCCATCAGCTCCGTCAGCAGCGAGTGCGGCACACCGTCGAGGCCGATGACCAGGACGCGTGTCTGAGGCTGCCGACGGCGGAAGAGCCCGAGCACGGCTACTCCCCCGCCTGCCTGAGCGCGAGTTCAGGCTGCAGATAGCCCAGCTCCACCAGCTTGGCCATGACCGCGTCCGTGCACTCCTCGATCGAGCACTCGTTGGTCTTCACGTGCACCTCCGGGTTCACCGGCGCCTCGTAGGGCTGGTGCATGCCGGCGATGTCGTTGACCTCGCCGCGCGCGGCACGTGCATAGAGGCCCTTGGGGTCGCGCTGCTGACAGACCTCCAGGGGGGCATCCACGAACGCCTCGACGAACTTCTCGCACCATTCGCGCCCGCGCTCGCGGTAGGCCTGCTTGGGCGCCACCGCCGCAATCATCACGTTCGCGCCGTAGCCCGAGAGCTTCTGCGCGAACCACGCCAGGCGCTTGGTGTTCTCGTCGCGCGCCTCCTCGGTGTAACCCAGGTTCGGGCTGAGATTCGCGCGCACTTCGTCGGCGTCCAGGTTCTCGACCGGGAGGCCCATCGCCTCCAGCCGCTGCTGCACCGCCGCCGCCAGCGTGGATTTGCCCGATGCGGGAACTCCGGTGAACCAGATGACAATGCCAGGCTCCATGGTGATCTCCTCGTGGGGGGTCTGTGCGTGCGTCACGGGACGAACGGGTCGCCGAGCTGCTGGATGATCTCGAAGACTTCGGGTCGCATGATCTCCGGTCGCGGCGCGGTGCCGCTGTGGATCATCGCCCGGATCTCGGTGCCCGAGAAGGGCAGGCACATCTCGCCCTCGTGCGGGCAGGTGCGGTTGCTGGCCACGCGCCCGCAGGTGCAGCAGTACCAGAAGTCGCCGCGGATGGTGATGGGCTGGATCTCCAGCTCCCCCGCCATCGCCTCGAACTTCTCGATGGCCTCCTCCTCGCCGTAGAAGCTGCCCACCCCGGCGTGGTCGCGGCCGATGATGATGTGCGTGCACCCATAGTTCTTGCGCATGATCCCGTGCAGGATCGCTTCCTTCGGCCCCGCGTAGCGCATCTCGGTGGGCAGGATGTTGAGGAACACGCGGTCGGGGTGGAAGTAGTGGGCGATGAGCGTCTCGTAGGACGCGATGATGATCTCGTCGCGGAAGTCGCCCGACTTCTTCTTGCCGATGATGGGCTGGATCATCAGCGCGTCCACCAGGCCGAGTACCGTCTTCTGCAGGTCCTCGTGCCCGGCGTGCGGGACATTGCGCGTCTGGAAGGCGCACACCGTGCGCCAGCCGCGCTCGGCGAACACCTCGCGCGTCTCCGCCGGGAACAGGTTGTGCTTCGCGTGCACCCCGCGGTCGTTGTCGATCAGGTCCACGGTGCCGCCCACCGCCCAGTCGCCGCGGGCGTGATAGCCCGCCACGCCCGGATGGGCGGTGTCGCCCGTGCCGAATACCGACTCCGCCGCCGCGGCCTTATCCCACTCGTAGACCTCGCTCACCGTGAGCAGTGCCACGGGCGTCTCCGGCGCCGACCTCGCGACCAGCACGACCTCCTGGCCCTCGGCGACCGCGTCGGGGTCGTCCACGGTCAGGAAGATCGGGATGGTGAAGATGGTGCCATCGGGCAGGCGCTCGTTGTTGACGATCCCGGCGAACTGCGCGCTCGTGACGAACCCCTCGAGGGGGCTGAACACGCCGCGCGCGATGTTGCGCGCGTCCCCGGCGATCTCATCGGGCACCACGAGCGTGGGTATGTCGGCCAGGCGCTTCATCAGGTCCTCGCGGGCCTCGCCCACCAGAATCCGATCAACCAGCTTGCCACCATGCGGGGCGATCATCTCTGCACACAGACTCCTTCCGTGCATCCGAGCGAAACGGTCCGCATGAGCTTACACTATTATAAGAGTGCAAGTCAAGTGAGCTTCGGGACTCGTGAGCAGGCTGTGAGGCAGGGCAGGCCGGATCGACGGATGCTTCCTCGAACACACATTCGTGTCGACTTGACTCGCCCCGCGATGCCGGATATGATACGAACTGTAGTTCGAATAGAGAGGAGTCAGGCGCATGGAGCATCTGCTGACGCACATAACCGGCCTCGATCTTGCACTCGGGCTGGTGCTGCTGGTCGTCTACCTGTGGCAGGAGCCCGACGAGCGTGCCACCGACAGACCGCAAAGGGGGCTGGACACGAGCGCCGCAGACTGATAGGATAGCATGGAGGAATCGCGGGCGCGACCGGCGAACCCGCATGTACTGCTCGAACCCACCGGGACAAGGGGAGAAGCGTCTTGAAGGCTGTCTACCTGGCTGTCGCGCTCATGATGCTGTTCATCATCGTGCTCTCGGCGTGTGAGGGCGGCAGTCTGCCCTTCCGGGGGGACGGCAACGGAGATGGCAATGGCACGTCACCCCCCGACGGCAACGGTGACGGCGGCAACGGTGGCACTACGCCACCTCAGCCGCCCCCCATCGATGGCGGGGATGGCCTCACGCCGCCCGATCCGCCCGTGATCTAGCGCGCAGCGCGGGCCCGCGAATCGAGGAGCACGCCCGGCGACGGGCGTGCTCTTTCGCGTCACGGCATCGGCCGCTACCCGCCGGTCGCCGCCGGCAGCTCCCCTCCCACGCTCAGGTTGAGCGCCGGTGACGCCCACAGGTAGTCGGCCGGTAGCTCCACCGGCAGCGTGCGCGTTTCCACGTAGTTGCGCAGCAGCTCCTCGGTCAGACCCAGCGGCAGTGCCTCATCAACCAGCGTCATGGTGTGCCGCAGGTAGTTGGCGAAGCGCATCTCGCCCACCGCGGTGATCTCGTGGCGCCCCGGGATCTGGCGCTCATCGAGCTGATCCACGCGCACCCGCGACTGCGCCACCTCCTGCCTCACCCGCCGGTCGCCCACGTGCTCGGCGAACTCCTCCAGGCTGCCGAACTCAGACGCCGGCCCGACCTCGACCAGCAGCGTCACGCGCACGTCGAACAGCGGCTCGGACAGCCGGTAGGTCTCGCGCCGTCCGTAGACCGTCAGCATCAGCGAGTCCATGTTCCCCTCGGCGTACCACGTGAGCACGCCGGGCTTGACCTCCGTCCGCGGCGTAGTGCCGACCGCGACATCGAGGATCTTCACGCCCAGGTAGGAGCTGCCCCGCCGCACCGCGATGGTCCCGTTCTGCCCGACCGCCTCGGGCTCGCCAATCCACTCGTGCCGCCCGACGATGACCCGGTCGATCTGATCGCGCCGGCCCAGTACGCCGCGCACCGCCGCCTGCGGCCGCAGGCCGACGCCGATCCCGTCGAAGTTGAAGCTGCACAGCGCCAGCGAGCCGCTCTGCGCGCTCTGCACCGTCGCCGGACCGCCCAGCACGTAGAAGTAGCTGGTCGGCCGCTCGGGCAGGTCGCAGGTGGCCAGCACCGGGATCGACGAGCCCTCCACCCCGCCGCTCATCGTCCCCAGTGACATCCCCGGCGCGACCCACGTGCAGGTACTGCTGGCCTCGGCGCCCGCATGCTCGTCGGCGGGCGTGCGCGTGCGCACCTCCGCGGCCGGACGCGGCTCCTCGGCCAGCGCCAGCAGATCGGCCGGCGGCGCGTAGTCCGACAGCGCGAAGTACATCGCCAGCGGGGCCGCCTCCCGGCACTCGGCCACCGCCGACGGCAGGTCGCACGCCAACAGGTAGCGGCCGACGCCGGTCTGGGCAAGGTAGTCGGCGGGGTAGGCCGAGCCGATGGCGCCCGTGACCATCACCGACTCCGGATCGTAGCGCTGCAGCATGTCCGCGTAGTAGACGCGCAGCGCGGTGTCCGCCCGGGCGCGCGCCTGGTCATCGCCGGCGTACTGCCACGCCCAGCGCAGGCCGCCGATACGCAGCGCATCGAAGGTCGGACTGTGCACCCCATCGGGGCCGCGCGAGCGCAGCCGGCTCACGATCGTGCCGACCGCCTCAGCGCCGGCGGCCTGCGCGTCGGCGTCCTCCACCACCGCCGCCAGGCTGCACACCGCCCCGGCCCACATCGCCAGGCCGAAGCCCTCCGACGGCCGGTCGGGCGCAGCCAGCAGCCCGTCCAGCGCCAGACGCACCGACTGCCGCAGGCGGGCCTGCACGATCGGGTCCTCGGCGCTGCGCGCGGCGTAGGCAAGTGCGGGGGCGAGGTAGGTGGTGGCGGTCGCATCGGGCGCATCCGGCTCATCGCCCATCCAGGGGAACAGCCCGCGCGTCGGCGAGCCTTCGGCGGTGTCCTGATGGGCCAGCGCTGCGTCGATCACCTGCCAGACGCGCTCGGTCTGCTCGCCGGTGGCAAGCAGCGCCGCCGCGTAGTTCACGCTGCTCTCCGCGACATTCAGCCGCCCGTTCTGATCACGCACCAGGTGGCTGGCCTCGTCGTAGTAGGGGATCTCGTCCCGGCGGTCGAACAGCTCATCGCCGTAGCTCGCGGCCAGAGCCGCCAGGTGCATGCCGTATTCGGCCGCCGATCCCGGCGCGGCAACCAGTCCGGCCACGGCCAGCACCGCGACGACCCGGTGCAACCAGCCCATCCTCATCAGGCTCCTTCCCGTGCGCACAGGCCCCATGCCCATCCGCCTCTGCGTCTGCGACAATAGACCCCCCGCGGCCCTCCGATGTTTCGCGCCCCGAACACGAAAGGGCCGCCATGGAGGTGCCATGGCGGCCCATGCCTGCGCCATCAGGCGTGCACCCGCGGCTGCCGGTGCGGAGCGCCGCCTAGCGCTTGGAGAACTGCTTGCCGCGCCGCGCCTTGCGGAAGCCGGCGTGTTTGCGCTCCTTGACCCGCGGGTCGCGCGTGAGCAGACCCACCGGCCCGAGCACCGCGCGGTTGTCGGGGTTGGCGTCCACCAGCGCCTTGGCGATCCCGTGCCGCACCGCGCCCGCCTGCCCGGACAGGCCGCCGCCGAGCACCACGCACCGCACATCATAGCGGTCCTCGGTCTCGGTCGCCACCAGCGGCTCACGCACCAGCACCGCCAGCCGGTCGCGCTTGAGGTACTCGCGCGCGGGCTGCTCGTTGATCGTCACCTGGCCCGATCCGCCCGGGATCAGCCAGACCTTCGCGACGGCGGACTTGCGCCGCCCGGTTCCGTAGCCTTCGTAGTTCGGCATGCTGTCCTCCTGCGTCCTGTCGCTGTGCGCCGCGCCTACGCCTCCGGCAGCGGCTGCGGCTGCTGCGCCGAATGCGGGTGCTCCGACCCCGCGTAGACCTTCAACTTCTTGAGCATCTGCCGGCCCAGCGAGTTGTGCGGCAGCATCCCGCGCACCGCCTGCCGGATGACCTCCTCGGGCCGGCTGGCGATCAGGTCGCCGTAGGAGCGCGACCGCAGGTGCCCGGGGTAGCCGGTGTGCCAGTAGCGGATCTTGCCCTCGGGCTTGTTGCCCGTCAGCTCGATCCCGGCGGCATCGACCACGATGACGTGGTCGCCGCAGTCCACATGCGGGGTGTAGCAGGGCTTGTGCTTGCCGCGCAGCACCGCCGCGATCTGCGTCGCCAGCCGGCCCAGCACCCGGCCCTGCGCGCTCACGATATACCACTCGCGCTGGACCTCGCCGGGCCTGGCCGAGACTGTCTTGTTGTTCATGCGCCCTTCCTCCTAAGCAGCGAAGGCGGCCGTGCCTCGCCTCAGTAGATCACCTTGATCAGCGACAGCCCCTGCGGCGGCGCCACCAGCGGCACCCGCCGGCGGTCGCGTCCGGCCAGGATCATCCCGACCTCCTCGACCGCCAGCCGCCCGCGCCCTACCTCCACCAGCGTCCCCACCATGCGCCGCACCATCATGTAGAGGAACCCGCCGGCCTCGGCGCGTATCTCCACCAGCTCGCCCTGGCGCTCCACGTCGAGCCGGCGCAGCTCGCGCACCGTGTCCGCCACCGAGCCCCCCGATGAGCTGTAGGCCACGAAGTCGTGCGTGCCCAGCAGGTGCTCGGCGCCGGCCCGCATCAGCTCCACGTCCAGCGGCTCGGTCACGTGCCAGGCGTAGCGGCCGATGAACGGCGACGGCAGCTCGCGGTTGAGTATCCGGTAGGCGTAGAGCTTGCCCACCGCGTCGTAGCGCGGATGGAAGTCCGCCGGCACCTCGGTCGCGCTGACCACGCTCACCGCATCGGGGAGCAGGCAGGTCAGCGCGCCGGCGATACGCTCGGTCGGTATCGGCCTGTCGGTCTCAAAGGTCGCGGTCTGTCCCAGGGCATGGACGCCGGCGTCGGTGCGCCCGGCGCCCGTGATGGTCACGTGTTCGCCCAGAAGCTCCCCGAGCGCGTGCTCCAGCTCCTGCTGGATGGTCGGCAGCCCGGGTTGGCGCTGGAAGCCATGGTAGTCGGTGCCGTCGTACTGCACCACGAGCAGCACCCGTCGCATGGCGCCTCCGTCGCGAACGTCAGTCGGTCAGCTCGAGGATCGCCATCTGGGCGTTGTCGCCGGCGCGCCGCCCCGCGCGGATCACGCGCGTGTAGCCGCCGTCGCGGTCGGCGTAGCGCGGCGCGATCTCCTCGAACAGATGGGCCACGAGTTCCCGATCGCGCACCTTGCGCAGCACCCGCCGCCGCGCGTGCAGGTCGCCGCGCCGCGCGGTGGTGATCAGCCGCTCGGCGATGCGCTGGGTCTCCTTGGCCTTCTGGACGGTCGTCTTCACCCGGTTGTGGCGGAACAGCGCGTCCACCTGGCTGAGCAGCATGGCCATGCGCTGGTCGGCCGGCCGGCCGAGCTTCCGGTGGTCATTGCGATGTCGCATCGTTTCGTCCCTCGCAAGCGGCACGCGTCGCCGCGGTCTGGTCTAGCCGTCCTCTTCCTCCACCAGCTCCTCGGCGGCAGCCGGCTCACGGAGGCTCAGTCCCAGGGCGGCGAGCTTCTCGATGACCTCTTCGAGTGACCGCTTGCCGAAGTTACGGATGCCCAGCAGGTCATCCTCGGTCTTCTCCAGCAACTCACCGACCGTGTCAATGTTCTCCTTCTTGAGGCAATTGAAGGTGCGCACCGAGAACTCCATCTCCTCGATGGGGTAGGCGAGGACCTGGTTGCGGACCTCCTCCTCCTCGGCGACCTCCTCCTCCTCTTCCACCTCGGGCAGCTCGATCTCGCTGAAGATCGTGATGTAGCGCACCAGGATCTCGGCCGCCTTGCGCACCGCGTCGTCGGGCATGATGGTGCCGTCGCCCCACACCTCGAGCATCAGGCGGTCGAGGTCGGTGCGCGCGCCCTTGCGCGTCGCCTCGACGCGGTAGGTGCAACGCGCGATCGGCGAGAACAGCGCATCGAGCGCGATCACGTCGCCGGGCCGCTTCTCGCGCCCGGGCTCCTCGACCGGCCGGTAGCCGGTCGAGCGCTCGATCCACAGGTCGATGAGCAGCACCGAGTCGTCCTCGGTCAGGGTGGCGATGTGAATCTCGGGGTTGATGATCTCCACGCCCGGCGGGCACGTGATGTCGCCCGCCAGCACCTCGCCCTTGCCCTCGGCCTCGATGTGCGCGACCAGCTCCTCCTCGTCGTCCTCCGCACCCTCATCGTGCACCTTGATGGCGAGTTCCTTGATGTTCAGGCACAGCTCGGTGGCGTCCTCGTAGACGCCGTCGATGGTCGTGAAGGCGTGCGGAACGCCTTCGATGCGCACATCCGTGACTGCTGCGCCCGGGATGTGCGCCAGCAGCACGCGCCGGAACGCATTCCCCAGCGTATGACCAAAGCCACGCTCCAGCGGCTCGATGGCGAACTTCCCGTACTTGTCGGAAAGCTCGAGTGCCACCATGCTGGGGGCGAGCTCTTCTATCATGGTTTGCTCTCCTCCGCCCTGCTGTGTGACGCGACGCCGGTGCCGGCCACTAGCGCGAGTAGAATTCGACGACCTGCTGTTCGTCCACGTCCACGTTGATGTCGTCCGGCTCGGGCAGCCGGCGGACGGTGATGGTCTGGTTGGCGGCATCGACCTCCAGCCAGTCCGGCACCTCATAGCCGCGCGCGAGCGACTGCACGATCGACTGCAGTTCGCGACTGCCCTCGCGCACCTCGATGACATCGCCCTCGCGCACCTCGCGCGACGGGATGTCGCACACGCGGCCGTTGACCGCGATGTGCCGATGGCGCACCACCTGGCGCGCCTGCGCCTGGCTGGACGCCAGGCCCGCGCGGCGCAGCACGCTGTCGAGCCGGCGCTCGAGCAGCGACAGCAGCATGAAGCCGGTCACGCCCTTGGCGTGCAGGGCGCGCGCCACATAGCGGCGGAAGGGCCGCTCGAGCACGCCGTAGATGGCGCGCAGCTTCTGCTTCTCGCGAAGCTGCATCGCGTAGTCGGACGGGCGCCGCCGGCCGCGGCGCTGGTTGCCGTGCTCCCCGGGCGGATAGCTCTTGCGCTCCATCGCGCACTTGGGGCCGTGACAGCGCTCGCCCTTGAGGAACAGCTTCTGCCCCTCGCGCCGACAGAGTCTGCAGACTGGTCCGGTGTATCGCGCCATGAGTGCCTTCACCTCCGCAGGGCCGGCGGCATGCCGCCGGGCGCCTGCCGTTACATGCGTCGCCTCTTCTTGGGTCGGCAGCCGTTGTGCGGGTGGGGCGTGACGTCCTGGATGTTGCCTACCTCGATGCCCACCGCCTGCATCGCACGAATCGCCGTCTCCCGCCCTGAGCCCGGTCCCCTGGTGAACACGTCGATGCGGCGCAGGCCCAGGTCGAGCGCCCGCCGTGCGGCGTTCTCGGCCGCGAGCTGGGCCGCGAACGGCGTGCCCTTGCGCGTGCCCTTGAAGCCCACCGTGCCGCCGCTGGCCCACGTGACCACGTTGCCGCGCTGGTCGGTGATGCTGATGATCGTGTTGTTGAACGTGGACTTGATGTACGCCCGGCCCTGCGCCGCGCGCGTCGGCGGCCGCCGGGGCGGACCGCCGCACTCGTCGCGGGCCTCGCGCGGCTGCTCCGGGGCCTGCGCCTGCGCCTGCTCCTCCGGCTGCTCCTCGCCCTCGGGCTGCACGGCGTCCTCGCGCTCCTGTGCCATCTTCCTGCCTCCTGTCGGCTGCGGCGGCGCCCGTCGCCGCCCTGCGCGCCGCTACTTCTTGGCGGTCGCCCGCTTCTTCCCGGCCACGGTCTTGCGCTTGCCCTTGCGCGTGCGCGCGTTGGTGCGCGTGCGCTGGCCGCGCACGGGCAGGCCGCGCCGGTGCCGCATGCCGCGATAGGTCCCGATCTCAATCAGACGCTGGATGTTGCTCGCCACCTCGCGGCGCTTGTCGCCCTCGATGGTGTAGTCGCGGTCGATGATCTCGCGCACGCGCGCCGCCTCGTCCTCGGTCAGGTCGCGCATCTTGGTCAGCGGATCGATCTGCGCCTGCTCGCGGATCTTCTTCGCGGTCGAGCGCCCGATCCCGTAGATGTAGGTCAGCGCGATCTCGACCCGCTTGTTGGCCGGCAGGTCTACGCCAGCTATCCTGGGCACCTGCATTCCTCCTCCGTCAAAGCTCGCTACGGCCGCCCTCGGGCGTGCCGCTTACCCCTGGCGCTGCTTGTGCCGCGGGTTGCTGCACACCACGCGCACAACGCCCTTGCGCCGGATGATCTTGCACTTGTCGCACCGCTTCTTCACTGACGCCTGCACCTTCATCTGTATCACTCCCCGGGCACCGGCACGCCGGCCGGCTCCGCCTCGCTACGTCCCCTCCGACGCGTCGGTCGCCCGCTACTTGTGCAACCACACGATCCGTCCGCGCGACAGGTCATACGGCGAGATCTCCACCGTGACCGAGTCGCCCGGCATGATCCGGATGTACCGCATGCGAATCTTGCCGCACACGTGAGCCAGAAGTTCGTGCCCGTTCTCAAGCTCGACCTTGAAGACCGCGTCCGGCAGCTTCTCGGCCACCGTGCCGAGAACCCGGATCATCTTGGGCTCTTTCTTCGGCTTCGTCGTCGGCTTCTTCGCCATCGCGCTATCGTGCCCCAATCGCCGTGTCGCTCGCGCCCTCACGGGGCGGTCAGTATCCAGCAGCCGTCGTCGGTGACGGCGACCGTGTGCTCGAAGTGCGCCGAGCGGCTGCCGTCGCGCGTGTGCACCTTCCAGCCGTCGGCGTCCTGCGCCACCTCAAAGCCGCCCGCGTTCACCATCGGCTCGATGGCCAGCGTCATCCCCGGCGCCAGCTCCACCCCGTAGGGCCCGGCGCCGTCCACGAAGTTCGGCACCTGCGGCGGCTCGTGCAACTCCGAGCCGATGCCGTGGCCCACCAGCGCGCGCACCACGCTGAACCCCGCCGCCTCCACGTGCCCCTGTACCGCCGCGGCGATGTCCCGGATGGTGTTGCCGGGCCGCACCTGCTCGATCGCCGCCGCCAGCGACTCGCGCGTCACGTCGATCAGCCGCTGCCCCTCAGCGTCGATCTCCCCCACGCCCACGGTGAACGCCCCGTCGGCGTGGTAGCCGCCCCAGATCACGCCCAGGTCAACGGCGAACACGTCGCCCTCGGCCAGCACCTCATCCTCGGACGGGATGCCGTGCACCACGACATCGTTGACGCCCGCGCAGATGGTCGCCGGATAGCCGTGGTAGCCCTTGAACGAGGGCTCGCCATCAGCCGCGCGGATCGTCTCCTCAGCGATCCGGTCCAGCGCCGCCGTGCTCACCCCCGGAGCGATGGCTTCGATCAGCGCCGCCACCGTGCGCGCGTGTATCCTGCCCGCGTGGCGCATCGTCTCCAGCTCGGCCTGGCTCTTGATGCGGATGGCCTCGCCCCGCACGCGCGGACCGGACATCGCTCAGCCCCGCCCGCGGACGGCCGCCAGCACCGCCGCGGCGATCTCTTCGGGGCCGCCCATGCCGGACACGTTCACCAGCAGGCCACGCTCCCCGTAGTAGTCGATCAGCGGCTGGGTCTGGCGACGATAGACCTGCAGGCGCTCGCGGATCGCCTCGGGCCGGTCGTCGCTGCGCTGGTAGAGTTCGCCGTCGCAGTCGGGGTCGGGGCACTCGCCGCCGTCCTCGACGCCCTCGTCGTCGATGTGAAAGATCCCCTCACAGCCGCGGCACAGCCGCCGGCCTGACAGCCGCCGCACGATCTCGTCCTCGTCCACGGTCAGGTTGACAGCGATCAGCGGGTCGCGCTCCAGCTCGTCCATGACCTCGCCCAGCGCCTCGGCCTGCGCCACCGTGCGCGGGAAGCCGTCGAGCACGAAGCCCTGCGCGCAGTCGCGTTGGGCGAGCCGTTCGCGGGCGATGGCGATGACCAGCTCGTCGGGCACCAGCTCGCCGCGGTCCATGTAGCCCCTGGCCTGCGCGCCCAGCTCGGTCCCCGCCGCGACTGCGCCGCGCAGGATGTCGCCGGTCGAGATGTGCGGCACGGTCAGCTCGTTGCTGAGCATCTTCGCCTGCGTGCCCTTGCCCGCCCCGGGCGCGCCCAGCAGCACCACATTGTGCTCGCGGTCCGGCATCATCCCGCTCCTCACTTCAAGAAGCCGCTGTAATGGCGCATGAGCAACTGCGCCTCGATCTGCTGCATGGTATCGAGCGCCACGCCCACCACGATCAGCAGCGACGTGCCGCCCACCAGGGTGAAGGTCGTGACCCCGGTGATGTCACCCACGTAGTACTGCATCAGCGCGATCATGCCCAGGAACAGCGCGCCCGCGAGCGTGATGCGGTAGAGGATGCGGTCGAGATAGTCGCGCGTGCTCGCGCCCGGACGGATGCCCGGCACCGCGCCGCCGTTCTTCTGCAGGTTCTCCGAGATCTGCTCGGGGTTGAAGGTCACCGCCGTGTAGAAGTACGTGAACAGGATCACCAGCAGGAAGTACAGGAAGGACGCGAAGTGGTTCTCGCCCGGTGTTGTGAAGGTGCGGATGGCCAGCATGGCGCTGGCCACGGACTGCTCGCTGACGTGGAACAGGCCGGCCATCTTGGCCATGGTGCTCGGGCTCATGAGCGCCTGGGCGATCTGGCCCGGGAACAGCGCCACCGAGATGGCGAAAATGATGGGCATCACGCCCGCCTGGTTCACGCGCAGCGGCAGGTAGCTGGACTGGCCGCCGTAGACCCGATGGCCGCGCACGCGCCGCGCGTATTGCACCGGGATCTTGCGCTGCGCCTGCTGGAACTTCACGATCAGGTAGACCGTCCCGACCATGATCGCGGCCAGGAAGGCGATGTTGGCGCCGGTGACCTCGCCGGTGCGCCAGAGCTGCAGTGTGCGCGCCACGTCCTGCGGCATGCGCGTCATGATGCCGGCGAAGATGATGATGGAGACCCCCTGACCGATACCGTGCTCGGTGATCATGTCCGCGATCCACATCAGGAAGGCGGTGCCGCCGACCATCATGAGCACGGTGTAGAACAGCAGCGTGAGGTCACCGATGAAGGCGCCGCCGCTGCGCAGGTAGGCGATCATGCCGAAGGCCTGCAGGGTCGCCACGCCGACGGTCAGGTACTTGGTCCAGGCGTTGATCTTACGGCGCCCGTACTCGCCCTCCTTCTGCAGCTCCTCCAGGGCCGGGATGGCCATGGTCAGAAGCTGCAGGATAATGGAGGCGCTGATGTAGGGCATGATGCCCAGCGCCAGCACCGAGAAGCGCTTGAGCGAGCCGCCGGCGAAGGCGTCGAGCATCTCGCCCAGCCCGCCCGCGCCGCGGAAGAGCCGCTCGAGCTGGCCCTTGTCGATGCCCGGCAGGGGCACGTGCGCGCAGCCTACGTAGACCGCAAGCATCGTGAACAGGAACAGGATGCGCTTGCGGATGTCCGGCACGCGCATGGCCTGGCCGAGCGCGGCGAGCCGCTCCCTCATTCCTCAATCACCTCGACGCTGCCCCCGCTGTCCTCGATCTTCGCACGCGCCGACGCGCTGAAGGCGTGCGCCCTGACCTTCAGCGGCCTGTCGATCTCGCCGCCGCCGAGCACCTTGAGCCCGTCGAGCAGCTTGCCGATGATGCCCAGCGCCAGCAGGCGCTCGGGCGTGATCTCGTCATTGGCCTCGAAGCGCTCGGACAGCGTGCCCACGTTCACCACGGCGAACTGCGTGCCGAACAAGCCGCGGTTGTGCGCCGCGCTGCCCTTGCCCGGAAGCTGCGGGACGCGCCGGTACAGCGGCGTCTGCCCGCCCTCGAAGCCCGGCGACACCTTGGAGCGGTGCGTCTGGCCCTTCTCGCCCCGGCCGGCGGTCTTGCCCCGGCCGCTGCCCGGACCCCGACCCACGCGCCTGCGCTGCCGGGTCGCCTTCGGATGTGGCCGCAGGTTGCTCAGATCCATCGCCTATGCCCCTACTTCTGCCCCTTGACGGGCTCATGCTCGATGAGGTGGGTCACCGCGCGCAGCATCCCGCGCGTCGCGTCGTTGTCGGGCAGCACGTTACTGGTGCCGATGCCGCGCAGGCCCAGCGCCCGCAGCGTGCCGCGGTGCTTGGGCTTGGCGCCGATAGCGCTGCCGCGTTGCGTCACCTTGATCATGTCGGCCATGATGATCGCCTCTCAGAACTGCAGGCCGGCCTCGCGCGCCGCCTCGGCGAGCGCCTTCACGCGCCCGTGGTACTTGCGCCCGCCGCAGTCGAAGCAGACCTGCTCGATGCCCTCGGCCAGCGCGCGCTCGGCGATGATGCGCCCCACCACGCTCGCGGCCGCGATGTTCCCGGTAGCGCCCTCGCACTCGCCCGCCACCTCGTCCTCGACGGTGGCCGCCGCGACCAGCGTATGCGCCTCCCAGTCGTTGATGATCTGGGCGGAGATGTGCTTGAGGCTGCAGAACACCGCCAGCCGCGGACGCTCGTCGGTGCCGATGAGCCTGCGTCGGGCGCGCATGTGCCGCTTGTGCCGCTGCTTTTTCCGATCGACCTCTGCCTTCACTGATGACACCTCGAATGTCGCCGCCGCAGCGTCGGGCGCGACCTCTCTTACATCTCCCCGCCGACCTTGGCGGCCTTGCCGGCCTTGCGGCGGATGTGCTCGCCCTCGTAGCGCACGCCCTTCCCCTTGTAGGGCTCGGCCGGGCGCGACATGCGGATCTCGGCGGCGAGCTGCCCGACCGCCTGCTTGTCGGCGCCGCGCACGATGACGCGGGTGTTCTCCTCCACGACCAGCTCGACGCCCTCCGGCGGATCGAACACCACCGGGTGGGAGTAGCCCAGCCGCATGATGAGCCGCCGGCCCTGGGTCTCGGCGCGGTAGCCCACGCCTTGGATCTCCAGGCGCTTCTCGAAGCCCTCGGTCACGCCGTGCACCATGTTGGCCAGCAGCGACCGGGTCAGGCCGTGCAGCGAGCGGTGCTCACGTGAGTCGCTCGGGCGGCTCACGGTGATGGTGTTGTCCTCGATCTCGATCCGCATCTGTGGGGCGAGCTGCTGCTGCAGTTCGCCGCCGGGGCCGGTCACGGTGGCGAGGTTGTCGTCCTCGAGGCGCACGGTGACCCCGGCCGGGATCTCGATGGGCATGTTGCCTACTCTCGACATTGTCCTGTCTCCCTGTCGGCCCGGCGCTACCAGACCTGGCCGATGACCTCGCCGCCGATGCCGCGCTTGCGCGCGTCGCGGTCGGTCATCACGCCCTGGCTGGTGCTGATGATCGCCACGCCCAGTCCGCTGAGCACGCGCGGGAGCTTGTCCTTGCCCGCGTACACCCGGCGTCCGGGCTTGCTGATGCGCTTGAGGCCCTGGATCACGGGCTCACGATGCTCATCGTAGCGCAGCCGGATGCGCACCGTCCGGCCGCGGTTGATGAGCTGATAGCCGCGGATGTAGCCCTCGCGGTGGAGGATCTTGGCGATCTCCAGGTGGATCTTGGAGACCGGCACATCCACGTCGAGATGTCGTGCCAGTGCCGCGTTGCGCACACGGGTCAACATGTCTGCAATCGGGTCTGTCAAGACAGCCAT
>JALGVA010000164.1 GCA_029820295.1 Candidatus Zipacnadia bacterium
CACCGCGCCATCGACCGCGTTGCTCAGTGTGTTCATCCCCGCCGCCTGCGAGAACACGTTCAGCTCCAGCGGCTGGGGAGTCGCGGTGAAGCTCTCGACGGCGTCCACCGCCTCGGGCACGCCTGCGTTGCCGGTCAGCAGGAAGTTGGCGGGCCGGTCGATGAACCGCCACCGCTCGGCCATCGCCGGCGCGTCCGTGCCCGCCTGCGCCGGCAGCACCACCGGCGGAGCGCTGGCCATCACCAGGCGCATCAGCCCCTCGACCTCCGCCGGCGCGGCGCTCTGCCCCAGCGTGATGGTCTCCGTCGCCTGCTCGGTCGCCACCCGGGTCCCGGCCGGCGAGTGCACCACGATCTGTCCGGCGCCCAGGTCGGCCTCGATGTCCGCTCCGCCCTCGACCGTGCGCGTCTGCTCCAGCGCGGTCACCTCGCTCATGCCGATGCCCACGATGCGCGTCGGCGTCATCACCGCCATCGCCCCCACGCCGCTGGCCGCGCCCGGCAGCACGATGCGCCCGTCCTCGTCCTGCACCGCCGCCAGGATCGGCTCGCCCAGACCGGTGATGGCGATGGCGTTGGGCCCCACGCGCTGGACGCTGAGCTGTGCAGGCTCCTCGCCCGAGGCCTGCAGCACAGTGAACAGCACTACCTGCTCGCCGGGCTGCAGACGCGCATCGATGATTCCCTGCATGGAGTGCACGACCGGCTCGTCGATGTAGGGGTAGCTGCTCCAGTTCCGGCCGGTGTACTCGTCCTCGTTGAGGATGCAGCGGGTGTCTGCGGTCATGGCGATGGCCGCATGTTGGCCCTGCTGCTCCACGCGCAGAATCGAGCCGTCCAGCTCGGTGTCCCCGATGGTCTGCCACACCGCGCGGAAGGAGTAGTCGCCGGGCTCACGCGCGACCATCCTGTCGGCGACCACAAAGAGGCGGTCGCGCAGCCACATGATGTTGCGGTGCCAGTCCACCCCGGCGTAGTCGCGCATGACCGTCTGCGACGCACCCACGGTCTGCAGGTCGGCGAGGTTCTCCAGCCCCACGTAGCCGGGGATGCGCTCCGACTGCCCGTTGCGCAGGATCAGCACACCGTTGTGGTACTTGGGCAGCGACTTGATGTAGTCGGTGTCCGCGAGCCAGATGCGATCGTTCTGCGTCCATTGCAGGATCGAGTTGCCGTCAAGGTGGCCGTGGCCGCCGACGGCCAGGCCGTCGAGCAGCAGGTACGCGGCCTCGGGAGCGTAGCTGGAGCGGAAGGAGATCTTGTCCACCGCCCGGGCGCGCTCGACCACCTCGGCGCCGCCGAAGCTGTCGTACCACAGGTCGTCCACCGCCCAGCCTTGCGCCCCGAGCAGGTCGGTGGGCTCCACCGCGCGGTGGTCGGGTGGCATCGAGTAGCTGGACAGCACCACGCGCGGGCGCACCTGCATCTTGCGATTGATGGCCCACTGCGCGCGACCGTCGCGGTAGTACCACTCGGCCATGCGCAGGATGTTCAGCTCGCGGCCGATCGGCCCCCAGCCGCCGATGTCGCCGTAGGGCACCTGGTAGCCCAGGTTGCTCATGGTCAGGATGGCGTAGTCGGCATTGAGCCGCGCATTCCCGTTCTCAAAGTAGCGCAGGTCGGGGCGGGCCAGACAGTAGGCCATGGTGTGATGCAGGGTCAGCCACTGGTAGGAGTTGCAGTCGCAGTGCGGCTTGCTCGCGTCAAGCTGGAACTGGAAGGTGCCGTCGGCGACGCGGATCCACTCCTCGCCCTCGATGGCGTCGTAGTAGCGGCTGAAGTACTGGCCTGCGTACAGACAACCCAGCGCGGGGAAGGTCTGGTGGTTGAAGCGCACGTGGCGGCTCTCCGCACGCGCCGACTTGCGCGGCCCCAGCTCGCTGACCCAGCGGAAGAGGATACGGGTGACCTCCAGCCGCTCCTCGGCGCTGATCGCCGGGCACTCCTCGACGTTGTCCCAGGCGGGGATGTTGGTGTAGATGTGGAAGTCCGAGTCCATCCCCCACGGGCCGCCGTAGGTGTCGGGGTTCGAGAGGTAGCTCTCATAGGTGCGCTTGATCATCCACACGTACATCTGCGCGTACTCCGGCCGCCCGGTCAGCGCGTAGTTCAGGCCCTGGCCCTGGGCGCGGCTGAACAACCCGCGCGTGCCCGCGCGCACCAGATGGTCCTCGCACGCCTGCCGCTGGCTCTCCGCCCAGTCCTCGTCGAGTTCGGCGGTGAACAGGTTCCCGTAGGCCGCCTCAGCGTCGCCGGTGAGCTGCACCTCCAGCACCCGGGGCACCACCAGCGTCTCGCCCGCGGCGATGTGTGGCCGCAGCGCCTCAAGCCCCGCCCGTGCGCCCTCGATGTCCGAGGCGCCGATCGCGATGATGTTGTGGCCGGTGCCCCAGGGGTCGTTGACGGTGCGCACCTCATAGCCCCCCGCGCCGGGGTAGACGCCGTCGGCGAAGGTGAGCTGGTGCGAGTAGGGATAGAGCAGCGCCCGGTTGTTGACGATGCTGCCGAGCACGACGGCGTTGGTCTGCGCAAGCACATCGTCGCCAGCCTGCTCGGGGCCGACTACGGGCAGCGTGGCGCCGGTCGCCTGCTCGATCATCGCGGCGACCTCACCCGCGAGCGCCTGCCAGTCATCGCCCTCGGGGGCAACGATGATCGCGCGCGGCTCCCCGCCCTCGACCAGCACCGTGTCGGGATACAGCGGCTTGGCCTCGGTTACGTCGTTGAAGCTCTGCAACTCAGATCGCCCCGTCCTCACGTTATCGACGAAGATGTCGAACCGCTGGCCCGGATCGTGAGTGCCGGTGTAGATGCGCAGCTTCACCACGCCCACCGGCTCGCGTCCCTCGACGGCGTCCGCCTCCCACGACAGCCCGGCGTATGACATGCCCGGGTGCAGCTCGAAGCTCTGCATCTGATCGGTCAGCAGCCCGCCCCACGAGGTCCAGCTCAGCACGACCTCGTGCTCGGCGTTGAGCCCGCGTACATAGAACGCCTCCGACTGCGCCGGTGTGGAGCTGGCCGCGTCGAGCCTGAGCGTGGTGCCGCCGGTGAAGTCGGTCGGAGGGATGGTCATGCCGAGGCACAGGTAGGAGTTGCCGGTGGCGTCCTCGGGAGAGGTTCCGGCGAGGTGCGCGCTGCCGGCGCCCTCGGTGACGAACTGCTCGTCGGTGTTGACTTCCAGCACCGTGTCCGGCCAGCCGTCGCCCAGGTCCACGGTCATCTCCTCGACGCTGTCGCACGATGCCAGCGGGACTTCGTCGGGCGCCTGGCCCATCACCGCCTGCGCGACCGCGACCATCAGGGGCACCGCGGGGCGGTCAGCGCCGGGCACGGCGGCCTGGTCCTGCTCGACCGCGGGCGGGGCGGCCACGCGGATGTTATCGACGTAGAGGTTGAAGTCCGCGTCCGGCACGCGCGATCCGGTGTAGAAACGCAGGCGCACCACGGCCGAACGGTCATCGCCAACCGCCACCTTCGGCTCCCATCTGAGCCCCGATGAGTCCTGGCCGGGCACCAACGCGAAGGTCTTCATCTCCTCGGCCAGCGGGTTGCTCCAGCTCTGCCAGCTCAGCACGCAGGTGCCCACCTCGTCGAAGCCGCGGGCGTAGAGCGTCTGCGTCTCCTCGGGGAGCGTGGTGCCCGCGTCGAAGACCAGCGCGCGGTCGGTGAAGTCGGTGGGCGGGATGGTGAGGTCGATGGAGCAGTAGGTGCTGCCGGTGGCGTCGGCGGGCGCGTGGCCGCCGATGCGGATGCTGCCCAGGCCCTCGGTGACATACTCGGCGGCGCGGGCGATGACCAGCAGCGTGCCCTCTCGGTCCTTCCCCGTGCTGACGGTGACGCCGTCGAGGGTCTCGCAGCCGTGGATGAGCGTGGCCTCCTGCCGGGCGAGGCCGGGCAGAGCGATCGCGATGAGTGCAGATATGATCAGAGGTCTCATGGGTGCACCTCCACAAGGGAGTTCGGCTCATATGCCATGACGCTTGCGGAACGCGGGCAGGTTCGCCGAGCGCTCGACCATGACCTCGCCGCGCCCCGGACCGTTCGCCGTTGGCGGCGCCCTCGCCGCCGTGCCGTTGCCCGTGCGTCGCTGCCCTCAAGAGGCCTTCGCCTCCCCTCCTGCGAACATACCGCCCACCATGCCTGAGCCGCCCGGGGATCGCGAGCCGAGCGCGCGCACGCCCGTCACGCCGCGGGCGGTCGCGCTGGGCCTGGTGCTCGCGGCGGCCAACACCTGGTGGGTGGTGATGGCCGAGGCGCGCTGGGGGATCATGGACGGCTCGTGCCTGCCGCTGTTCATCACGCCGGTCTTCATCCTCTTCGGCCTCGCCGCCATCAACCTGGGCCTGCGCCGCATCCATCCCCGCCTGACGCTCTCGCCGGTCGAGCTGCTCACCGCCTACATCGTCGTGGTAATCTCCGAGACGCTCTCCGGCCACGACTTCGTGCAGAACCTGTTCGGCACCATCGGCTACGCCCACTGGTTCGCCAGCCCCGAGAACGGGTGGGAGGAGCTGTTCCACCCCTATCTGCGCCCGTGGCTGGTCGTAACCGACATGGACGCGCTGCGCTACCTCTACGAGGGCGGCGGGAGCTTTACGCGCCCGGACCTGTACGGCCCATTCCTGGTGCCGCTGGCGGCGTGGGGCGGCATCCTCATGGCGCTGATCGGGGCGATGCTGTGCATCAACGTGCTGGTGCAGCGCGAGTGGACCGAGCACGAGAAGCTCGCCTACCCGCTGGTCGTGCTCCCGTTGGAGATGGCCGGCGGGCGGCACGCCACCACGAGCTTCTTCGGCGACGTGCTGGTCTGGCTGGGCTTCGCGGCGGGCGCGCTGATCACGCTGGTCAACGGCCTGGCGGCGATCTTCCCGATCATGCCGCCGCTGCCGCTGATCAAGCTGCAGCGCCCGAGCTTCACCAGCTACCCCTGGCGCGGGCTGTTCCGCTTCTACTACGGCATCTACCCCTTCGCGGTGGCTCTCGCCTTCTTCATCCCGTCCGACCTGTCGTTCTCGTGCTGGTTCTTCTTCCTGGGCAGCCAGGTGCAGATGGTCGGCTCCGAGCTGATCGGCATGCGCGAGGCGCCGCCCAACGGCTTCCCGTACCTCGCCCACCAGGCCTCGGGCGCCTGGCTGGCGCTGGCGGTGGGCGCGCTGCTCACCTCGCGCGGGCACCTGGCCCACGTCTGGCGCATGATCGTCGCCGGCGGCGCATCGGGCCGGGAGGCGCGGCGTTACCGTTGGGCGGGTGGCGGGCTGGTGGTGTGCCTGTTGGCACTGGGGATCATGCTGGGCCTGGCGGGCATGGGCACGTGGCTGATCATGGGCTTCATCGCGGTGTTCTACGCGCTCTCCATCGCCATGGCCCGCGTGCGCGCGCAGTTCGGCACGCCGCACGAGATCTACTACATCAACCCGCAGCGCATAATCGTCAACGTCGCGGGGGCGCAGGCGCTGGGCGATCAGCAGCTCACCGCGCTCGCGGTCACCTACTGGTTCAACCGCTGCTACCGCTGCCACCCGATGCCCTTCCAGCTCGAGAGCCTGAAGATGGCGCACGAGGAGCGCATCGACGTGGGCTCACTGGTGCGCACCATCATTCTGGCGACCATCGCCGGGATCGTGCTGTCGTACTGGGCGAACCTGCACATCACCATGCGCGAGGGCGCGGCGGCCAAGTGTCTGGCCTACAAGTCGTGGGTGGGGCGCGAGAGCTACGCCATGCTGGCCAACTGGCTGCACACCATGCCCGGCCCGGACTGGCCCGCAATCGGCGCGACCGGCGCGGGCGCGGCCATCTTCTGGGCGCTGCGCTGGGTGCACTTCAACACCCTGCTGCCGCTGCACCCGGCGGGCTACGCGCTGGCGAACAGCTTCGCGATGAACTACTTCTGGAGTTCGTTCCTGGTCGGGTGGATGGTCAAGGTCGCGGTGTTGCGCTACGGCGGGCGCTCGGGGCATGACCGGGCCTACCGCGTCTTCCTGGGGGTGCTGCTGGGCGACTACGTGGTGGGCGCGATCTGGGGGATCATCGGGCCGGTGTGGGGGATCCGCACCTACAAGAACTTCATCTGAGGGGCGGGATTTCGCCCGGTTCGTGGCCGACCGCCTGCGCCTGGACCGCCCGCCGCCCCCACTGTTCGCCGCCGAGTGAGCCGCACGCCCTCATCCGCAGCCGACACTCACTCGGCCCACATGCGCACGCCCGCTCGACGCCAAGCAGATACGACTGCGAAGCAGTCCCACGGCGAGGGCGCCGGGAGCACAAAGGCAACGGCCACCGGCCACGGACCGGCTGAGAGGGGGCGGACGGGGCGTTCACGTGCAGGTCCCGGCCTGCGCCTGTCGAAGTGCCCTGACACCACGACGGGCGGGCGCTGGGATGTATGATCACGGGAGGAGCGAGCATGCGCGAGTTCAAGCTCTTCATCGACGGGCAGTTCGTGGACGCAGCGAGCGACGAGACCTACGAGTCGGTCAATCCGGCCAACCGCGAGGCCGTGGCAACGGTCGCGCTGGGCGGGCCGGCGGACGTCAGCCGGGCGTGTGAGGCGGCGCAGCGCGCCTTCGAGGGTGAGTGGGGCGCAATGACCTGCGCCGACCGCTCGGCGATCCTGGCGAAGGCCGCGGACCTGATCGAGGCGCGCACCGACGAGTTCGCGCAGCTCGAAACGCTCGACGTGGGGAAGCCCATCGCCGAGGCGACCGCCATCGACGTGCCCGCGGCGGTCAACTACCTGCGCTGGTACGCAGACGTGACCGACGCGGCGGTGGGTGAGCACATCACCATCCCGAACGCCGCGCAGATCGACTTCACGCTGCGCCAGCCCTACGGCGTGGTGGGCGGCATCGCGCCGTGGAACTTCCCGCTCTTCCTAGCGATGCTCAAGATCGGCCCGGCGCTCGCCGTGGGCAACGCCATCGTGTTCAAGCCCGCGTCGATCACCCCCATGTCCACGGTCACGGTGTGCGAGTGCTTCGCCGAGGCCGGGCTGCCCGCCGGCGCCCTGAACGTCATCACCGGCCCGGGCAGGAGCGTGGGCGAGGCGCTGGTGACCGATCCGCGCGTGCAGATGGTCTCCTTCACCGGCTCGACCGAGGTGGGCCGGCGGGTCATCGAGCTGTCCGCGGGCAACATCACCAACGTGTCCATGGAGCTGGGCGGCAAGTCACCCAACATCGTCTTCGACGATGCGGACTTCGACCAGGCGGTCGCGGGCGCGGTCTTCGGGCTGCTGCTCAACAACGGCCAGAACTGCATCGCGGGCACGCGCCTGCTGGTGCAGAAGGGCGTCTACGACGACATCTGCGCGGCGGTCGCCGCGAAGCTCGACTCGCTGCGCGTGGGCGACCCAATGGCCCCCGAGACCCAGCTCGGCGCCATCGTGAGCCAGGAGCAGTTCGACAAGGTCGTCGGCTACATCGAGATCGGCCGCGAGGAGGGCGCGACGGTCGCCGCCGGCGGCACGGTGCCCGAGGGTGACGAGTTCGCGAACGGCTGGTTCGTGCGCCCGACGCTGCTGACCGGCTGCACCAACGCCATGCGCTGCTCCCGCGAGGAGATCTTCGGCCCGGTGCTGGCGGCGATCCCGTTCGAGGACGAGGAGGACGCCATCCGCATCGCCAACGACACCGAGTACGGGCTGGGCTCGGGGGTGTTCACGACCGACGCGGATCGCGCCCAGCGCATGGTGCGCGCGCTGCAGTCGGGGACGGTCTACGTGAACACCTTCAACCAGGTCTATCCGCAGAGCCCGTTCCCGGGCTGGAAGCAGTCGGGCACGGGCGTGGAGCGTGGTGTGCAGGGCCTGCTTACCTACACGCGCTTCAAGAACGTCATCTGGGACATCTCCGGCGAGCCCATCGGCTGGTTCGGGTAGGGCTCGGGGGCGACGGACCAACGGCCTGAATCTCGGGCGCCCGATATCAGTGGCGGCCGCGCCGGCGTCCTGCCGCGCGCGAACCATCTCTCCCTTGACAAGGTCACCCGCACGCTGTTAGTATTTAAGCAGATACTAATATGTCCGAGCGGATAGTGGTCGCGGAGGAACTGGCTCAACTGTTCAGCGCGCTGGGCTCGGACACGCGCATTCGCATTCTGCGCGAACTCGAGGAGCGTGCGTTGTGCGTGGGCGCACTGGCGATGCGGCTGGACGTGACGCCAAGCGCCATCTCCCAGCACCTGACCGTGCTGCGCAACGCCGGGCTGGTCCGATCCGACAGGCAAGGCAGCTTTGTTCACTACCGCCTCACCGAGGACGCCCGGGAGCGCTGCCGAGTGGCCCTCGACAGCATCGTACAGCCGCCCCCACTACAGGAGGACCAGCCGGTGAAGCTGGGCATAGTCATCACGCAGAACGATCCCGAGACCGTGTTCAACACACTGCGATTGGCGCTGTACAGCCTTGAGCAGGGCGATCAGGTGCGCATCTTCCTGTCAGGCAAGGGCGTCGAGATCGACCAGATCGATGACCCCGCGTTCGATGTGAAGGCCCAGGCGCAGGCGGTGGTCGACGCGGGGGGCGAGTTCCTCGCCTGCGGCATCTGCCTGAAGCTGCGCAACTCTGACGGCTCGGAGATCTGTCCGCTGTCCACGCTCAGGGATCACTACGAGGTCGTGCGCGGTTCGGACCGTCTCGTGACGGTCTGACCCGGCAAAGGAGGCTCACCCGGATGTGTGACTGTCGGGGCTGTCGGCATCCCGAGAAGCTGAAGGGCAAGCCCGAGGAGTGCTCGCCGGAGCAGATCCGCGAGTGCCACGGTGAGGTAAAGGAGCATCCGTGTGCGGACAAGACCGAGGGTGTCGGCGCGAAGTAGGCGGGCCGGCGGCGAGGAGGGCCCCGGGGACGGAGCCCTCCCACCCTGCTACCCGTTCGTCGCGGCTGATATCGTGCGCCTGTGCCGGCCACGGGACGGCGGCGTCTGGGTAGACCTCGGGGCGGGCCCGGGGCCGGTCGGGCTGGCGCTGTTGGAGCGCTGCCGGTCGCGCATCGTACTGGTGGACCCGAACGCCGAGTCGCTCAGTGCGGCGCGGCAGGAGGCTGCGGATCGGGGCGTGGCGGACCGCATTGAGCTGGCGTGTGGCCGTGCGGAGGCGCTGCCCTTCGCCGACCAGTCCGTGGACCTGGTGGTGAGCCGCGGCTCGATCTACTTCTGGGATGATCAGCCCCGCGGCATCGCCGAGGTCTACCGGGTGCTGCGGGAGGGCGGCCAGGCGATGATCGGCGGCGGTCTCGGGCGGGACTACCCGCACTGGGCGCGCCAGGAATTCATCCGCCGCCGCCACGAGGGGGTGCAGCGCAAGGGGCCGGAGGCCTATGCGGAGTTCCTGCGGCTCCGTCAGCCCGACACCTTTGCCGCGTGGGCGCAGCAGGCCGGGGTGCCAAGCTTCGAGGTCGAGGGCGAGGGCGGCCGGCCTCCGGGTGACCCGAGCGCCGGCCTCGGTATCTGGCTGCGCTTCGGACGACAGGGAGTGACGCGATGAACGCGGCGATTGAGGTCGAGGGCCTGACGATGCGCTACGGCCCGCGCCTGGCCGTGGACCACGTCAGCTTCGACGTGCACGCGGGGGAGGTCTTCGGCTTCCTCGGCCCCAACGGCGCCGGGAAGACGACCACGCAGCGCATGCTCACCGGCGTGCTGCCAGCCACCGAGGGCAGGGCGCTGGTGCTCGGGCACGACATCGTCACCGAGCCGGTGGCGGCGAAGGCCGCCATCGGCGTGGTGCCCGAGGTCGCCAACCCGTACATGGAGATGACCGGCCGGCAGAACATGGCCCTGGCCGGGGAGCTGTACGGGCTGTCGGGTGCGCGCATCCGCGCGCGGACGGAGCAGTTGCTGCGCCAGTTCAACCTGTGGGACCGGTGCGACGACGTGGCCAAGCGCTACTCCAAGGGCATGAGGCAGCGACTGATCCTGGCGATGAGCCTGATCCACGAGCCGCGCGTGCTGTTCCTCGATGAGCCCACGGCGGGCCTTGACGTGGAGAGCCGGCGCATGATCCACGGGCAGGTGCGGGCGCTGGCGAGTCAGGGCGTGGCGGTGTTCTACACCACGCACAACATCGAGGAGGCCAACGTGCTGTGCGACCGCGTGGGCATCCTCTGCCGGGGCCGGCTGGTGGCGCTGGATTC
>JALGVA010000165.1 GCA_029820295.1 Candidatus Zipacnadia bacterium
GCGCCGCCGGGCACGAGCTGCGCCAGCGGCAGCGCCATGCGCACCGTCCAGCGGTCGGGCGCCGACACGTCCGAGTGCAGGATGACGCCACTGTCCCACTCGCTGGTGGGCTCGTCGTAAGCCAGGTCGAAGTGCACGCCCTCGGCGTTGAGGCCCATCTGGCGGTAGCGCGGCCGACCGCGCTGGCGCGCGAAGAAGATCTCCCACTCGTCCTCGTTCCAGACGGTGATGGCGTCGCCGATGACCAGCTCGTGGGGGTCGATGCCCACCTCCTCCAGCTCCAGGTAGAGGTACTCGCCATCGTGGGCCATGCGCGCCTGCACCTGCCGGTCGGTCTCCTCGCCGCGCAGCGAGCACCAGTCACCGAGCACCGCCGCCCGGCTCCACTCGACCCGATCGAGGTCGCCCTCGGCGGCAGGAATGCGCGGGATGTCGGCGCTCGGGTGCCCGGTGCCGCGCAGCTCCTGCAGGTGCATGAAGCCGGCGCGCCCCTCGGCCATCCAGCGGTAGATACCGCGGTAAAACAACGCCACACGCTCGCCGTAGACCGACTCGGCGTCGCGCGTGAGCCGCCGCGCCTGGGACAGCAGCCGCCGGTACTGCGTCATGCGCTCCTCGGTGCCCAGCATCGTCCACGCCTGTGACTCGGTCTGCGCGACCTGGTCGCCGTGGTTGGCGGGGTCGGCGAAGTGGGCCTCCATGGTCTCGTACAGCTCGCGCATGGGCGCGGCGGCCGGGCCGTAGTAGCGCTCGAAGAACTCGTCGATGATGCGGTTGCCGTCGGCATCCGGGTCATCGGCGAGCTTGAAGGTCAGATACAGCTCGAGCTGGTCCATCAGCGGGCTACGCTGGCCGTGGGCGAGATAGGAGGGCTCGATGAAGAAGCCGCGCACGCCGCTACGGTGGAACTGCTCGAACTGGCCCACGATGCTGTGCGCGAAGAAGCCCGGATAGGGCCGCCAGCCCTGGCGCGCGGCCCGCAGGCTCGGGTAGCAGTAGTAGAGCCAGAGGAACTTGGGTCGCTCGAGCGACTCGCGGGTCCATGCCTCCAGCACGCGCCGGTCGTTGCGCACCGACTCGGGGTGGAAGATGCGCCGGGTCTGCAGGCACAACTGAATGCTCACGTTGGGCTCGAGCGGCTCGTCGGTGGGCGGGTAGACGTAGCGGCTGTAGGCGAGTGCCGACAGCCACTTGCCGGGATGCGTCCTGCCCACCTCGCGCGCGACCTTGTTGATGAAGCCGAAAATGTAGTTGCTGGCGGTATCGTTCGAGGTGAACGGGTAGCCGCGCGTGGGCTCGTCGAGGATCTCTGCCCGGCAGCGTTCGCACCGGCACCACGACGCGTTGTCCATGGGCACGAGCGCGAAGAAGTCGCCCTCGGCGCGCGCGCCCGGGTAGGCGTGCCCGGTCTCGAAGTACTCGCGCGCGTCGGCGATGACCTGGTCGATGAAGCCCTGGCTGGTGAAGCACATCTGCGGGGGCCGGCCCTCGTAGCCCTGCGCGAACCACTCGGGGTGCTCGTCGAGGAAGCGCGCGTAGTAACCGTAGAACGAGTGGTTGGCGGCGTAGCGCTCGCCTCCCTGGCGCATGCGGCGCACATACAGCCGGGCGTCGCGGGCGTTCAGCGAGGGGTAGCCCTCCTCGTGTTCGATGGTGTCACCGATCAGGTCGGCGGGCATGGACTCGCTGCGGTAGACGTAGCGGTAGGTCATGGCCGGGCGCCGGCGCACATCCTCGCCGCCCACGGTCAGCGTGTCGCGCGCGGGGATAACCTCGCCCAGCTCGGTAGGCAGGTACCAGCGCACGTCGCAGAAGCGCTCGAGAAAGTCGTAGACCGCATAGACCGTGCCCTGCTCGTCGAAGTCGCCGGGGAAGGTGGCGGGGTTCTGGTAGTCCATGGCCCCGCGGTCGTCGGCGTCGCGTCCCATGAGCACCAGCGCGCCGGGGCGGAAGCCGATGAGGTACTCCTGGGGCGCGAAGTCATCGCTCGTCAGGCCCAGCGCACGCGTGGCCGCACTCTCGCCGACCAGGATGGCGACCTCCGGAGCGGAGTCGGAGTCGGCCACGATGGCCACGGTCGCCCCGGTCATCTTCTGCAGATGGTAGCGCAGCTCGGCGGCCGCGAACTGCGCCGCGACCGTGGGCGACTCGGCCAGCACGATGCCCGCCACCGCCTCACCGTCGCGCACGAGCGTCAGCGGCTCGTCCTGGGCACGCGTCTCGCCAGCCGCCAACGCCATCGTCATGACCGCCAGCGCGATGCAGGTCGTTCTCACCGTGATCGCCTCCCGGGCCCGTATTTCGATGCCGCCCGCCAGATACGCCGACCGGCGGGGCAATACCTGCCACCGCCGGCACAACGGGGGCGGTGCGTGGGCGCCGGGAGGGAACCTGCCGAGCGCGGGTGTGGCGGTGCCGGCGCACTACCAGCCCAGCTCGAAGAGCGTGGGCAGGCCGGCGAGGCGGGAGGTGGCGGTGAGGGCCGCCTGGTAGCTGACCTGCCGGGCCTGCAGCTCCATGAGCGCGGCGGCGATATCCACGTCCTCCGCGTCGGAGAGCACCTCGCGGGCCGTGACCTCGGCGTCCTGCGCCGCGTCCAGCGCGTCCTCGATGCGTTGCGTGCGCGCGCCCAGCACGCCGCGCTGCTGCACGACGTGGGCGCACAGGCGGTCGAGGTCGGCGCCGAGCGCGGACACCTGGTCGGCGTCACCGGCCTCGATCGCGGTGGCGATGTCGTCGAGCAGGGCGAAGAGGTCGGTGTCCACCTCGGGCACCGCACGGTTGCCGCCCGCGTCCTCGAAGTTGAGCAGCCGGTCGCCGGGGATGGTGACCTCCATCGGCCGCCCGGGCGCGACCCAGAGCTGCATGCCCTCTGAGTCGCCCACGTAGGTCACGCCGCCGACGCCGTCCTCGAAGGGCGCCTGGCGCGCGAGCTTGCCGGCGAAGAGGTACTCGCCCTTGACGCTGATGTTGGCCACGTCGAGGACGCGCTCGCGCACGCTGCGCACCATCTCGGCGACGGCGCTGCGGGCGGCGTCGGTTTCACCGGGCCGGCCCGCGGTGAGCACCAGGTCCTGCGCCTGGCGCAGCGCGGAGGAGATGCTGTCGAGGGCGTTGTCGGCAGAACCGGTGAGCAGGATCGCGCGCCGCAGGGTCCTCTGCCGGTTGGTGGCGGCGGCCACGTCGGAGCGGGCGCTGATGATCTCGCCAACCGCGACCGGATCGTCGGACGGGCGCGTCAGGCGCCTGCCGCTGGAGAGCTGGCGGCTCAGGCGCTGCAGGTCCTGCTGCGCCGCCGCCAGGTTGCGCTGCAGGTCGGCGTAGTAGTCGCGGCTGGATACGCGCATGACGATCCCTCGGCTCACTTGAGCTGCACGATCAGGTCCATCATCTCGAGCGCCACGGACATCAGCCGGGACGCGGCGGTGTAGGCCTGCTGGTAGCGGATCAGCTCGAGGGCCTCCTCGTCGAGGGAGACGCCCGACTGATGACTCAGCTCGGCCTGCAGGTTGCCCAGCAGCAGCTCGCGGCTGTCGAGCCGGGTCTGCGCGGCCTCGGCGTCGATGCCGACGCCGGCGATCAGCTCGCCGCAGTACTCCGAGAGCGTGGCGATGCCGCCCGAGAGCAGGCGCGAGTTGCGCAGGTCGTCGATGGCCAGGGCGTTGGTGCCGTCGGTCTCGACGATGGCAGACTGCGCGGCGGCGATGAGCGAGCCGTCGGCGATGATCTCGGCGCGCACGCGCAGTGAGGCGGCGGGCCGCGTCGGGTCGTACTCGAAGAAGTCGCCGGCCGGGTTCCCGCTCAGGTCGAGGCCGGCCGAGTGCTGTGCGTTGACCTGGTCGGCGAGCGTCTGCGCCAGCGTGTCGAGCTGCGCCTGGTACGCCGGGATCAGCTCATCGCGCGCGTGCAGGCGGCCGGCCATCTCGCCGCGCAGGCCCTGCGGCGGCGCCTGCCCGCCCAGCGACACCAGGTGCAGGCCCGGCTGCGCGGGGTCGTCGATCAGCTCGAAGGCGTTGACGCGATCGTGCTCGACCAGCCGGATGCCGCCGACGAGCACATCCACGACGCCGTCCTCCTGAGGAATGATCTCGGCGCCGGACAATTCCGCCAGCTCATCGACCAGCGCGTCGCGGCGGGTGATGAGGTCATTGCGCCCGCCCGGCTCGGGGACCGAGCCCACCTGGCGGTTGAGCGCGGCGACCTCCTGGGCGAGCGCATTCACGCGGCCGACCAGGTCGCCCAGGCGCTGGTCGATCTCCACGCGCAGGTCCGCCAGGCCCTGGTAGCGCTCGGCGATGGTCTCGGCGGCCAGCTCGGAGCGCTCGATGACCTGCGCGCGACAGGCGGCGCCGGCGGGGTCGAGGCCCAGGTCGGCCCAGGCGTCGAACATCTCCTCGATGCGCAGCGCCAGCCCGCCCTGCGAGACGTCGGTGAAGAGGCCCTCGACCTGCACGAGCGCAGCGCGCAGCGAGCGCTCGCGGCCGAGGTCGCCGCGCTCGTGACGCACCTGCGCCATCAACAGCTCGTCGCGCAGCAGGCGGATGTCGGACAGCTCCACGCCGCCGCCCCCCGCGCCGGGCACGTGGCCGGGGATGGCCACGTGCACGGGCTCCTGGCGCAGGTAGCCCTCGGTCTGCGCGTTGGCCGTGTTGTGGCCGATGACCTCAAGCGCCGCCCGCTGGGCGGACAGCGCGGTGCGGGCGATATTGATCATGCGCAGCGACACGCCTCATCACTCCCGGCGACTACGCGGACCGCGCCAGCGCGCCGCCCGACCGGCGCACTCCGCCCGCGGGCGAGTAGCCGGCGGCCGTCTCCGGCAGCAGGGCGGACAGCACGGTGTTGACTCGGGCGAGGCGGTCGGCGAGCAGCTCGTTGTTGAGCCGCGCCAGGCCGACCACTCGGGCCTCCAGGTCCCGCGCCTCGCGCAGCAGCGCGGCGACGCGATCGCCGGGCGAGCCGACCGCGGGCAGCGCCTGCTCGCGGCTGCGCAGGACCGCGTGGAAGTGCGCGAACTGCTCCCGCAGCCGCTCGGTCAGCTCGTCGAGGCCCTCGAGGTCGCGCCCGATGAGGGCAACGCGCTGCCGCTCGAGGGTCTCCGCCAGCGCGGCACCGGCGGCCAGCTCGGCCTCCAGGATCGAGACGATGGCGTCGGCGGTCATGATTGCCTCCTCAGCGGCGATGCGCTCACACGCGGCCCTCGGTTACGGCGCCGATCATGGCGGTCGCCACCTCCCGGCCGTCCCAGCCGGCGCCGCCCGCCACGCGCGCACGTGCGTCATCGACGACCGCACGGCGCACGAGCGCGGTCTCATCGAGCGCCTGCCGGGCCATGGCCAGCAGCCGCGCCCGCGAGGAGACCGTGACCGTGTCGGGTCCGGCGTCCGAGGGCGTGGCCTGCGTGCGGCGGGAACTCACGTTGGCGCCGACGTCGGAGTTCATGCGCGTAGGATGCAGGCCGCTCGGGTCGATGTGCATCAGTCAGCATCTCCTTCCGTGAGCGGGCCCGTCCGGCCGGCGGGCGCGTGCTCCGGGGCGGCGTCCGCGCCCGACCGCGAGAGTTCGCGGTAGAGCATGTCGGCGAGTCCCAGCTCGCCGCGCCGGCCCATGTCCGCGGCCAGCTCGCGATTGCGCTGCGCGGCGAACATGCGCGACTCGGCGGAGCTGCCCAGGGCGCCCTCACCCCAGGCAGGCCGGTCCATGGCCGCCAGCAACTGTGCGATGAAGAGCCCTTCGACCTGGCGACAGGCGCTGCGCAGGCGGTCATCGCCGGGTGGCATCACCGCGCGGGGCGTGCGGCTGATCTGCGTCACTGGATCATCACCTCGGCCTCGAGCGCGCCGGCGGCCGCCAGCGCCTGGATGATGGCGATCAGGTCGCGCGGCTTGACGCCCAGCGCGTTGAGCGCGGTGACCAACTCGTTCAGGTTGCCCTGGGGCGGGATGGCGACGAGCTGGCCGCCGCCCTCGTCCACCTGCAATTCCTGTGCCGGAACCACGGCGGTGTCGCCGCCGCTGAGCGGCGGGGGCTGCGAGACCTGCCACTCGGCGCGCACCTGGATGGTCAGGCTCCCGTGTGAGATCGCCACCGGGGCGATGCGCACGTGCTCGCCGATAACCACGGTGCCGGTGCGCTCGTTGATGACCACGCGCGCGGGGGCGTCGGGCTCGACCGTGAGCTGCTCGATCTCCGTGATGAACTGGGCCATGTCCGCGGTGGCGGAGGGCACACTGACCTGCACCATGCCGGCGCCGAGCGCCCGCGCGCAGCCGGCGCCGATGTGCGCGTCGATGGCGTCGGCCACGCGGCAGGCGGTGGTGAAGTCCGGATTGTGCAGCACCAGGCACAGGCGCGGGGCGCGCAGGGCCTCGCTGTGCACGGCCGTGGACACCATGGCCCCGCCGGGTACGCGGCCGACCACGGGGTGGTTCTGCTGCACCTGGTCGCCGCCGGAGGAGACGTTGAAGCCGCCGATGCTGACCGGTCCCTGCGCCAGGGCGTAGATCTGCCCGTCGCCGCCCAGCAGCGGGGTCGCCAGCAGCGTGCCGCCCTGCAGGCTCTCGGCGTCGCCCAGAGATGACAGCAGCACGTCCAGCCGGACGCCCCGGTCCACGTCGGCGGGCAGGTCGGCGGACACCATCACCGCGGCCACGTTCTTCACACGCAGTTCGGCGGCGCTCACGGACACGCCGAAGCGCTCGAGCATGTTGGCCAGCGACTGCACGGTGAAGGCGGCGCGCGCGCTATCGCCGGTGCCGCTCAGCCCCACCACCAGGCCGTAGCCCATGAGCTTGTGCTCGCTGACGCCGCTGATGGTGGCGATGTCCTTCACGCGCGCGGTCAGCGCCTCGCCGACTCCGGCGATAGCCAGGAGCGCGACCAGCGCGACCGGCAATCTGAGCCCTCGCATGGTCTTCGGCCGCCTCAGAACAGCCAGCCCAGGACGCGCGTGATGATCCCCACGCGCCGGCCCGGCTTCGCCGGATCGGGGCCCTCGTACTCGATACCCGCGTTGGCGACGTGCTGGGACAGCACGGTGTTGTCGGCGCGCACGTCCTGCGGGCGCACCTCGCCGATCAGGCGGATAGTCTGAAAGTCGTGATTCACGCGCACGGTGCGCTCGCCCTCGATGATGAGATTGCCCGCGGGCGTCAGGCCGGTGACCCTCGCGGCGATGCGCGCCGACAGCATGTCGCGGCGCTGCGACTGCCCGCTGGCGCCGGCCTGCAGCTCACCGCTGTAGCCGAGGAGCGGGATGAAGTCCAGCCAGCCGGCGCCGGGCCCGACCTCGACGCTGGAGCCGCTCTGGTTCGACCGCGAAGCGGCGTGTGAGGCCATCGCCGACTCGGAGATGACCACGAAGATGATGTCGCCGGGCTGGCGGGCGCGCCGGTCGGCGTAGAGTGACGTGAAGAACGTGGTGTCGCCGGGGTCGGCCAGGCACGGCGCGGCCATGGCGGCCAGCGTCAGTGCGGCCAGGGCGACTGCGAAGCTGCGCGTCATCATGGGCCTGCTCCTTACTCTCGCGTGATCAGCGCCTGGGTGGGGCTCAGCAGTTGCGCGCTGACGGTCTCGCGGGTCTGCTCCACGCGCAGGCGCACGAGCGCGCCCACGGCCGCGTCCTCCTGCGTGGTCGCGTCGGCCAGCACGCGCACCGCACCGCACTCCACCGCGAGCCGCACGCGCGTGCCGCGCGGCACCACGATCGGCGCCGGGGCGCCGGGAACGTTCGCCGCGTCCGCGGCGGACGGGTCGCCCGCGGCCGGGGCGAACGCTACCGTCGCCGCGGGCGGCCCCGCGACGGTGACCTGTTCGGCGCCGGTGAAGGTCAGCGCGCCGCAGTCGATGCCGCAGCGGCGCAGGCGCAGCTTCAGGTAGCCCACGGTCAGCGTGCGCTCGCGACCGGGCAGCGGCGCGGGCCCGACGCTCACCGTCGCCAGCGCCTCGGCGCGCTCGCCGACGGCGTCGATGTCGGCGAGCTGGCCGAGCAGGATGCGGTCGCCGTCGATCTGCACGCGCTCGTGCAGGTTGATGATCTCCGCCCGGCAGCCGGCGGCGGGCAGCGCGAGGACGGCGAGACAGACTGCGCATGTGGCCAGCGTTCGTGGCATCAGAGTGTCCTCAGCTCAGTACGCGCTAGCGGCGCGTGTTGTTGGCGATCTCGAGCATCTGATCTGCGATGCGGATGGCCTGGGAGTTGGCCTCGTAGGCGCGCTGGGCGGTGATCATGTTGACCATCTCCTCGACCACCCTCACGTTCGACATCTCCAGCATGCCCTGGGAGATCGAGCCCAGGCCATCGATGCCCGGGGCGCCCGTGACCGCCTCGCCCGAGGCGGCGGTGGCGCCGAGCAGGCTGTGCCCGAGGTTGCTCAGCCCCGCCGGGTTGGCGAAGCGCGCGAGCTGGATCTGACCGATGCTCTGCGGCTCCGACGAGCCCGCGGTGGTGGCCATGACCGTGCCGTCGCTACCCACCGAGATGGCGGCGGCGTCGGCCGGCACCACCAGCGGTGGCTCGAGCGGGAAGCCGTCGGCGGTGACCACGTTGCCCTCGGAGTCGAGCTTGAAGGCGCCCGCGCGCGTGTACGCGACCTCGCCGCTGGGCATGAGCACCTGGAAGAAGCCGTTGCCCTCGATGACCATGTCCAGCGGATTGCCGGTCTCCTGGAAGGTGCCCTGGGCGAAGAGCTTGCGGGTGGCGGCGGTGCGCGAGCCCAGGCCGACCTGGATGCCGGTGGGGATCTCCACGCCTTCGGCGGCCGCCGATCCGGCGGCACGCACGGTCTCGTACATCAGGTCCTGGAACTCCACGCGCTGCCGCTTGAAGCCGGTGGTGTTGACGTTGGCCAGGTTGTTGGCAATGGTGTCCACGTTCAACTCCTGGGCCATCATGCCGCTGGCCGCAGACCACAGTGCGCGCATCATCGATCGATCACCTCAGGTATGCGTCTGCTCGCGCCGGCGCCGGGAGGGCGCCGGCATCACGCGCCGGCGCTCTGAATGAGCGTGCCCAGTGTCTCATCGGTCTGCCGCAACACGGCCGCGCTGGCCTCGAAGGCGCGCAGGCCGGTCATCATCTGCGTCATCTCGCGCACGACGCTGACGTTCGCCTCCTCGACGTAGCCCTGCAGGACGTGGGGGTTCGCGGCCATGCGCGGCCCCCGTCCGGCGGTCAGTAGGCCGTCGGTGTCACGCTGCAGGGCATCTGCGGCGTCGAACTCAGCGATGAAGAGGTCATCCACGAACTGCCCCTCGGAGAACACCTGGCCGCGCGCGGAGACGAGGAACTCAGGGCCGGGCAGCGAGATCGGGCCTTCGCGGCCCATGACCGCGTGCCCGGAGGCCGACAGCAGGCGGCCGTCGGGCGCCACCCGCATGCGCCCGTCGCGGGTGTAGCGCAGGCCGCGCTCGGTCTGCAGCGTGAAGAGGCCCGGGCCGTCGATGGCGAGGTCGAAGGCGTCGCCGGTCTCATGGACCGGTCCGGGAGAGACATCGATGGTGGACGCGCGCGGGACAGGGAGAGCGCCGGCCTGTCCGAGCGCCTCGGCGAAGCTCTGCTCGACGCTCAGGTCGGCGCGCCGGTAGCCGACGGTGCCGGCGTTGGCGAGGTTGTTGGCGTACACATCCTGCCTGCCAAGCTGCACCTGCATGCCGGCAGCGGCGGCGTGCAGTCCTCGGGTCACGGTGTCCGCCTCCCGGAGCGCCGGTCGTGTCGCGGGATGGTTAACGGCCGGGCGGGCGCGAACTTGAGTCATCGGCCGGCGCCTCGCGACCTCCCGCCAGGCTGGCACGGAGATTGCATCACCAGCGCGGACATCTACCACCCGCGCGCGTGGCCCGAGGGCGCGCGCCGGCAGACGGTGGCGCCATGAACACGGAACTGCGCAAGGCCGCGATTGTGCTCGCCAGCCTGGACGTGGACACCGCGATCAGCATCTGCCGCCACATGCCCGACGTGGAGGCCGAGGAGGTGATCGCGGAGATGTCGCGCCTCGGCCGCGTGGACAGCGACGAGCAGCAGCAGGCGCTGGCGGACTTCAGCGAGCACCTCGAACGCCCCGGGAGCCTGCAGGCCTCCGAGCAGGCCGAGCGACTGATGGCGGCGGTGCTGGGCCGGCATACGCCCGGC
>JALGVA010000166.1 GCA_029820295.1 Candidatus Zipacnadia bacterium
TACTTCGACGAGAACCCGGACGCCATCAGCTACTCGCTGGGCATCAACGACTCGAACACGCACTGCCAGTGCCCGAGCTGCACGGCGCTGGACCCCGGCCGCGAGAACTTCCTGGACCTTGATCACCTCTCCGACCGCTACTTCACCTGGGCCAACGCGCTGGTCGAGGGCGTGCTCGAGGTCTACCCGGACAAGTACTTCGGCTGCCTCGCCTACAACAACATCGTGGAGCCGCCCGACACCGTCGAGGTCCATCCGCGCATCATCCCGTACATGACCTATGACCGGATGAAGTGGATCGACCCCGAGATCGAGGCGCAGGGGCACGCGCTCACCGAGGCGTGGGCCGCCAAGAGCCCGACGCTGGGCTGGTACGATTACATCTACGGCACCCCCTACTGCCTGCCCCGCTACTACCCGCACAAGATGCGCGAGTACCTGGCGTGGGGCTACGAGCACGGTGTGCGCGCGCTCTACGCCGAGGCCTACCCCAACTTCGGCGAGGGCCCCAAGCTGTACGCCTACCTGGCGCTGAACTGGGACCCGTATCTCGACATTGATGCGCTGCTCGATGACTGGTTCGCACGCTGCTGCGGCCCCGACGGCGCGGCGCCGCTGAAGGCCTACTACGAGTTCTGGGAGGACTTCTGGACCCGCCGCATCCTGGAATCGCCCTGGTTCACGACACAGGGGCAGTACCTGCGCTTCAGCACCGCCGACTACCTCGCGCTCGTGACACCCGAGGAGATCGCGCAGTGCCGGACGTGGCTCGAGGAGGCCATCGCCGCCGCGCAGACCGACAAGCAGCGTGCCCGTGGCGAGCTGCTGCTGCGCGCCTTCGAGTACTACGAGGCGTCGGCGCTGGCCTTCCCGCGCACCGCCGACACCGGCGCGGCGCCGGCGACCGAGGAGGAGGCGCTGGCCCGGCTCGACACAGAGTTCGAACCGGTGGTGATGGCGCAGAAGCGCCTGCGGCTCGCGCAGGAGTTCGAGGACGATCCGGTGCTGAACATGCCGCTGCCGCCGACGCGTTACGGGCCGCTGACGGGCTCGGGCTGGGGCACCGACCGCATGTGGCAGCTCTACGAGTGGGTGCAGAGCAGCCAGGCGGTGCGCGACCGGATCGAGGAGATCGCCGAGACCTCGCAGTACGAGATGGTGCGCGAGAACGCGCGCCTGCTGCTTCGAGTCGCGAGCGGTGAGGCCGAGCCGCTCAACGTCAACCCGTCCTTCGAGGAGGGGGACGACTGGGCGGTCGGCTGGAGCAAGTGGATCAAGTTCGGCGTCGGGACCAACTATCGCACGACGGAGATCGCGCACACCGGAGAGGCGTCGCTGTGCTTCGATGGTATGCAGCGCGGCGGCCCGAACCAGATCCTGACCCTCGAGCCCGGCAAGTACGCCATTACCGGGTTCGTCTATGTGCCCGAGGGCCAGGAGACGATGGGGACGGTGGAGATCAGGGCCACGCCGCGTGATGCGGGCGGCAACAACCTGGCGGGCGGGATAGGCACTCAGATCGTGCCCGTGCAGGGCCGCTGGCAGCCGATCGCGGCGGCGGGGACGATCCCGGCACAGGTGGGCGGCGCCGCGGTCGCGGACGTGATGTTCCTGCCCATCGTGGACGGCTGGGACCCGGACGGCAAGGTCTACATCGACGACCTGTCGATCGTGCGGCTGGATTGAGCGGTCGCGGCACGCAAGGCTGAGGGCGGCGGTCCGTGAAGGCCGCCGCCCGGACGCGGTCTGCGAGCGCCTGACTCGCGCCGTCGCCCTCTGTCATCGTGCGCGGTACCGGGCCGCGACCACACTGCAGGTGCGACGTGCCCCCGTGGCACGCCCCGAGGAGGCCATTACATGTCAGTTGACCACTCGCTCACATACCGTCGCAGGGCGCTGCGGAACGTGCCCCATCAGCTCCGGCTGCGCAAGATACTGTCCATCCTCGACCGATGGGACGACAAGCACCCCTTCGCCGATGCGGGCTGCAGCAACGGCTACCTCACCGACATCATCGCGCGCCGCTACGACCTCCCCGACGCCATCGGCTACGACCGCGACCTGAACAACCTGGCGGTCGCGCGCGAGCGCCATCCCGACCTGGAGTTCCGCTACCTCGACATCACGGGGCCCGATACGCCACGGGGCGAGTACGGCCTGGTGACGTGCTTCGAGACGCTCGAGCACGTCCCCGCGCTGGAGGAGGCGATCGGGGCACTGGTGGGCATGGTGCGGCCGGGCGGGCACCTGCTCATCACCGTGCCCATCGAGATCGGGCTCATCGGCGCGGGCAAGTTCATCGCCAAGACCCTCGTCCTGCGCCAGCGCCTCCAGGAGCTGGAGCGCAAGGGCGGCCGCAGGATCTCCACGCTGCGCTACTTCACCGATGTGCTGTGCTACCGCGACATCTCGAAGTACCGCGACTTCCCCGCCGAGGTGTTCCACACGCACTTCGGCTTCGATCACCGCCGCGTGGACCGCATTTTGGCCTCCATGGGCGCCGACTTTCGCCGCGAGATCTCCTGGACCACCGCCTGCTATCTGATCAACGGCTAGCGGATGGCGGAGCATGGCGACCGCGGACGCAGAGCAGGCCGTCGGACGCGCGCGTCTACCTCGACGACGTCAGCGTGTTCCCGGTCGAGTAGCTGGCCGGCCACCAGCCGTCAGCGGTCAGCGGCCAGCAAGCGGCAAACGGCGACCGCCCTGGAGATCCGGCCGGGAAGCGCCACTTGCGCCGACTTCCGCGCATTCGCATCGGCGCAGAGGGACTTGAGCGCCCCGTAATCAGTGGGTCGTGTCCGGCGAGCGACTTTCCGGCCGGCTCTGTGGCTCCTGCACGAGCTCGCCTCCCTGCGCCGGGTCTGCCTGCCGCCATCATACATGGCGAGCGCGGCGGGAGGAAGGTTCGGTCAGCGTGATCTGCAAGCCGCAAGCTGCAGACCACGGCAACGGCCCGGGTTCGCCGCAAGTTGACGCCCCGGCCCCGACGGTGCTAAGATTGCCCACGTCGGACGACCGCCCACGAACGCGCGCGGGAGGACCATCCCCATGCCTGATGTCTCACGCGAGGTCGTCGAGCACGTCGCCATGCTGGCGCGCCTGGCGCTCAGCGAGGGGGAGATCCAGCGCCTGCAGAAGGAGCTGGGCCGCATCCTCGAGCACGCCGACCGGCTGCAGGCCATCGACGTCGAGGGCGTCGAGGGCACCGCGCACGTCATCCCCATGACCAACGTCTTCCGCGAGGACGAGGTCGGCGAATCGCTGGAGCCGGGCGAGGTCGTCGCCAACGCGCCCGATGCCGCCGACGACTTCTTCCGCGTCCCGAGGATCGTCGAGGACTGAGCGGCGTGGGCCGGGGTGCAACCTGAGACCTGCCGGCGCAGGTCTCACCGCTCGCGCAGGGCGCTCGCGGCGGCCCCTCCATGAACGGCACGGACACTGAGGCGTAACGGACAGCGCCACGCGAACCCACGCACGGAGGCAACACCGTGAAGCTGCACGAGCTGACCGCACATGAGCTGAGCGAGCGTCTGGCCTCGGGCGAGGTCTCGGCGGTCGAGGTGACCGAGGCGCACTTCGAGCGCATCGGTGAGGTCGAGGGCGAGGTGGACGCCTTCCTGACCCTCACCCGCGACGAGGCGCTCGAGCAGGCGCGCCAGGTCGATGACTTGCGCGCGGGCGGCGAGAAGCCGGGCCCGCTGGCGGGCGTGCCCATCGCCATCAAGGACGTGCTGTGCACCAGGGGCATCCCGACCACCTGCGCCTCGCGCATCCTCGAGGGCTTCCGCCCGCCCTACGACGCGACGGTCGTCCGGCGGTGCCGTGACGCGGGCATGCCCATGGTGGGCAAGACCAACATGGACGAATTCGCCATGGGCTCCTCGACCGAGAACTCGGCCTACAAGGTCACGCGCAACCCCTGGGACCTCGAGCGCGTGCCCGGCGGCTCATCGGGCGGGTCGGCGGCGGCGGTGGCCGCAGGCGAGGCGCCGATCGCGCTGGGCTCGGACACCGGCGGCTCAATCCGCCAGCCCGCCGCGCTGTGCGGCATCACGGGCCTCAAGCCCACGTACGGCCGCGTCTCGCGCTACGGCCTGATCGCCTACGCCTCCTCCCTCGATCAGGTCGGGCCGCTGGCGCGCGACGTGCGCGACTGTGCGCTGGCGATGAACGTGCTCGCGGGCCGCGACCAGCATGACGCGACCTCCGCCGACATCCCGACGCCCGACTACGTCGCGGGCCTGACGGGCGAGGTGTCCGATCTGCGCGCAGGCGTGCCGAAGGAGCTGATGGGCGAAGGCATCGAGCCCGAGGTGCGGACGGTGGTCGAAGCGGCCATCGCGCAGTTCGAGGAGCTGGGCATGGCGGTGGAAGAGGTCGAGATGCCCAACCTCGACTACTCGCTGCCGGTCTACTACCTGATTGCCCCTGCCGAGGCGGCCAGCAACCTCGCGCGCTACGACGGCGTGCGCTACGGCCATCGCACCGAGGAAGAGGTCGCGGACGTCTACGACCTGTTCGCCAAGAGCCGCGGCGAGGGCTTCGGCCCGGAGGTGCGGTTGCGCATCATGCTGGGCACCTTCGCGCTCAGCGCCGGCTACTACGACGCCTACTACCTGAAGGCGCAGCGCGTGCGCACGCTCATCAGGCAGGACTTCGACCGCGCCTTCGCGGACCACGACGTGCTGCTCTCCCCCACCTCGCCCACGGTCGCCTTCGGCATCGGCGAGAAGGCCGACGACCCGCTGCAGATGAAGCTGGCGGACATCTGCACCATCCCCATCAACCTCGCGGGCATCCCGGCGCTGTCCGTCCCGTGCGGGATGGCCGCGGGCCTGCCGGTGGGGCTGCAGATCATGGGCCGGCCCTTCGAGGAGGACGTGCTGCTGCGCGTCGGCGACGCCTACCAGCAGGCCACGGACTGGCACACGAAACGGCCGGGCCTGTAGTCGCTACTTCGCAGAGCCTCCGAGGGCGCCTGCGAACCGGGCGCCCTCTTCATGTACGCGCGCGGGAGAGGGTTCGCATGGAGCGGAAGCGAATACTTGCGTGACAGAGCAACCGGCGCTGTCCGGACCAGTGTGCCGGGCGGCGGATGGTCGTGCCGGACATGGTCCGGGGGTGCGCCAGTGGAGATCGACCGACGCAACGATGACGACAGGACGCTGCGCTGCTCGTTCTGCGGGCGCGAGAAGCCCCGGCAGGTCAAGGAGCTGATCGCCGGGCCGGGCGTCTACATCTGCCCGGACTGCGTGAAGCTGTGCAACCAGATCATCGAGGGCAAGGCCGAGAGGGCCGCCCGCGCGGCCGCCGAAGGGACCGACGAGACAGAGGCCGGCGCGCGGAAGACCCTCGAGGCGCTCATCACGATGTCGCGCGAACTCGGCGACGCGAGGGCCGACTGCATCATCCTCGGCGAGGGCAACACCTCCGCCGGGATCGACGACGAGAGCTTCTTCGTGAAGGCCTCGGGCGCGTCGCTGGTGGACATCGACGCCCAGGGCTTCGTACGCGTCTCGCGGCAGGCGATCCGCGATCTGCTGGCGCGCGAGACGCTGACCGACGACGAGGTGCGCGAGGGCCTGGCGGCCGCATCGATCGACGCGGGGGACCGGCGGCCGTCGGTCGAGACCTTCCTGCACGCGCTACTGCTGGACCTGCCCGGGATCGAGTTCGTCGGGCACACGCATCCGACCGCGATCAATGCGTTGCTGTGCTCGCAGGAGGCCGAGGAGGCGGTGCGCGGGCGGCTTTTCCCCGACGAGGTGGTGTGCTGCGGGCCCGAGTCCGCGTGGGTGCCCTACACCGATCCGGGGCTGGAGCTGGCGAAGGCCGTGGGCGCGGCGGTGGAGGGCTACGTGGAGCGCTGGAACGCGCCGCCGGTGGTGATCATGATGGAGGGGCACGGGATGATCGCCCTGGGCGGCACACCCGCGCAGGTGCTCAACGCCACCGCCATGGCCGTGAAGTCCGCGCGCATCCGTCTCGGCGCGGCGGGCTGGGGCGGCTTCCGACCGCTCACGCCGGAGCAGCTCGAACGCATCTACACGCGCCCGGACGAGCACTACCGCATGAGCAAGCTGGGCGGGTGAGGCGCTGCGGCGGCGCCCGGTCGCAGACGGTCATCTGGTCCGTGGCACGGGCGTCCTCGCCCGTGCGCCGTTCCGAGAACCGCCGCACCGACGCGGAGCGACTTGGCCAGCGCGGGGGGCGGGGCGCATGACGGCGACGACATACGACCGACGGGCGGGGACGCCCGTCGCACCGACGGGCCGCAGGGACACCGACCATACGGTACGCGGGGCAACCCCTCGCAAGCCCAGGTCAGGCTCGGGCCGCCGGACGATACCTGGAGGACACGCATGGGCAACTACGAGCGCTTCGTGGACGGATCGCTGCCGCTCCCCGGTGAGAATACCGCCTGGCCGCTCTACGGCGTGGGCCTCGAGCACCTGGGCCGCGATGGCGAGCCGGTCACGTGGGAGATGCCCGACATCGGCCCCGACGATCTGCTCGCGCGCGTCGATGCCTGCGGCCTGTGCTTCAGCGACATCAAGGTCGTCAAGCTCGGACCCGAGCACCCGCGCATCTCCGGGCGCGACCTCGAGAACGACCCGGTCGTCCTCGGCCACGAGGTCGCGCTGACCATCGTGCAGGTGGGCGAGAATCGCCGCGACGACTACGCCGTGGGCGACCGCTTCGTGGTGCAGGCCGAGATCCACTACAGGGGCGAGCCGATGGCCTTCGGCTACGTCCTGCACGGGGGCCTGGAGCAGTTCGTGCGCATCGGCCCGCCGATTCTGGACGGCGATGACGGCTGTTACCTCATCCCCATCCCCGACGACATCGGCTACTCGGAGGCGGCGCTGGCCGAGCCGTGGGCGTGCGTGGTGTGCGCCTACCGCGTCGAGACGCGCCGGTCGATCAAGCCCGGCGGTGTGGTCGCCGTCGTCGGCGGCGAGGGCTGCCGGGAGGGTTTCCGCGCCGGTCGCCTGGAGGAGGGACCCGAGCCCGCGGTCATCATCGCGCTGAGCACGCCGGCGGACGTCAACGGTCTGCTGGACATGGCGGCTTCGTACGGCGTGAAGGTCGTCCGCGCTTCCGACGAGGAGGAGCTGCGCGCCCTCGCCGCCGAGCGCGGGGGCATCGATGACCTGGTACTGCTCGACCCCAGTGCCGACCAGGTGGAGTCGCTCGCCGAGCTGCTGTCCGACGATGGCGTGCTGTGCCTGATGATCGACACGCCACTGGAGCGGCCGGTCAGGGTCGATGCCGGGCGCATTCACTACGACGGCACGCGCTACGTGGGCGCGTCCGGGCTGGACGTGGGCGCGGCCTACGCGGCGACGCGCTCGGTCAAGCCGGTCAAGGGCGGCACGATGCTCATCGCCGGCGCGGCCGGGCCGATGGGCCAGATGCACGTGCAGCGCGCGCTCGAGCATGCCGACGGCCCGGCGGTGGTGGTCGCCACCGACATCGATGACGAGAGGCTGGCGACGGTGACCGAGCGCTACGGCGCGCTGGCGCGGCGCAACGACCGCACGCTGGTCACGATCAACCCACTCGGCCTCGATCCCGACGCCATCGATGACGCGATGGCGCAGTACGCCCCGGACGGCTTCGACGACGTGGTGGTGCTGGTGCCCGTGCCGGCCGTGATCGCGGACAACAGCAGATTCCTGGGCGAGCGCGGTATGTACAACATCTTCGCGGGCGTGGCGCGCGGCACGATGGTCGAGATGGACGTGTCCGACGTGGCGCTGCGGGGCGTACGCTACACGGGCACCTCCGGCTCGGCGATCGAAGACCTGCAGGCCACCATCAGGATGAGCGAGCGCGGCGAGCTGGCCCCCAACCGGGCGGTCGCGGCCATCGGCGGCATCGAGGCCACGCGCGACGGGCTGCAGGCGGTGCAGGACAGCGCGCTGACCGGCAAGGCGGTCATCTACCCGCACGTGCGCGGGCTGCCGCTGACCCAGCTCGAGGACCTCGCGCAGGTCGAGCCGGAGGTGGCGGCACTGCTCGACGAGTCGGGCGCGTGGACCCGCGAGGCCGAGGCGGAGCTGCTGTGCCGGCACGTAGGCGCCGGCGACCGGTGCCGGCACCTGCGCGGCAAGGTCGGGCTGGTGACCGGGGCCGCACAGGGCCTGGGGGAGGCGCTGGCGCGGCGGCTGGCGAACGAGGGGGCGGACGTGTGCGTGGCCGACATCAACCTGAAGGGCGCGCGGGAGGCGGCCGACGAGATCGCGCGTACTACCGGGCGGCGCGCCATCGCCTGCCACATGGACGTGACCGACGAGGCCTCGGTCGCCGAGGGCATGGCGGCGTGCGTGGAGCAGCTCGGCGGGCTGGACATCGTGGTCAGCAACGCCGGCATCCTCATCTCGGGCGACACCACGCAGTTCGAAGTGGCCGACTGGCGCAAGGTCATCGACGTGAACCTGGTCGGCTACTTCATCGTGGCCAGGCAGGCCGCGCGGGTGATGCTGGAGCGCGGCACACGCGGGGCCATCGTGCAGATCAACTCGAAGTCGGGGAAGAAGGGCAGCTTCAAGAACTCGGCCTACGCCGCAGGCAAGTTCGGCGGCATCGGTCTGACCCAGAGCCTGGCGCTGGAGTTCGCCGAGCAGGGCATCCGGGTGAACTCGGTGTGCCCGGGCAACCTGCTCGACTCGCCGCTGTGGGTGGACAGCCTCTACGCGCAGTACGCCGAGCGCTGGGGCATCACCGAGGCGGAGGTGCGGCAGAAGTACGTGGACCAGGTGCCGATGAAGCGCGGCTGCACCTACGAGGACGTGGCGAACGTCGTGGTCTTCCTGGCGTCGGACGCCGCGAGCTACATGACCGGCCAGGCGATCAACGTGACCGGCGGGCAGATTATGCACTGACGGGACGGGGGCTGCGCGATGCGCTGCGAAGGCTGTGACCGCGAGCTGCCCGAGGGCGCGAAGTTCTGCGCCACCTGCGGCACGCCTGTGCCCGGGCTCGAGCGGGCGGCCGAGCTGGTGCAGATGGCCCGCACCAGCGGACTCGCGCAGCCGATGGTAACGGCGAACGTGCCTGCGATCCCCGAGCCCGCGCCGCTGCCGGCGGAGCAACTGTCGATCGCGAAGCCTGCCGCGATCCCCGAGCCCGCGCCACTGCCGGGCGAGGCCCTTCCGGACCTGGGCACGCCCGCGATGCCCGCGCCGGGGATGACCTGGCAGCCCTCCTCGAGCGAGGCACGGGAGACCCTCGAGCGCTACCAGCGCGAGGCCGCGGAGCTGCTCAGCGAGGACATCGAAGAGGAGAGCGAGGAGCGCTTCGACCAGGCGGATCTTGAGGCCTACGCGGCGATGGCCACGGCGCGACATGGTCAGGTCGGCGATCTGCAGTACGGTGAGACCACGCCCCTTCCACCGCCGCCTCTGCCGCCCGAGGAGGAGCGAGTCGAGCACGTCGCGATCGGCGAGCGGTCGCTGACCGCGCCCATGGTCCGGCCGCGGGAGCGCCGGCGTGTGCGCGGCGACCTGCTCGCCGACTCCATCCGGCCGCGCACCGCCGAGGAGGTGCGCGAGGACGGCGAGCCGACCGGCGGGAAGTGCTGCGCCTACGGCTGCGTCACCCTCGCCATCCTGCTGGCGCTCTTCATGCTGGGGATGCTGTGGCTGCAGCAGGCCGAGGAGCGCACGCCACCACCGTCGGCCCGGGCGCCGGCGGCCGTCGAGCGAGTGATCGCGCAGGCCGTGGACGCATCCGCGGCCGCTTCCGAAGTACATCGGGGGATGATGCCTGACGCGCGAGAACGCCAGCACGCGTACTCACCGAGTCCCACCGATGGGAGGACGTCTGACCATGTACTGCACGAACTGCGGCAAGGAGATGCCTGACGACGCGAAGTTCTGCCCGAGCTGTGGCCACGTCGTCGATGAGTCGGCGCCGGAGGACCAGGAAGCCGAACAGCCGAAAGCGGCCACGCCCGAGCAGCCCGCCGCGCCGGAGGCGACACAGCCCCCGCCAGCGGTCACGCCCCCGGTGGGCCCCGCCTACCGGCCGACCGTCCCGGATGAGGAGCCGCCCGAGCCTGCGCCGGCCGTGCCGGAGCCCCCGGCGGCCGCGACCCCGCCCA
>JALGVA010000035.1 GCA_029820295.1 Candidatus Zipacnadia bacterium
CAGCGCCCGCGCCAGGCCCGGCGCTCGGCGGCACGCCGCCGCCACCTCGCGCGCGGTGGCCGCGCCCTCGATCTCGCGCGCGAGCACGATCGGCCCGTAACTCGGGAAGCCCAGCAGGTCCTGGTCGCGCACCACGCCCACGATCGCGCCCGCGTCGTCGGCGATGGCGAGGTGCTGTATGCCGTGCGCCTCCATGGCCATGAGCGCCTCGTAGATGCCCGCATGCTCGGGCACGCTGACGATGGGCGAGGTCATGACGCGGTAGACGGGCGTGGCCAGATCGCCGCCGCAGGCGACGATGCGCTCGCGCAGGTCGCGGTCGGTGAAGATGCCCACCACCTGCCCGCCCTCCGAGCGTACCAGCACCGCGCTGGAGCGGCTGGCGGTCATCAGGGCGGCGGCATCGCGCACCGGGGTCTCGAGCGCGCAGAACACGGCGTTGCGGCCGATGCGGCCGACCGGCTCGTGCAGGAAGAGCATCGAGGCCTGCAGGCGCTCGATCATCGCGTCGCGCTCGGATGCCCGCTTCTCCTGCACGGTCACGTCCTCGATAGCGCCGTCGAGGAAGCGGGGCTCACCACGTTCGTCGGCGGCGGCCACGGCCCGGAGCGCCACGGTGCGCGTGGCGGCATCACCGTCGGTGACGTGCAGGCGGCGCTCCGCGCCGTGCTCGCGCAGCACCTCGGCGAGGAAGTCCTGCCAGGCGCCCCCCTCGTCGAACAGCCCTGCCAGCGTGAGCGGGGCGTCCGGGTCGGCGTCCGGCCGACGCAGCAGCCTGGCCGCCGCCCGGCTGGCCGCCAGCACCGTGCCCCGACCGGCGGCACGGGCGCGAAAGACCCCCGCCGGCATCGCCTCCGACAGCCGGCCCAGCGACTCGGCGCCGGGCACCGGGCAGACGTCCTCCGCCTGCAGCGCGCCTGCGGTCGGGCCCAGGGGCTTGACCAGCAGCACCAGCTCGCTGCGCCCCGCGAAGGTGATGCGGCTGAGCGCCAGCACGCACTCGACGGGCTCGCCGTCCCGGCGGCGCAACACTGCCTCGAAGCCGCCGGCCGGCTCCTCGCCCGCGACCGCGCGGTCGATCTGCTCCCACGCGCGCGTGTTGGCCGGCTCGTCGCGCGGCAGCACGTCATCGAGGTCGAGCAGCTCCATCTCGCGCGCACTCGCGCCCAGCATGCGCAGCATGATCGGGTTGGCGTAGTGCAGGCGGCCGTCGAGCACCAGCAGCGTGCCCTCGGTGGTGGCCTCGACCAACGAGCGGTAGCGCTCCGTGGACTCGCGCAGGCCCTCCTCGGCGTCGCGGCGTTCGCGCTCGAGGCGCAGGCTCTGCTGCATCACATACAGCAGCAGCAGCAGCACGATCACCGAGATCGCCACCGAGGCCTGCACCAGGCGGCGCTCGACGGCCGCGATCTCCCGGCGCACGTCCTCGGTGTAGAGCCCGGTGCCGATGATCCAGCCCCAGGGCTCGAAGCCCTTGATGTACGACTGCTTGGGCGCCAGGCGCTCGGGGTCGTCCTTCCACTGCCACACGTAGTCGATGTAGCCCCGGTCCCGGCGGCGCACCAGCTCGGCGAACTCGACGAAGATGGGCACGCCGCGCGCGTCCCGGAAGTCGGAGACGTCCTGCCCGTCGAGGTCAGGGCGGTAGGGGTGCATGATCATGCGCGGCTGCATGTCCTGCAGCCAGAAGTAATCCTTGCCCTCGGGCCCGTAACGCAGCGCCTTGATGTCCGCGATGGCGAGGCGTTGCGCCTCCGCGCGCGACATCAGCCCCGCCTGCTCGTTGCGGTGGTAGGCTTCGAGGATGCTCCACGCCGAGTTGGTCAGCTCGCGGATCATCTCGCGCTTGCGTTCCATCAGCGAGCGCTCGAAGGCCGGAAGGAAGACCGCGAAGATCGCGGCCACGAAGAGCGCGACGGCGAGAACCGTCGGGAAGACCACGTGGAAGGCGAAGTGCCGGCGGCGCAGGCGCACGCGCGGGGCGGAGGTGGCCTCCGTGATGACGCCGACCTGCCCGACCTCGGAGCCGCAGCACACCGCATCGCGGAAGAGCTTCCAGCGCTCGGTGGGCATGTCCACGCCCAGCCGCTGCTCGCCGACGCCGCGGCGTTCGTGCGCATCCGAGCCGCCGCACACCAGCAACCCCACATCGTCCGCCATCGCCGCCAGGCGCTCGCGCTGCTCGGGCGAGTGTCCGCCGTAGTAGGCCTCGACGCCATCGAGGCCCGCATCGCGCAGCTCGGTCAGCAGGGCGCGCAGGTGCTCGGGGTCGGGCTCGAGCGCCAGCGGGTGGGCGAGGAAGGCCCGGCCGCCCGCGCGCCGGATCAGGGCAATGGCGTCGGCGATCTCGATCCAGCCGCCCGCGCCGGTGCCCGGGGCTCGCGAGTCCTGCGCCCGGCGGCGGGGGCGGTCGCGCATCGAGCCGGCGACGCTGTGCGGCGCCCGTGCCCGGCGCAGTGAGGCGAGGGTGGCGCGCAGCTCGGGGTCGTCGGGGTCGAAGCCGAAGCCGAGCAGGTGCGCCTCCCGCCCGTTGCAGCGCACCGTCAACTCGACGCCGGTGACGAAGCCGATGCCGCGCCGCGCCAGCCCGTGGCGGAAGCCGCGCAGGCCGTCCACGCAGTCGTGGTCGGTGAGCGATGCGAAGGCCACGCGGTCGTCGGCCAGCGCGGCGGCCAGCTCGCGCGGCAGCAGCGTACCGTCGCTGTAGGTCGAGTGGCAGTGGAAGTCGATGCGCGTGACCGCGTCCATGTGCCCACAACCGGCGCCGGGATGGGTGCGCGCGAGCATGGACGGCATTCGCCGGATGCGCGGGCTTTCCTTCCGGCCGGGGAAGGGCGGCCGACCGGGATCGGAGAAGTGAAACACGCTCCGCAGCCGACACCGCAGAGCACACCGCTTGCGCTGGAGGGCTGACCCATGAGACGCCTGCTTGCCCTGACGCTGCTGGTCCTCGTGCCGGGGAGCCTGGCCGTGGGCTGGGCCGCCACGACGCCCGAGGAACTCGAGGAGAACCACTCGCTGGAAACGTCCATCGTCACGCCGCACAAAGCCTGGGCGCGCGGGCACGTGGGCGGGCCGGTGCGCGCGCTGTTCTTCGTCTTCGGCGGCCACTACGGCCCCGACTGGGGCGAGCCCGGCACGCGCCTGCGCGAGGTGGTCGAGCTGTCCCAGCGCTTCGACATTGACGCCGAGGCGGTCTTCTTCTCGCGGCGCGGCGATGTCTGGTCGTTCCACGGGGGCAAGGATGGCGAGGAGCGCGCCCTGCGTCTGCTCGCCGAACCGCACGACCTCTACGTCATCGCCGGCTTCCCCATGGAGAAGCTGCCCGGAGAGGTGCAGTACCGCATCCTCGAGCAGGTGGTCGGGGGCGCCGGGCTGCTCTACTGCGGACAGGACGCCTCAGAGTACCTGACCGACAAGCGGCGCATCACGCCGACGCCGGCAATGCTGGCGGCCGGCCTCCCCGCTATCCCCACCGGCTCCGAGAGCGTGCCCCAGGTCGCCGCCGAGGTCGCCTCCGGCTACCGGCTCCGCGACGGGCGCGCCGCGTGGCTGCGCTACCCGGCCTGGGCGCTCACGCCCCGCGAGCCGTTCTCGTGGCGCGGTCTGGCCGACTATGAGTACCGCATGCTGCTGGTCGGCCGGGCGGCTCTCTGGGCGGCGGGGCGCGAGGGCGCGGTGCAGGTCAGCTCGGTGTGCGGCGACGAGCCGCTGCACGTGCGGCGCGATGATCCCGACGCCCGCGCCCGCGTTACGCTGGCCACGACCGGCGATCAGCCGGCGGAGGTGACGCTTGCGCTGGAGCTGCGCCGGCCGGTCGATGGCGCGACCTGGGAGCTGCCGGAGCAGTCGGTGACCGTGGCGGCGGACCGGGGCGCGAGTGTAGCCGTGCCGCTGCCCACGCTGCGCGCGGGCGAGTATTACCTCGATGCCGTCGTGCGCAGCGACCGCGGCGTGGAGGCCTGCGGCGCCGGCAACCTGGTGGTGGACAGCGAGTTCGGCGTGCAGGCCGTCGCCCTCGACGCCGACTTCGTCGAGCACGGCGAGACCATCACCGGGACCGCCACGCTGCGCGGGCAGGCCCCCGCCGGGAGCGTGCTGCGCGTGCGCTTCCGCGACTCCTACGACCGCGTCATCGCCCAGCAGGACCTGCCGGTGAACGCCGGCCAGGCGGCCTACGGGTTCGAGTACGCGCCCGCCCCGGACGCGACCATCGAGATCCGCGCCGAGGCGGTGCTGCTGGTTGACGGCCGGGAGATCGAGATGCAGCAGGCGCTCTTCACCGTCCCCGAGCGGCGCCACGGGCGGATGAATTTCGTGCAGTGGGACACCCCGCGCGATGTGCTCGGCCTCTATCAGTGGGAGGTGCTCAAGCGCGCCGGCTGGCAGATATCGCTGCTTGGGAGCATGGGTGGGCTGACCGCGCAGCCGTCCGCAACGCGCGCCAGCGACGTCTCGATGGTGCCCTACAGCACGCGCATCCTCGATCAGAAGGACGACAACGGCTTCATGCAGCCGGTGTGCTGGAACGATGAGCCCGCCGTGGACGAGTACGTGCAGGGCATCGTGGACAACCAGGCGCGGCTGCGCGAGCAGGGCGTGTTCGTCTACTCGCTCGGCGATGAGGGCGTCACCAGGGGCTGCTGCGTGCACCCCGCCTGCATCGACGCCTACCGGCGGTGGCTCGAGGAGCAGTACGGGACCATCGCCGCACTGAACGAAAGCTGGGGCGAGGACTACGCGAGCTTCGCCGAGGTCGATCTGCTCGACCGCGCCGACAACATGGAGTCGGCCGCGCGCGAGAGCTGCCCGCCGCGCTGGTACGACCGCCAGGCGTTCGCGCGCTGGAACCTGTCGAACTTCGTCGGCCGCTTCGTCACCGCGTACTCGGACCTCGACCCGCAGGCGCTGACCGGCTACGAGGGCACCGGCCGGTTCGGCGACGACTACGACGCGATCTGCGGCACCAACCTGTTCTACGGGCCCTACCCGAGCATCGGCGACGACCTGGTGCGCTCGATCTTCCCACGCGAGCGCGTGCGCTCCAACTGGATGGGCTACTCGAAGACCGGCGACGCGCTCTGCGACGCGGCCTGGCGCATGGTCATGAAGGGCATGGACAGCATCTGGTGGTGGATGTGGGACGGCATAGGCACTTACCGCGGCTACGTGCGGCCCACGATGGACCTGTGGCCCGCGACCGAGGACGTGACCGCCGAGATGCGCCCGGTGCAGCGCGGCCTCGGCGACCTGATCATCAACTCGGAGATGGCGCACAGCGGCGTCGCGTTCTTCTACTCGCTACCTTCGGCGATCGGCTCGAGCTTCGACCAGGGCAACAGCTTCACCGCGCCCAAGGCCACGCACGAGGCGTGGGCGGAGATGACCTGGGAGCTGGGCCTGGACTTCCGCTACCTGACCAGCAATCTGCTCACCGCGGGCGAGCTGACCACCGACGAGTTCCGCGTGCTGATGCTGCCGATCACGCAGGCGATCGCGCCTGAGGAGGCCGAGGCTATCCGGGCCTTCGTGCAGGCCGGCGGCACGGTGATCGCCGACGTGCGCCCGGGGGTCTTCGACGGCCACTGCAAGGCCATCGAGCCGGGCGCGCTGGATGACCTGTTCGGCATCACGCGCACGTCCCGCGAGGCCGCGGTCACCGGGCCGCTGGCGCTCGGCACGGAGCTGGATGGTACGCCCATCGAGGCGAGCTTCAGCGAGGTCAGGCTGGACCCGGGCGTGCAGGCTGCAGGCGCAACCGCGCTGGCGCAGGCGGGCGAGATCCCGGTGCTGCTGGTCAACCGCGTGGGTGAGGGGCGCGCGATCCTGCTCAACTTCCAGCTCCCGGCCGCGCGCGTCGAGGACGACCCGGACGTCGCGGCGGCGTGGGATGTGCTACGGGCGCTCTACGCGGCGACCGGCGCCGGCTCGCCCATGCAGATGACCGCCCCCGACGGCGGCGCGCTGCCCTTCTGCGAGACGCGCTACTGGCGTAACGGCGATGCCCTGGTCTTCGGCGCCTACCGCAAGATGCGCTGCGCGTGGTTCAACCCGGGCTCGGGGACCGTTGCCGGGGAGCCGGTCGAGGCCCGCATCACGGTGCCTGCGGGCTACCACGCCTACGACCTGCGCGCCGGCGAGTACCTGGGCGAGGTCACGCAGATCGACGCCACACTGCGCTGGGGTCGCGCGAACTTCTACGCGCTGGTCCCGTATCGGCTCGAGGGCCTGGGCGTGGCTCTCTCTTCGGCATCGCCCGAGGCGGGCAGTACGCTCACCGCGACCGTGACCCTCGACGCGCCCGCGAGCAGCCGCGCGCAGCATGCAGTGTGGCTGCAGGTCGTCGATCCGGCCGGTAACGAGCCGCTGTGGGGTCAGCGCGTGGTGCTGCTCGAGCGCGGCACGGGCGAGGCGCAGTTCACCATGGCCTACAACGATGCTCCGGGGCGCTGGCGTGTGCGCGCGACCGAGCTGTTCAGCGGACAGACTGCCGAGGCGGCGTGGACGGTGGGTGAGTGATGATGCGCAGCGGAGGGACGATCATGAGGTCGGCGATCCGGATGAGCGCATTCCTGATGGCGGCAGCCCTGCTCGGCAGCCTCGCCTTCGGCGCCGAGGGCGACAGTGTGAGTGCGACCGACAGCGGCGTGAGCACGCACCCGGCGAGCTGGGAGTGCACGCCCGGGCACCCGATCGAGAAGCGCGACTTCTCGCTCGACAACGGGCTGATCCACTACAGCTTCGCGTACTCGGGCTGCGTGCACCCCTCGCACGGGGAGAAGCGCCCCTCATCCGAGGGCAACTTCGGCATGCCGACGCCCACCCGCGCCAACTTCTACGCCGGCGGGTTCCTCGGTGTCATCATCAACGGGGAGGACGCGATCACCTACCGCGTAGAGGATATGCAGGTGCTGGAGGAGGGTGAGCGCGGCTCGGTGCAGGCGATCTTCGCCCACCCCGATGCTGAGGTCGGCCTGCGCCTGATGCTGCTGCCCCACAGCAACCACGTGCTGGCGCTGGTGCGCTGGGCGCCGCGTGAGGGCGCGGCCATCGAGAGCGTGCGGGTGAAGCTGATCACCTACCCGAGCTTCTTCACCACCTTCCACAACCGCCAGGGCGAACGCCACTGCCGCACACCGCGCGCCGACCAGCAGGAGGTCAGCACGCTCGAGATCGTGCCTGGCGAGGACGCCTACCTTTACTACTACGATGCGATCTTCGATGTGGCGCGCGGCGAGGGCGACGGGCCGTGCGCGACCGTGCTCGGGCCCGAGGGCGTCATCGGCGGACAGGTCGCCATCAACGCCTACCCGGTCACCAGCTTCATCGACTTCGATCCGGCGGCGGGCGAGGCGCGGCTGGCGCTCTACGACTTCGCGGGCCTGACCAACGCTGAGGCGCAGGCCTACCTTGACGAGAACTGGCAGGCCGACCAGGCGGAGTTGGGGCAGATCGACTTCCGCCCGGCGGCGGCGCGCACGCTGGACGTGGCGGCCTTTGCGGAGCAGGTGCGGGGGCTGCTGACGGCCGCCGCCGACGATGGCGAGGCGCTGGCGCCGCGGGTCGAGGAGCTGCTGGGCAAGCTCGAGGAGGCACAGGCGAACGCCACGGCGGGCGATTGGCGGGCAGAGGCGAGTCTGAGCGGGCTGCTGCGCGATTCCGAGGCGCTGCTGTGGAAGCTGCGCATCTTCGCGCTGCTGAACGGGTGACGGGGGACGGGCCCGCAGTCGCGTGCAGGCAGCCCTCGCCGTCCGCCGTTGCCGTTGCGGGGTGTGAACTCGCAACACGCCGCACGTTAGCGTTGTCCTGTGCAGGGCCCGGCCTGTCGGGCATTCGTCGTTCTGTTCTGCGACAACGGCACCCTCGAGGACGCTGACAGGCCGGGAAGCCCGTCCTGCGATGACGGCGCGAGAGGAACGTCACGGCAGGCCGGGCGGGGCTTCGCCGCAGGGCGGAGGACGGCCCGCAGGCGGCCCAGCCTCGGAGTTGTCCGGTGATGCCCGTGGCTACTCGCGCCGGATGCGCACGATGGTGTGGTCGGTGACGCCCGGCACGGTCAGCTCGGTCCAGCCATCGGCCTCAGTGCAGGGGAAGGCCTCGCCGGTCAGCGCATTCTCCGCCCCGGCCACGGGCCAGCCGGGCCGCAGGCGCACGGTGATCGGGTCGGCGCGATGGAAGCGGTCAAGGTACATACTGTCGGTCTGCTTCTGCACGTGGATCAGGTGCAGCAGCCAGCCCTCGGCGTCCTCCATCAGCGCGTGCTTGACCGACAGCGGCGCGTCGATGCGCACCTTCGCCGAAACGCCCAGCACGTCGTTGATCAGGATGCGGAACACCTCGCGCAGGAAGGGGCTGGCCTTGGACTCGAAGCCGCGCAGGAAGGGCACGGGCAGGTAGACCACGCGGCCGGCGCCGAACTCACTCAGCGTGATCGCCGGCCGGTCGGTCAGGTACGCCGGCGGGGCGTGGTCGTGGTAGACGTAGCGACCGCCCTCGAAGTCGCTCTCGATGACCGGGTCCATGATGCGCGCGAGCACGCGCGTGCCCTCGTGCGGCGTGCACAGCAGCGCATGGTTCTTCGGGTTCATGCGGTCGCTGGCGGTGTCCTTGATGAGCAGTGGCATGTCCGGCACGCGCGGCCGGAAGGCCTCGTCCAGTGCATCGAGGTAGCTGATGCTGAAGGGCGAGTCCTCGACGAAGTCCATCCCGAACAAGTCCGCAAGCGCGAAGTTGCTGCGCCGGGCGCCGCGCGCGTCGTAGAGCGAAGTCAGGTAGCCCGCCAGGAGGTTGCCGCCGCCCTCGACGTAGGCGCGTAGACGCTCGGCGAGATCGTCGGAGATGTGCGGGATGCACGGCAGGGCGACCAGCTCGTAGCGCTGCAGCTCCTCGAGCGCGATGTCCTCGGGGCGAATCTCCCACGGGATGTGCGTCTCCACCAGAAGCTGCGCGAGCGCGCCCTCGTTGCCGTAGGCCTCGGAGCGCAGGTGCGCGTTGCCGTCGGTGCGTGAGAGCGCGGCCAGCAGGCGGTTGTTGTCTGCCGAGTGCAGGCAGGCAACGACCGGCACCGGCGTGCGCTCGCGGCACAGCTCCTCGCGCGCGGCCACCCACTCGAAGGTCTGCGCGATGGTGTCCCAGACGATCATCGGCACCTTGCCCGCGCGGTCCCCGCAGGGATAGGGCACGTGGTTGATGTTGAGCGACCCCCCGTGGGCGAGCGCGATCGCCGACAGGCCCTGGATGGTCTCGGGCGTGGTCACCGTCCAGTCGCCCCACGAGCCCTGGCTCTCGGGCATGAACAGCGTGAACGGCATGCGCAGGCCCTCGCAGAAGCGCGTGGTGTGACCGGCGTGCAGGTACGAGGGCGGGTGGGCCTCCGTGGAGAGGTAGTCGGCGCCGTCGTGCAGCGTCGCCGAGAGCTGCACCGGATTGCCGCAGCCGTTCCAGGACCAGCTCAGGCCCGGCCGCTCGGCGTTGCAGCGGTCCATGGCCGAGTGGATAAACGCCTCACGCGTGTGCACCTGGTGGTCGTAGAAGTCCAGCCACTGCTCGACGCCGAACTCGTCAGGCTCCAGCGCATAGCCGAAGCGCGCCGCGAACTTCTCCCGGCAGGCCGGGCAGAAACAGCCCTCCGGCGAGAAGTACTGCAGATCGAGGAACCAGCCGTCGATGGGGTATCTGCGCGTCACCTCGGCCATGTGCTCGCCCACGTACTCGCGGAAGGCGTCGTTGCTCATGCACTGGCATGGGTAGAGGAACATGCGCAGCGGCTGCCCGTCGCGGCCGAGCTGGCTCCACTCGGGGTGCAGGCGCCCCAGATCCCAGCTCAGCACCATGTTGTAGTAGGCGATGAACTCGAGCCCCAGGCCCTTCGCGCGGCGGCACACCTCGCCAAAGATGTCGCCGGCCATCGACGGATTGGTGACGCCCACCTCGGTGGGGAAGAAGCTCCCACCGTGCGCGGTCTTGGCCTGGAAGATGAGCGTTTGCGCGCCTGTACGCTGCACCTGCTCGAAGTACTCATCGAAGTCGATGGTGACCTCGGGCAGGAAGTTGGGCATGTGCCAGTCGCAGAAGAGCATGCGTGAACTCAGCCGGTAGGCCATGGCGGTCAGCTCCAGTTCGGGTGATGCCGGGTCGGCGGACGCCGGACGGTGCGCGGGGTTCTTCGGCAGGCAGGGCCCGGCGACCTCGCTGCACCGCCGCATCGTGCCGGGCGCATCAGCGAGGAAATGCGCCCCTCTGCGGTGAATGCCCCCGCACTATGACTGCTTCCCGGCTGATGCTCGTGTGCTGTGCGACGCTGATGGTGACGGGGACTGCGAGGATGGCTATGGCTCAGGACGCCGGCAACCGCCTGCCTGTGAAGATCGCCGCGATGTACACCGGCTGGATCGCGCCCAACCAGGCCGACCGCGACCTGCAGGCCGACGTGGTCGAGCGCATGCTCGATCCGCTTGCGGCCGCGCACTTCACCGCGTTCTACGCCAAGTTCCAGGGCGCCGGGGATGTGCAGTTCGACCTGACCGATCCCGAGCAGTTCGCCCGCGTGCAGCTCGTGGCCGACGCCTGCGCGGCGCGCGATCTGGCGCTGATAGCATATACGTATCATCACCCGCATCACGGCCGCAATCCCGAGCTGCACGCACAGTTCCCGCCCCTGGTGATGGAATCGGGCGAGATCCACGAGGACCGCTTTGCGCTGGCGGATTGGGAGTACTGGCGCTGGACCAGCGACGAGGTCTTCCAGCTCGCCCGCGCGAGCCTGGAGCTGCCCATCGCCGCGGTGGGCATCGACATCGAGGTGCTGCTGGGCGCGGTGCCCTCGTTCGATGACCGCGCCTGGGCGGACTTCGCGGGCGAGCGCGGCCTGGACGCGACCATCCCGGCCCCCGAGCGCGGCGCCCGGGTCGCCGAACAGGGCCTGCGCGATGAGTACCGCGAGTGGTACTACGCGCGCTGGGACGGCATCGTTGAGCGCTGGTGCGAGGAGTTGCACGCGATCAACCCGGATGTGTCGATCTGCATCATGCCCGCGCACGAGAACTGGATCCTGCGCCCGTTCATGGTGCACGCGGCCACCGAGCGCGCCCCGGCGATCATCGACCACTGGGGCATGTATAACGGCAGTGGCCTGACCGACGAGCTGCTGGAGGTTCAGGACCGCGTGAAGGCGCTCAATCCGCACAACCGCTTCACGCAGTGGCTGCGCCCCGACAGCTACCGGCCCGAGGACATCCGCGTGCAGTGCTACCACACGCTGCTGAGGACCGACGGCTACTGCAACTGGCACATCGGCATGCTGCTGCCACCGAACCCGAGCGTGCCGGAGCAGTGGGGTCCCGACGTCTACTGGCACGCCTACGCTGAGGCCAACGAGCGCGCGCTGGCCGACATCGCCGCCGGGCGCGAGGCGACCATCGAGTTCGTGCCGGTCGAGCCCCTGGTGGCGAAGCTGGACCTCTCGGCGTACGAGGCCGAGGCGATCCCGCAGCTCGCGCCGGTCGGCGACGGGACCGGCGAGGACGAGTGGATCCCCACGCGCGAGCTGGAGCAGTTCCTGATCTACGCAGAAGCCGGGCGGCCGATCTCAGCCACTATCCGCCACCTCGCCGGCTCCGCGCGCCCGCTGGCCCTGCAGTACGCCGTGATCGCACCGGACGGCGCGACGCTGCGTAACGAGGCTATCGGCCCCGGCGCCGAGGAGACCTTCTCGGTGGATGCACCCGCCGCCGGAACCTACGCGCTCTACGTCACCGGCGGCGCAGGCGGGCAGGCGTGGTACGGCGTGAACGTGCACAACCCGCACTTCGCCTTCCCGTTCCGCAGCCAGGGCGAGGATCGAGCGCGGCTGTTCTTCGTCAAGTCGATGGGCCCGCGCACCTTCTGGCTCACGCGCACCGACCCGGAAGCGGAGGCGGCGCTGATCGTCACCGCCGGTTCGCACCAGACGATCAGCGTGCAGATCGCCGACCAGGAGCCGGTGGACATCCTCGAAGGCCCGCAGCGCTTCGAACTGCCCGCGAGTGACGAGCCTGTCCGCGTGGTCATCGCCGCACCTGCCGATGTGCCCGACGGCTACTACGTGCAGTACGTAGGCATGACGGTCGAGGGCGCGGTCTACCCGTACCTGTCGGTGGCCCCCGGGCGGCGGCTGCTGCCGGCGGAGTAGGCGAGCGAAGGGAACGGCAACGGCAACGGCGATGGCTTGCGGGGGAGGGCTTCTTCCTGGAAGAAGCCCTCCCCCACACCCCCTCCCGCGAAGAACTTAAGGCTGCGCGCGGGCACTTTGCGGATCAGCCGGGGACCTCTTCGCGCATGGGACGGCTCACGCGAAACCGTGGCGCAGAGGCGCGCCTGCAGCGCAGCGGACTTCGTGCGCCCGCGGGCGGGTGGCGGCTGAGCGGGTGCCGCAGAGGATACCGAAGGCGAAGGAGGCGCGATCATGGCTCGCAGACTGAGCGCGGTGCTGCTGCTGGTGGCAGTGGGTGTATCTGGCGCGCATGCCGGCTGGGACGTCTACCGCAGTCACCCCTTCGTCGAGGCGACCGCCGATGAGTTGGCGGGCTGCCTGCGGCATCCCGCTCGTGAGGTCAGCATCGCCGCCCTGCAGAACGAGTGGGCGCACGCGGCGGTCGGCATCAAGCTCGATGGTGGGGCCGACCCGGCGAAGGTCACCGTCACGCTCGTCGGAGAGGGGGCGATCACGCGCCATCTGACGCTGCGCGTGGCCGGCTTTGTGGCGCAGAAGGACCTCGGGTACTCCATCGACCCCATCTTCGCCGACCCCGGCAGCCTGAGCCTCGACCTGCAGAAACACGTCCGCAACCTGGCGGACATCCACGGCTTCCCCACGCTGACCGTGACCGAACGCGATCCGGTGCTGCTGTGGATCACGCTCGACAGCCGCGGCATGGCGCCCGGGCATCATCGCGCCGCGATTCGCTTCACCGGCGCTGACGGCATGGTCCGCGAGCTGCCGGTCCGGGTGCTGGTGGGCGCCTATGCGCTGCCGGTCGAGAACCCGCTGCGCACCTGGGGCTGGCAGTACGGGCGCGATTGGCTCGATGACTACCTGGAGTACGGGATCAATGTTGTGCACATCGACGATGACATGCCCCGGGCGCGCGAGGTCGGCTACCGGTTCTTCGTCTTCCGCTTCAACCCGGCGTGGAAGCTCATCGACCCTGCGGACTACGATCTCGCTGAGGCAACTGCGCGACTCGAGCAGGTGCAGCGCATGATTGGCGAGATGAATCTGGGTCCCGACGAGTGGGCGCTCTACATGAAGGACGAGCCCAACGACACGTCCGCACCGAACCAGCTCAAGTGGTCGGAGTGGATCCACGAGCGCTGGCCGGAGGCGCGCCTGCTGTTCAACCCCGGTTGGGGGCCCGGGCCGACGAACGAGTGGGCCAGTGTGGAGGGCACGGTCGAGCCGCTCGCGCCGCATGCCGCGGTCTGGCTGCCCTACTCGCACTGGCTGTGGGATGGCGTGTCCGAGCGGTCGCTGCCCTTGATGCGAGAGAGCGCGGACGAGGTGTGGTTCTACGAGATCATGGGCTCGAGCTACGCGCGCAGGCCGACGGTGGGCCGGGGGATGCTGCGAAGTCTGGGCTGGGTCGCATGGCGCTACCGGCTGCAGGGCGCCTGCTGGTACTCGCTCAACGCCTATCAGGTGAACATGTGGGGCGACAACAGCCGCGCCGAGGAGTACGCCTGCACCTATGGAGCGATCCCGGGTCGCGGACTGGAGGCGGTCCGGCAGGGCCTGCAGGAGTACAGGCGCCTGCACGAGATGCGCCGCTTGGGCGTGCGCGCGGCCGAGACCGATGCGTTCGTGGCGCGGCTCTTCGCCGCGGGGAGCGTGCAGGAACTCGACACCATCCGCCGCGAGATGGACGCCCGCCTGCTGGCGGCGGCGCAGGCGCGGTGAGGGCGGCTCAGGACTGGGGCGAGTACGCGCCCGCGGCCTCATAGAGCGCCAGAATGTTCTCGGTGGGCACGTCCGCCATGAACTCCTGGCTGGGCGCGCAGATCAGGCCCCCGTGGGGGAACAGCTCCAGCCGCGAGCGCACCTCGGCGCGCACGTCGTCGGGGGTGCCGAAGGGCAGCGTTTGCTGGGTATCGATGGAGCCGTGCAGGCACAGGTCGGCGCCGAACTCGGCCGCCAGCTTCTCGGCGGACATGTCCAGCGCGCGTACCTGGACCGGATCGAGCGCGTCCATGCCGATCTCCAGCAGGTCGGGGATGAAGGCGTAGACGCTGCCGCACGAGTGCAGCATGACCTTCAGGCCGAAGTCGTGCGCCAGCGCGAAGTGGCGTGCCAGGTGCGGCTTGATGAAGTGGCGGAACATGGGCAGGCTGATGAGCGGCCCGGTCTGGCCGCCGTAGTCATCGCCCATGAAGTAGATGTCCATGCGCCCCTGCGCCGCCTCGAAGTGCCGCCGCGAACTCTCCAGGTAGAAGTCGGCGATGCGCGTCAGCAGCGCCTCGGCGACCGCCGGCCGCGAGGCCATCGCCTCCAGCAGCTCCTGCATGCCCATGACGTACATGGCCTGGCAGAAGAACGGCGACCACGCCCCGCCCATGACCGCGTGGTCGCCGGCCGCGACGCAGGCATCGGCGATGGGCGCGTAGTCCCACCAATCGGGGTCGGGGAAGGGCGCGTGGCGCTCAACCTCGGCGACGGTGGTCGCGGTCGCCAGCGGCGCGCCGGTGACCCTTGAGGCGTAGGTGCCGCTGCTGCCCAGGGGCACGCTCCAGACGTTGCACTCGCGGCCGTCGGGCAGGTAGTGGTGCTCGGGTCCGATGTAGCGCGCCGCGCCGCGCACGTTACGCAGGTCAACGCCCAGGCGCACCAGCATCGCCTCAAAGTCCTCGACGCCCAGCGCCGCCATCACCCGCTCGGTCACCGGCGGGTGCGCCCAGTAGTCCACCGGCACGCGGTCGGGCGTGCGATGCTCGATCGCGGCCAGCACCCGCTCCCTCGACGTCATCTCTGCCTCCGTGGCGAACGGGCGTAGACGGGCCGATCCATCCGGCCTATCGTAGCGCGGCGGCGCGCGCCGCGCAACCGTCGCGTGCAGGTCCGGTCGCGCTGGCGGCGAACACACACGCACGTGCCGTCCCGCCCGCGGGACACACCCGGATGTGCGGAGGCTGTGAGCGATGAGCGACGCTGCCGCCGACCAGCGCCCCAACTTCATCGTCATGTTCTGCGACAACCTCGGCTACGGGGACCTGGGCTGCTACGGACACCAGGTGCATCGCACGCCGAACGTGGATCGGATGGCCCGCGACGGCATGCTGTTCACGGACTTCTACGTCACCGCCGGCGTGTGCACGCCGTCGCGGGCGAGCCTGCTGACCGGCTGCTACGCCCAGCGCGTGGACATGCACGTCTCCGACAGGGGCGGCGCGGTGCTGCAGCCGGTCGCGGCCAAAGGACTGAACCCGAGCGAGCGGACCATCGCCACGGTGCTGGGCGAGGTGGGCTACGCCACCGCCTGCATCGGCAAGTGGCACCTGGGCGACCAGCCGCCCTTCCTGCCCACCCGCCACGGCTTCGACTACTACTACGGCATCCCTTACAGCGAGGACATGACGCCGCGGCCGAACCAGAACTGGCCCGACCTGCCGCTCATGCGCGGCGAGGAGGTCATCGAGGCGCCGGTGGACATGCCCTCCATCACCGAGCGTTACACGAACGAGGCCATTGACTTCATGGAGCGCAGCGCCGACCGCCCGTTCTTCCTCTACATGCCTCAGGCGCTGCCCGGCAGCGTGCGCTGGCCTGAGCCGGGATGGCGGTTCTCGGGCCGCTCGGGCAACTGGGCCTACGGCGACTCGGTCGAGGAGTTGGACTGGTCGGCGGGCGAGATCATCCGCGCGGTGCAGCGGCTGGGGATCGAGGGCCGCACGCTGGTGGTCTTCGTGTCGGACAACGGCTCGCCGCGCGGCCACGGGGGCAGCAACGCGCCGCTGCGCGGCTGGGGCTACAGCACCTGGGAGGGCGGCATGCGCGTGCCCTGCGTCATGCGCTGGCCGGGGCAGATCCCCGGGGGCGCGCGCTGCGAGGAGCTGTGCACCACCATGGACTTCATGCCCACCTTCGCGCAGCTCGCCGGCAGCCACGCGCCGCAGGACCGCGTCATCGATGGCCACGACATCCGGCCCATCATCTCGGGCGACGAGAACGCGCATTCGCCCTACGAGGCGTTCTACTACTACCACATGGACCAGCTCCATGCGGTGCGCTCGGGGCGCTGGAAGCTGTTCCTGCCGCGGGAGGACCGCAAGACCTTCCACAGGGACGAATCGGGGCCGACCGAGGCGATGCTGTTCGACATGCAGACCGACCCGGGCGAGACCAACAACGTGGCGGCGCAGCATCCGGCCGAGGTCGAGCGCCTGACGGAGCTGGCCGAACGCGCGCGCGAGGAGCTGGGCGACACCGGCATCAGGGGCAAGGGCGTCCGCCCCGCGGGGATGGTTGAGAACCCGACGCCGCGGGTACCGGAGTAAACGGACGGCAAAGGCGACAGCAGTGCCCCTTCGGGGCGCCCCCGGGCGAGGGCGCCGGGGCACAACAACAACGGCCAGGCGGCAAAGACGAAGGACGAAGGCAGGGCGCGCCCGATGTGGAGCATCGGCGGGAAGCGCGCCCCTCCCTACGACGAGGCAACGGCGGCGGCGCCGCTACTCCTCGAAGACCACCATCGCATGCCCGCTCATGTGCGGCACCGTGGTGTGGATGTAGCCGTCGCGCACCTCGAAGACGAGCTGCTCGCGCTCGGGCGCGAGGTAGACGCTCGACGGCTCGCGGCCCTCGGTGCGCAGCGCTACCTGCACGTCGCGCACCTCGATCGGCTCCTCGATCATGTCCACGCGCTCGCCCCGGCGCTCGGGCACGTACGCCAGCAGGTGCACCATGCGCCGCCCGGGCTGCTCGGTCACGGTCGCCCGGCCGAATGACGGCAGGTTCGGCGCCAGCAGCATCGGCTCGGGCAGCAGCAGGCCCAGCACGTTCGCCACGAGCCGGCGGATCGGCACCTGGGCGTCGGCGTAGTAGCCGGTGAAGACCGGGTTGGCGATGTGCGCGACCGGCCCGCGGCGGGTGACCGCCGGGCGGCCGGTGGGCCGGTCCGGCGGCAGGTAGACGAAGCCATGCCTGCCGTCCCAGTGGCGGTTGTAGTAGGGCGCGATGATTTCTGCGAGCACCTCCGTGCCCTCCTCGGCCTCGACGGCCGCGCCGCGCTGGTAGAAGGTGATGGGCATATCCGGCAGGCCCGCGGCGATCTCGGGTTCCGGCCGGAAGTAGGCCGGATCATACGGATCATCGCCCGCGTAGCGCAGGCCCCAGTCGTCGAACACAAAGCCCTCGCGGTCGGCATCGAGCCCCGACCAGCCGGTGGACAGCACCACGCCGCCCGCGTCGAGGTGCGCCCGTACCCGCTCCGCGATCTCGCCCTCCAGCTCGACGAAGTCGGGCAGGATCAGCACCGGGTACTTGCTCCAGTCGGCGAAGGTGGTGACGATGTCGAACTGCCACTTCAGCTCGCACAGGATGCGGCAGGCGCCGCGGATGGCATTCCAGAAGCGCAGGTAGCGCTCCCACTGGGCGGGCGCGCGGTACCTGTAGCCGGGGTAGGGCGTGGGCCAGACGATGGCCGCCTCGGTGATGGCCTGTGCGCCGTCGAGCCAGGGCTCGAAGCGCTGCAGGCGATCATAGAGACGCTGGTACATCTCGAAGACCGGCCGGTTGATGTCGCCGCGTGGGTGGAAGTGGTCGCCGATGGTGGTGCGCATGGCGTTGGCCATGCCGTAGAGGCAATCGTATTCCAGACTGGCCTCGGTGCGGATGCCGCCGAAGTCGCCCCAGGACTTGTGGAAGCGTCCGGTCATGTTCAGCACCGGCTTGCCCAGTGTGCGCAGATGGCGCGCGCCCATGGGCAGCGACTCGTAACCCCAGCCGCCGGTGGGCAGGCACTCGAACTCCAGGTAGGTGCCGATGTCGTCCTGCGCCTCGTAGTCCAGCCCGTTGCAGTAGATGAGCAAATCGGGGTTGATGGCCTTCGCGGCGTCGGCGAGGCGGCGGGTCATCTCGATGTGCTTGTCCCAGTTGAAGGCGTGGAGCTGCTCGGCGTCCTGCCAGTCCAGGCCCTGCTGTTCCATCTTCTCGAGGCACTCGACGCCCACGCACGGGGGCGTGTAGATGCAGTCGAAGAAGAAGCCCGCGACCGGATAGCCGGACGCGACCTCGCGAACCATCTCCTCGATCCAGTCGGCGTAGCCGGTGTTGTAGCACATCGAGCGGAAGAAGTGGCTGAGCCGGTCGGGCTGGTAGACGTAGCCCTCCTGCGTGAGCACGCACCACTCGCGGTTGCGCAGCGCCTGCTCGTGGCTCAGGCCGATGTTCATGTAGGCGGTCAGCGCGATATCGCGCTTCGCGCAGGCCTCGGCGAGCGCGCCGAACATGTCGTACTCAAGCGATGGGTGGCGCAGGCCCACGCGGGTGTTGTAGTAGGCCAAGCCGAGGTTGCACTTGGCCGGGAAGACCATGTAATCGACGCCGCAGGACTTGAGGTGGTCGGTCACCGCGTCGGCGTCGAAGTTCGCGCCCACATCCGGGCACGCGGGCATGGTGTGGAAGTCGAAGAAGATGCACCACTTGGGTTCGTGCCGGGCCATCGCGACCTCTCCCATCAACGAGCGCAATCAGGGACGAGCTACAGCGCCTCGAGCGTCCGCAGGACCGTCGGGACCGAGCGCTGCCAGTCGGGCGGGACCTCCTCGCTGATCATCAGGCAGAAGCGGCTCGGGCCGGCCTCGCGGACCACGCGGCGGACCTGCGCGGCCAGCTCCTCGTCGGGCCGCGAATACCACCCCAGGTTCGGATGCAGCCACAGGAACTTCTCCGGCCACGCCGCGCGCGCCTCGCCGACGCTCATGTCACCCTCGGGGGCCTCGGTGAATGAGTCGATGCCGTCGAAGCCCAGGGCGGCGATCTCGTCGGCGATGACGCGAAGCTGGCCGTCGTAGTGCACCAGCAGGCGCTTGCCCGCGGCGTCGAGGATGTCGATGATCTGGCGGTACAGGGGGGCGAGGCGGTGGCGGAACTGGACCGGCCCCAGGGTATCGATCGACAGGTTCTCCCAGAGCTTGATCTGCGTCGCGGGCGTCTCGGCGGCGGCGCGAATCTCGTTGAGCTTGATTGCGGTCATCACCTCGAGCAGCTCGATCAGTTCGGGGCGCTCCTCGGCGAGGTCCAGCGAGAAGCGCTCGAGGCCCGCCCAGTCGATCTGCACCACCATCAGCGGCGTGCGCCCACTGCCCAGGCCCTGGATCTGGCCGACGGTGATGCCCCCATCGCCCAGCTCGGCCTCGGAACGCAGGAAGGCGCTGTCGTCGGGGAAGACGCGCACGCCCTCCAGCGCGCGCGTCATGATGCGGTAGTCCTCGGGGCGCTTGATGAAGTGCTCCTGGCGCCACTCGCCCAGGTACCACTCATGCAGCTCGCCGGCGTCGGTGACCAGGCGCACGTCGCGGCGCTCGTGTTCGCCCTGGCGGGAGCTGGTCGCGATCAGCTCGAAGCCCGGGTGCTCGTGGCGGATCAGGTTCGCGTGGTTGATCTGCCCCAGACCAAGCGCGAAGAGCGAGTCCCAGTCGATGGGGCGGTTCTGGACGAACCAGTCGTAGACAGCGTAGATCGGCCACTCGACAGCTTCGCCGGCGAGGGCGGCCTCAAAGCGCCGGCGGATTGTGGGTGAGCCGGCCATCGGTCGGGCGCCTCGTGTGCGCGATGGGTGCAGAGGCGACATTTCCACCTCGCGCGTGCCGCGCCCTCCGCGTGCGACGGGATGGAGGAGGGCGCTTTCCTGGAAGAGAGCGCCCTCCCCCGACCGCTGCGCGGTCTCCCCTTCCCCCAGAGAACCTATGCATTGCCCACATCTGGGCGACACGGCGACGATCCGTATACGCCGTTGCTGTGGGCCGTACGGAGGGGCTGCTCCGAGGGGCGGCTGCGCAGCAGCCGCAACGAGGAGTGCGAGGGGCAGAGCGGAGCGACGCCCCTCGCAGCTTCCATGCCAGCCCGGTCGTTCCTCGTCCCGCGCAAGGTCCGAACGGCGGGCCGGGATGGAACCTGACGCCTGCGCAGCGCAGCCGCGCAGGCGTCACTGCTCGCGCCTGCGACGCTCGCAGCGGCCCCTCCGAACGAGTCGCGCCAACGGCATCGGCGTGCGCGCGCACCCTCGGCGAGAACCACGCCCGCGCCGAGATGTGGGCAATGCATAGCCCAGAGAACCTGAGGCTGCGCGCGGCGGCTTCAGCGATCGGCGGACGCGTATTCGCGCACGAAACGCCTCGCGCGAAACCGCGGCGCCGGGGCGCGCCCGCGGCGCACTCCCTGCGCTCCCGGTTTCGCGCGCTACCGGCCGAACGGCATGGGCCTCGGCGACCGGCGACGGGCAGCGGCAGACGACAGCGCTGGCGCATCCAGCGCTGCGCCCTCCGAACGACAACGGCAACGGCCCAACGGTTCACGGCAACGACACAGGCCGGCGCGGGGGCCGGCCTCTCCAACGCCAACGGTATCGCCCTCAGGGCGATCCCCCGGCGAGGGCGCCGGGGGCACAACGACAACGGCCGATGGCGACGGCGGGGGAGGTCCCCCAGCCTGTCGGCGGCGAACTGGTGCGGGCCGAGATGGCGAGACGGCAGGGAGGCGGCGGCGCATGAAGCTCACGGACGTCGGCTGGGTGTGGGAGGGCCAGGGGCTGGATCCGGGCGTGGACCCCTCGATCCTCGGAGTGGGCGACGGCTGCCGGTTCTTCGGCCTCACGCGCGCGAACTACATGTTCCACCCCAACACCGAGTTCGCCATGCAGCACATGGCGTGGCTCGACGAGGTGACCTGCGACATCGCCAAGTGGGGTTACGTAGACACCGATCGCGGCGGCACCGACCACCTGGTGGACGCCCGGCCCGAGCGCGTGCGCGCCGAGGCGGCGCTGGTCAGCGAACTGTCCACGCGCTACCCCAATATCACCGGGGCCTTCCACGATGACATGCTGGGGCTGGTGCGCCGCGAGGGCATGACCCCCGAGCAGTATGCCGATGTCTACGCGGCGGTCAGGAGCGCCAACCCGGCGCTCAAGCTGTGGGTCGTCGTCTACACGCACGAGCTGGATGCCGACGAGTGGGACGAGTTCGCGCCCTTCATGGACATCGTCAACCTGTGGATCTGGCGCTCGGAGGAGCTGGTCGATCAGGACGCGCAGATCGTACGCTGCCGCGAGCGCTTCCCGGACAAGCCGCTGGTGATGGGCTGCTACCTGCGCGATTACACGCTGCGCGCGCCGGTGCCGATGCCCATGCTGCGCGTGCAGTGGGAGTCGGTGCTGCGCAACCTGGAGTCAGGCGCGCTCGACGGCTACTCGATCCTGTCGGCGAACCTGATCGACGGCCACCTCGAGCAGGCAACATACATCCGCGACCTGATCGCGGCGAATGCCTGAGCCCGCGCCTCAGTCCAGGAACGACTCGAACTCCGACCACCGCCGGCACTTCTTGTGGATCAGCCGCGCGGGCGTGAGCGCGTCGTCGCGGTCGAGCTGCCGGTCGAGGTCCATGTCCGACTTGCGCGAGTAGCGGTTCACCTGGTCAAAGAGCAGCTCCGTCAGCTCCAGGCGCGTCGCCATCTGCGCCGGGTCCTCGTAGAGGTTGTGCATCTCGTAGGGGTCGCTCTCGTGGTCGTACATCTCCCCGCCGAGGTCGTGTGAGTAGTAGACCAGCCGGTGCGTGCGCGTGCGGATGGCGTTCACGCGACGCTGCGGCGGCGGGAAGTCCCACTCGCAGATAGCGAACTGCTTCCCCTCGCGCTCCCCGGCGATCTCGGGCAGGATGCTGCGCCCGTCCATGCCCTCGGGCGCGGGCACGTCGGCCAGTTCGCACAGCGTGGGGAAGATGTCCACGCTCTCGATGATGCCATCGCGGCTCTCGCCCTCGGGGCCGCCGGGATAGCTGATCAGGAACGGAACGCGGTGGATCGACTCGTAGATGCCGCAGTTCTTGTCGTAGGTCCCATGGTCGCCGGCGAACTCGCCGTGGTCGGCGGTGTAGATCACGATAGTGTTGTCGAGGTCCCCGGCCTCGCGCAGGTGGTCGAGCACCCGCCCGATTTCCATGTCGATGACCGTGATCAGCGCGAAGTGCGCGGCCAGCGCGCGCTTGAGGTCATCGGGGGTCTCGAAGGCGCCCATGCGGTTGCGGATCATGCGCATGATGAACTCCGGCCGGCCCGCCCAGTGGTTCTCCCACCAGTCCACCATGTCCGGCCCCAGCTCGATCTGCGCGGGGTCGTAGAGGTCGGCGTGCTCGGCGGCGGGCGCCCAGTGCGGGTGCGGGCGCTCGAAGCTCATGTGCAGCAGGAAGGGCCGGCGCCGGTCGCGATTGCGCAGGAACTCGACGCTCTCGCGACCGGTCCAGGCCTCGTTGGTGTGCTCATAGGGCAGGTCGGCGACGCCGTGGCGGTTGACGACGGTGGGATGGTCGCGCGGCAGCGTGCCATCTTCGTACCTGTCGGCGAGGCCGTGGTCGATGAGGTACCGGAAGTAGTGGTGCCTGCGCGGATCGCGGCGGTCGGCGTCGCACAGGTCGCAGTAGCGGATGTGCTCGTAGGCCTCCTCATCCCAGTGCCGGATCATATGCCCCTTGCCGATCATGGCGGTCTGGTAGCCGTGGCGGCGGAAGGTGGCCCCGAGGGTGTCGGAGTTGCGGTCATCCAGCTCGAAGATGTTGTTGCCCACAATGCGGTGGGTGTGGGGATACTGGCCCGAGACGATGGAGATGCGCGAGGGCGCGCAGATGGGGTTGTTGCAATAGGCGCGGTCGAAGCGCACCCCGCATCGCGCTATGCCGTCGAGGGTGGGCGTGCGCACGTTGGGATGGCCGGCACAGCCCATGCTGCCGGCGTTGTGCTGGTCGCTCATGATGAAGAGGACGTTGGGCCGCTGAGCCATGAGGGGAGGGCCTCCCGGAGGTCACCTGGTCTGCGTGCGGCGAGCTCTTCCGCGCGTGGCGCGCTATACCTGCGCGGGGCGTCGTGCAGGTCATGGGACGCGGTCGGCGAAGGGACGGTGCCGACGGTGCCGACCACAGACGCCCGATGGGAGAGGCGAGCCATCATGTCCCACAAGTTCTCGTGTCGCGAACCGGTGTACCTGAGCTGGGAGAACGCCGTGAAGCTGCTGCCCGACGCCGGCATCCACGGCCTGGAGGTGAGCGTGCGCCCGCTCGACGAGCTGCAGGCCATCGCCGCCGCGGCCGCGGACAACGGCGTCGCGCTCATGACCATGGCGGGCGGCGTGAAGCTCGATGACGACGAGTCGATCGCCGCGTACATCACACAGATCGACGCCTGCGCACAGGTGGGCATCCCGATCTTCTTCACCAGTGCCTCCGGCGGCGAGCAGGAACGCGAGCGCTCCATGAGCCGGCTGCGCGAGCTGGCGGAGGAGGCGGCGGCGAAGGGCGTGGTCATCTCCCTCGAGACCCATCCGCCGTTCTGCCAGAACGCCGACGGCATGCTCGCGACCATGAACGAGGTCGGCCACCCGCATCTGGGCGTGAACCTCGACACCGCGAACATCTTCTACTACAACGAGGGCCTGGACAGCGCGGATGAGCTGGAGCGCGTCATCGACCACGTGGTGAGCCTGCACCTCAAGGACACCGATGGCGGCTTCAAGTCGCCGCAGTTCCCGGTGCTGGGTGGGGGTGTGGTGCGCTTCGAGCGCATCTTCGAGATCCTCGACGCCGCCGGCTTCGACGGCCCGATGGCGCTGGAGCTGGAAGGGCCGGTGATGTCGGGCAAGGACGTGGATGCGCGCCACGAGGACGTGAAGGCGTGCATGGCCTACCTGGCCTCCATCGGCGTGGCCTGACGCTCAGACGGACGCTCTCTTACCGGAGCTGCCCGGCCCACTCGCGGAGCAGCTCCGCAGTGTCTTCGGCGGCGGCGATGTCCCCGCCCACGGGGTCGAAGCGATCGCGCGGGAACTTGCTGCGGATGTGTGCCGTCAGCTCCGCCCAGCAGGCGGCCACCTCCGCCCCATCGCCGGTCTGCAGCGCCTCCCACGACAGCGCCAGTCCCACGCAGAAACGGCGCCCCAGCTCCAGGCAGCATCGCAGCCAGTCAAGGTCCTCGCAGGTTCCCGCCAGGGGATCGCCGCAGGCGAGGGCCTCCTCGACCTGCGCCAGCGCCGCTGACGTGGCGCGCCGGCGAGCGCGCCAGTGCTGTCCGCGTGTGGTGGCGTCGATGTCGCCGGGCGCTCGCAGCCGTGCTGCCTCGCGCGTGATCGTGTGCCAGGTCATCGCGACCGGGCGGTCTTCAGGCGCGGTCGCGGCGAACACCTGCGCGAGATGCGAACCGGCGCAGGGGCCGTAGAGCAGCTCGCAGGCTCGCGCCAGCAGGCCGCCCTGGCCGAAGACTTCCGGAGGGCACAGCGTCCCCGAACGCGACGCCTCAAGCTGCGCCATCGCCTCTGCCTGGCCGTCGGCCACGGGAGCGGCGCCCGGGGCGTCGGCGTTCCAGGCGTACTGTGCGGCCACGACCTGGGCGGGCTCGGCGACGCCGCCGAAGTGGACGCTGTAGATGGTCCTGGCGCCGGCGAAGTAGCGGTTGAGCGTGGGCGAGGCCGACACGGGTTGGTCGCTGTGGTAGGCATCACCGCCGCAGAAGGCGACCACGAATACGCCGTGCCCCGCGCCGACGGCATCGAGACGCTCCGCCAGCTCCCGCACACGCGGCCGGCCACTCGCCTCGGAGAGCAGCAGCTCGCGAACACCGAACTGCACGTTCGCCGCCGGGCCGATCAGCCGCGAGACCGTCTCGAAGTAGCGGCATTCGGCCTGCCGGTCCTCGTCGGCTTCATCGGCGGCGGCGTAGACCGGACCGACGAAGACCAGCCCGCAGTCGCGTGCGGCGTGGTAGTCGCCGTCGTCGCTGGCGATCGCGCCGACCGCGTCCACCACGCGCCGGAACCACGCCGCATACGCCCCGGCCATGCCATCGGGCGCGGTCGCGTCATCGCTGGGCCAGCGTCGGCGGCACTCGTCGCAGCGCCGCAGCCACGCGTGCGTGGCGCCCTGCCAGCGGCCGGCGTCGATGTCGTGGATGTAGAGCAGGCCCGGCTCGCACGCGGCGACGAAGCGGGTCAGCTCGGCGAGCTTGGCGTCCTGCAGGCCCTCATTCGACAGGCAGGTGCCCCAGTGCCATGACTCCTCGTAGTGCGGCTCGCCGATGCAATCGTAGAGCGGGCCGTCGGGCCAGGGGCGGCGGTTCTCGAAGGCCCGGCCCATGTACGGCGCGGCGTAGAGTTCGGACTGCTGGTAGACGAAGCCGTAGCCGCCGCCGTAGCCGGTGTGCGCGAGCCGGATGCCGCGCTCGCGGGCATAGCGGGCCAACGCGCGCACTTCCTGCGCGTAGCCGGGCACGCGCTCGGGATCCCAGCCGAAGCCGTCGAACCAGACGAGGTTGAGCTTGCAGCGCGCGGCCAGGTCGAGCTTGCGACGCAGCCGCGCGAACAGGGCCTCGCGGCCATCGCCGCGCTCGTAGGCCCAGCGGTTGATCTCGACGTTGAGCAGCCAGTCCGCGGCGCGCAGGGCGAAGTCGGGCCGGTCCTCGACACGCCCTCGCCGCATGCCATCGGGGCCGATGAGCTGCAGGGCGGTCGCGGCGGCGTGGCGCAGGCCATCGCCGGTCAGTGCGGTCAGGATAGCGCGCTCCTCGCCCACGTCGAGGACATAGCCCTGCGCCCGCCCGAGCGGCGTCGCGAAGGCGGTCGAGCGCCTCCAGGCGATGTCCGCCAAGCCCACGTGGGTCAGGTCGTCAAGCAGGCCGATGATGACCTGTGCGTCGGTGGCACGCTCGGCCGGCCGGCAGGCGACGCCCTGCTCTATCTCGAGCTGATCTGCGAGCCAGCGCGCAGCCCGGACCGCCTCCTCGCCCCCGACGGCGGCGACAGTGAGCGACTCCGCGAGCGGGAGTGCGCCGTCCGCGAACTCCATCGACTTCGGCGTGGGCAGGACCTCGGGTGGCCGCATGACGGATCGCCTCAGACTCGCGGATGGACGCGCCCCGCGCAGTTCCCTCGGCGGCGCGCCGGGTCCTCCGCCTGGGCGCAGGTGCGGGCGTGTGGTCGGCGAAGTGATGGCGGAGACCAAGTGCCGCCCGATGGGGTGACGACAATGCGCGCGTTGCTGATGGCGGGCCTCGTGGCCCTGCCGCTGACCGCCTGGGGGCAGGCGGGCAACTGGATCGACAACGGGGACTTCGAGGCCGATGAGCCGGTCCTGTGGGCCACGGGGGTGATCGACCGCGAGGTAGTGCACTCGGGGCAGGGCGCGTTGCGCGTGGACATGCCCGCCGGAGAGACCAACCACTCCGCGCGCTACGGCGATGGCGTCGAGGTCAACCAGAGCGAGGCGGCGCCGGTGATGGCCGCGTTCTGGGTTCGCCTGGAGGCCACGAAGCAGACCGGGGCGATCCGCGGGGGCGTGACCTTCCACACCGAGTTCCGCGAAGGCCCGATGCTGGCGTGGTACGCGCCCTTCGAGATCAGGCCCGAGGCCAACGGAAGCTGGGTCTACTGCGAGGCGCGCTGGGTGCCCAAGGCGCCCATCACGCGCATGCGCCCGTCGGTCTACATGCGGGGCTTCGAGGGCTCCATCTACGTGGATGACATCTACCTCGGCCCCGTGACGGAGCTGCCCGTGATCGAGCGCACCACCATCCCGGTCGCGGTCACCGGCACCGCCGGGCGCTTCACCGACTGGCCGCGGTTCGAGATCACGCGCTTCGAACCGACCGCGCAGGTCTTCCACTTCGTCAGCCCGGACGAGACCAACCTCGAGCTGGTGTGCGACATCGACGTGACGCGCACCGCGCCCATCTACCTCACCTCGGAGTGGGGCAGCCAGTACTGGACGCTCCGCCGCACCGACCGGCCGGCGCTGGCGGAGATCTACACGGATGAGCGGCTCGATCTGTCCGCGCCCGGCGTGCACACGGTGCCGCTGACCATGTGCGGCGCCTCGCACGGGAACGCCGGAGAACTGTCTCCGGGCGGGTGGGCCGTCATCACCGAGCGCTTCAAGAGCTTCCTGATCTACGGCACCGAGCAGCCCGAGGGCGAGCCCTACGTCGATGCGCGCACCGGCGCGACCTTCAGCTACTGGGACTCGGTGAAGCTCGACCCGTTGAGCCTCGCGGTCGGCCCGTCGGGCGTGGCGGCGCCGTTCTCGCTGGCCGACCTGAGCGCGTACGCCGTCGAGGTCACCGCGCGCCGGACAGCGCAGGGCGTGGCGGTCACGCCGACGCTGCGCGACGCACAGGGCACGGTAGTGCCGCTGCACGGGCTGAGCTTGACGGTCCGAGCCGGCGATCGGCGGGCTGAGCTGCGGGAGCAGGTCGGCCCTGATGGCATGCCCACGGGCGACTATGTCTGGGCGAACGATGGCGATGCGCCGAACGAGGTCGCGGTCGGCGGGAGGGTGCGGCTGGCGACGCCAGACGGCCTGGTCGAGGAGCCCATCGCGGCGACCGTGCCGGTCGGCGAGGCGCCGCCTGAGACGGGCGATCTGCCGCCGCTGGAGCTGGTCGGCTGGGGCTCGGGCTCATACGAGGTCGCCGAGGCCCCCGGCGAGGGCGCGGAGAGCATCCGGCGGCTGGTGGCGGATGCGGCCGCGGCGGGGGTGCGCCGGCTGGTGTTCGGCGCGCGCGGCACACGCGGCGACGCCTACATGAGCGAGATCTCGAACTCCGAGCCGCCCGAGTACGACCGGCTCGCGCTGGCGGTCGAGGAGGGCCGGCGCCAGGGCGTGGCCATCTACGCGGGCTATGCGCTGGGCTGGGCGCAGGAGGTGGACCTGGCCGCGCACCCGGACTGGGCGATGATCCGCGCCGACGACTCGCCGGATACCTGGTACTGCTACAACAACCCGCAGGTCCGGGCCTTCCACGCCGCGCTGGTGGCGGAGATCGTGCGCAACTACGACGTCGCGGGCATCGCGCTGGACGCCTGCCGGCCGGGCGGGGGCTGCTTCTGCCCGCGCTGCCGGGCGCTGTTTGCGGAGCGCTACGGGCGCAGCCTCGACGACGTGGACGCCTATGACCCCGACTGGGTGGAGTTCCAGCGCGACAGCATCACGGCCTACATGGCGGAGCTGCGCGACGCGGTGCGCGGGGCGCGGGCCGACGCCGAGCTGGCGGGTTACGTGTGGGCGCGGCTGGCGCCGGACGCGGACCGGGCGAAGCAGGACTGGCCGCGCTGGCTGGCCGAGGACATCTTCGACTGGGTGTGCGTCGGCCAGTACACCGCAAGCACGCCGCTGTTCCGCGCCGAGTGCCGCACCCTCAAGATACTGGCCGACGAGCACCTGGGCGGCGACACCTCGCGCATCTGGCCGCTACTGGGCGTGACCTACATCCAGCACGCCTGGCCGAGCCACGCGCTGGCCGATCAGGTGATCGACCAGCAGCTTCGCGCGGCGCGTGAGGAAGGACTGGTGCGCGCGGGCTATTTCCCGTTCCACGGCATCCGCACGCACCTGGCGACGTCGGCGGCGCACACGCAGTAGCCGCCAGGTATCAGCTACCAGCGTCCAGCTACCAGCGTTCAGCTACCAGCGACGGCAACGACGAGGGCAGCGCGGGCCTTCGGCCCCCCCCCTGGCGAGGGCGCCGGGGGCACAACAACAACAGCCGCGTCGTCAGACGGGGCGGCGCTCCCGCCCCGCCCGCCCGTTGGCGCTAAGAGAGCACCGCGCCTACCAGTAGAGCTTCAGCATGTCCGTGTCGAGCAGCGGCAGCACCAGGTGGATGGTGTCGCCATCGGCCTGGAAGGACAAGTCGCCGTAGCGGACGCTCTCCACGCGCGCCGGGATACGCGGGACCCGCACGGTCACCGCCAGCGCATCGGTCGGCTGCAGCGAGTAGTTTGCCAGCGTCACCACCGCGCCGCGCTCGCCCTCCAGGTAGAACGCCTCAATGAGCGGCCGGCTCAGCGCCACCGGCTTGCGGGCCCCCGCGTGCTCGGCCGCCAGCAGCAGCAGCTCGCGCTCGGCCGTCGGATACTCCCACGGGTTGTAGCTCAGCTCCTGCGGCTCCAGGTTGGCGAAGCTGCCGCGCAGCATCAGGTCCATCGCGTCATCCTCGCGCGGCGCCGGCGAGCCGAGCGCGTCACGCTTCGCCAGCGCCGCGTGGATGTAGCTGATCCCCGGCAGCATCCCGCAGGCGAAGACCGTGCCCTCCCCGGCGGCCACGCGCACCAGCGCCGGCGCGCGGTCGTCGAAGCGCGCCAGCACCCGCTCGCCGGAGATCTCCTGCCGCACTCCGAACACGCCCATCTCCGCTCCGCGGAACTCGGCACCATCCTGCGCTTCCAGATTCGCGAGGTAGCGGCCGGGCCCCAGGTGCGTCTGCAGCGTCCGCACCTCGCCGCGCTGCAGGTCCAGCGCCTCATCAAGCGGGCGCGCCGGGCGGTTGTACTCGTCGGCGACCGCCGCGCCGGCTGCAAGATAGAGCGTCCCGCCGGCGTGCACCCACTCCGCGATCGGCCCGGCGGCCGAGCTGTGCAGGTTGGGGCCGAAGACGTAGAGCGCCCGGTAGCCCTCCAGGGCGCCGGCGGCGACCTGCTCCTCGCTCAGGAAGTCTACGGGCACCTGCGCGTGGATCAGCGCCAGGTAGGAGTGCATGCGGTCGTGACCGTAGAGGTCGTTGACGCCGACGGTCCAGATGTCGGAGGTGGTCGAGTAGAGGAAGGCCACGTCCGCCCGAACGCGCCGGGCCTGCATGAGCAGGTCCTCGGCGCCGCCGATCTCCCGGGAGAGTTCGGTCATCGGGTGGTACATCTCGCCGCGCAGGTACCAGTTGGGCTCGTGGCCCGCGTACTGCGGGCCGTAGGCGAAGCTCTGCAGCACCCGGGCGCCGCGGCCCAGGCTACTGTAGGCCTTGAGCTTCACATCCAGCGGCGTGCGCCCGTAGCTGGTGATCACGTACATGCCGATGGGCTGGCCGCGTTCGGCGGTGGCGGCGCGCAGCAGGTCCACGTTGTAGCCGCAGCACTGGTAGGTGGAGGAGATGTTCGACCAGTCCTCGCTCCAGGCCATGGTCAGCGCCCCGGTGCCGAAGATGTGGAAGTAGTCGGCGCCCTGCGCGTACATGTTGGCTGAGTAGACCGCGCCGTCGCTGAAGTTCACCGTCGCCGGCGGCGGGCCGGGGAAGGCGTCACTGATCTCCCGCGTCTGCAGGCGCAGGAAGTCGGCGAAGGCCTTCGGGCGGAAGCGCTGCGACCAGTAGTAGAGCGCCGGCGCGCTCTCGCGTGCGTCGGCGGTCACCGGCGCGACCTCGTCCCAGGTCGCCGCCCCCAGCTCCTCCAGCGGCACACGCATCTCATCGCGCAGCCAGGCCCGGAAGGCCTCGGCGCACACCGCGCACGAGGCGGCGTGCTCGAGCGACCGCGCGCCCGGCTCGTCCATGAACATGACGACCGTCGGCGGCTCGTCCCAGCCGGCGGCGGACTGCGCGATGCGCTCGCGGATGCGCTCGACCTGTGGCTGCAGGTAGCAGTCATTGTCCATGTACCACGACGTAGTGCCGGTGCGCGTGGCGAAGAAGCCCAGCGAGCGCATCATCTCGTCCGGGCGGTCGGAGCTGCCGTTGAAGCCCATCTGCGCGGCGATGCGGTACTCGGCCTCACGGATGTCGGGCGCGAACAGACCCGCGCGCAGGCCCATCGACAGGAAGAACGGGAACAGCTCGGGCCGGCTGCCGAAGGTCACCTCGGGGACGATCGAGGCCAGAGCCACGTTCCGCTCCACGAAGTCGCGGTCGCAGACGAGCTGATCGGCGGTGTCGGCGTTGAGCACGCCCGGGGTGATGACCACCAGCCCCGCGCCCGGGCCCTCGCGGTGGAAGGACTTCACGATGGCGTCGTCGCCCGGCGCGGTGGCGAAGTCGAAGGTGGCGTCGAGCGCGGGCAGCCACTCATCGTAGGAGTACCTCTCCGCCCCGCGCAGCTCCAGCCGCGCGCCGCGGTCCTCGTGGATCGCCGGAGTGATGTCGCACCAGGGGGTCGACTCGCCGGCGGTCAGGAAGCTACGCGCGCCGCCCGACGGCGCGACCCGCTGCTCGAAGCCGTCCTTCGAGAGCGAGAAGTGCATGTACCAGGGCGCGCGGAAGTGGTCGGCGAAGCAGTGGATGTAGATCGGGGGCGTCTCGGTGAGCCCGAGGGTGACGCGCAGCCAGGTCTTCGGCTGGAAGTCGGCGACGTCGGGCTCGTACTCGGGGTCGGCGCTGAGTACGATCACGTCCACGTAGCGTGTCCAGCCCGAGCAGTCGATGGGCTCGAGCTTGCTCAGCTCCACGCGCGCCTCGCCCGCGGGCAGGTCGGCCTGGCAGCGGCTCCAGCGGTACTCGTGGATGCGCCCCGGTGGATCGTCCGGCGGCTCCTCGTCGAAACGGCCCTCGGCGAGCGTCTCGTCGCCGCGTCGGATGCTCAGCGCGAAGGCGCCGCGGTTGTAGCCGCGCTCATCGCCGGCCATGACCGTGTGCCGCACCCAGATGACGTAGTGGCCGGCCTCGGGGATGGTGACCTCGTGCGTCGCGATGCCTTCGCCGCCGGTCGCGCCCCACAGGTGGCGCAGGCCGCTGTCGGGGGCGTAGCGGTCGGTCTGCTCGCGCGCGACCCAGGCCTCGGTGTCGCACGCGAGGTCCTCGGCCTGCAGCACGACAGGCTCCGCGCAGGCCGCGCCCGCGATGGTGATGGCGAGCGCCATGTGGAGGCGGTGCAGCGTTCTCATGGCGTTCCTCCCGGCTGTGTCGGGCCCGCTCTCGCCGACTCAATGCGCTTCGTGGTCGCGTGGCACCTCCCGGGGGCCCGCGACCACATGCGCATGAGGCCCCGTGCCCCGCACGAGTCGTGATCTGTTATTGACTGAGCTGATACGCTATGATATCCTTTGGCCTCACGCGCCGACCGCCTGCCGGGACCGAGGGGGCCTTGGATTCCAGTGCGCCATGCGGGCTTCACGCTCATCGAGTTGCTCGTGGTCATCGCCATCATTGCCGTGCTGGCCGCGATCCTCTTCCCCGTCTTCGCCCGCGCGCGTGAGAAGGCCAAGCAGACGAGCTGCCTGAGCAACCTGAAGCAGCTCGGCACGGCGGCCATCATGTACGCTCAGGACTACGACGAGATGTACCTCACTCACTGCCACCGCCCCGACCTGTCCGGCCCCGTGCTTGCCTACTGGTTCGAGATGATCCAACCGTACGTGGCCAGCCACCAGGTTCTGGTCTGCCCGACTCACCGCGGCGCCGTGGGGGGTCACGACGTCGTCGCGAGCTACGGCTACATCTGCACCGGCTTTACCCTTAACCCGGCCAGCGTGAACTATGTGGGCCTGCCCCACTACGGGTCGCTCTCCCAGGTCTACTGCCCGGCCGAGATGATCATGATCGGCGAGTCCAGCAAGGCCACCTGCCGCGTTTGCCCGCATTACCACGTGCAGGACAGCGAACATATCCCGCCGGTACACCACTACCCGGAGGATCTCAGCCGCCACAATGGCGGCGCCAACTACATGTTCTTCGACGGTCACGCGAAGTGGTACCGCTACGAGCAGACGCTGTCGCCGCGCAATCTGTGGAAGAACGTGCCGTGAGCGGCGCGCACCACGCCGCGCGAGCCGGAGGATCGTCATGCGTACCTACCACTTCGTGAGCCTGCTGGTGGTGACGGCCACGCTGGCGTTCGTGGCCGGCTTGAAGGTCGGTGAGGGGCGCGTGACGCCATCGGAGGCAATCCCGGCCGCCGCGGGCAGCGACGACGCCGTCTGCGCCTGCGAGCTGCCCGCCGGCATGGAGCAGACGGCCGAGCCGCCGCAGATCCCACCAGTGGAGGGCCTGACGACGCTCATCGCGTTCGGCGGCGACGAGACCGACGAGTGCCGCCAGATGCGGCAGATGATCGTGGAGCTGGAGCCGCGGCTGGAGGGCCGGGTCGGGGTGCTCATCCTCGACACGACAGTCTACCCGCAGCAGGCCGCGCAGTTCCGCCTGCGCATGGTGCCCACCCAGATCTTCCTCAATGCCGATGGCGAGGAGGTCTCGCGGCATGAGGGCGTCCTGTCGGCCGAAGAGCTGCTGGCGAAGCTGCGTGCCGCCGGCGCCGAGATCGAGTAGCCACCCGAATCGGCACCGCGGACGGCGCTCGGCTGCGGCGGCGCGTGCTGCGGATCGCCGGGGACTGGGCTATCATCGGCCTCGGCCTCTATGCCATCGCCGGCGCCTGACCCGGCCGTGCGGAGGAGCATCATGCGCTATCTGACCATCAGCCAGGCCGCGGAGCGCCTGCAGTTGAGCGTCCCCACCATCAAGCGCTACATCTACGACGGCGCGCTGGCCTCGACCAAGCTGCCCGGCGGCCAGCACCGCATCCCCGAGAGCGAGGTCGAGCGGCTGCTTGCCGGCGACGGCGAGCCGCCCCAGGGCGGGGACGCCGGCGACGCAGCGGGCGTCGAGGTCACGCCGGAGACGCGCCTGGAGGTCCTCGAGCGCTGGGCGACCGACCTGGAGGCCGAGGTGGAACGCCTGTCGAACGCACTGGCGGTGATATCACGCTATTGCGCCGACGTCCGTCCCGCCGAAGAGGATGCCACGATGCCCCGCCCGCAGCCGCGCGGCTCGATCCAGGTGCTCGGCCCCGGCTGCAAGCGCTGCCACGCTCTGCATGAGCTGGTGGTGCAGGTGGCGGCGGCCATGGGCCTCGCCGATGTCGAGGTCCGACACGTCACTGACCTGGGTGAGATCATCGCCTTCGGGCCCGTGGTGACCCCCGGGCTGGTCATCAACGGCGAGCTGGTGCTCAGCGGCTCGGTGCCCGCCGAGACCGAGCTGCGCGAGCTGCTCGCCGCCCACCTCGGACCGTCCACCCCGGCGTAGCGGCCCCCCGGCAGGTATCCCGCCGCGGGAGCCGAACCATGCCGCCGAGTACATCCGCCCGTCCCAGCGAGGCAGCCATGGCCATCGAGGAGATCTACGTCCTGCATCACACCCACGTCGATGTCGGCTACACCGACCTGCAGCCGGTGGTCGAGGAGCTGCACGTTGAGTACGTCGCCCGGGCGCTCGAGCTGTGCGCCGCCACCGACGACTACCCCGACGACGCGCGCTTCCGCTGGGTGAGCGAGGTCTCGTGGCCGGTCGTGCGCTTCCTGCAGCGCCACCCCGAGCGCGCCGATGAGCTGTTCGCGCGCCTGCGCGAGGGACGCTTCGAGCTGTGTGGCCTCTTCCTCGACCCGACCGAGCTGTTCGACCGCCGCGGCTTCGAGATGGCGCTGCGCCCCGCGCTGGACCTGGCGCGCGCGCACGACTTCGAGGTTACCACGGCCATGACCATCGACATCCCCGGGCAGGGCTGGAGCCTCGCCGACATCCTCGCCGAGCAGGGCCTGCCCTGGCTGTGCGCATGCCCGAACTCGATGGTCAGCAAGCCGGTCGAGGTCGAGCGGCCATTCTGGTGGATCGGGCCGAACGGCGGGCGCGTGCTCGTCTGGCTCACCGACTGGCGCAACGGCTGGTACGGCGAGGGCCATGTGCTGGGGTTCCGCGAGGGGCCGGAGGCCATGCAGCAGAAGGTGATGGCCTACGTCGATCAGCTCGCCGACGAGGGCTATCGCTGGCGCGTGCTGGCGCTGCATTTCGCGGCCGACAACTACCCGCCGTCGGCCGAGCTGCCCGAGCAGGTGCGCGCGTGGAATGAGCGCGGCGACCTGCCGCGCATGCGCATGGCCACCAACCGCGAGTTCTTCGAGCGTATGATGGCGCTCCATGGCGGCGACTTCACCGGCCACCGCGCTGCGTGGCCGGACTGGTGGTCCGAGGGCCTGGGCTCGGCGGCCTACGAGAGCGGCCTGTCGCGCGAGACGCACTGCCGCCTGCGGCGCATCGAGGCCCTCCAGGAGCAGGTGGGCGACGAGCGCGACCTGTGGCCGATCTGGGAGGAGCTGCTGCTCTTCGACGAACACACCTTCGGCTGCCAGAGCATGGCGCTGCGCCCGCACTCGTTTCACAGCCGGGCGACCTGGGCGTTCAAGTCGGCGCGCATCTACCGCGCGCATGACATGGCGCGGCGACTGGAGGATGAGCTGGCTGCGGCCCTGCGCCCCGAGGCGGCCGAGGAGGCCGACCTGGATCATCGCGACGCCACGGTTGTAGAGGCGGGCCCGGGCGCGGCGCAGGTGACGATCTTCAATCCGCTGGCGCATCCCCTGCGCGAGCCCGTAGCGCTGCCGGCGCTGGACGCTGATGTGATTGGACTGCGCGCCGCCGATGGCACGACCATCCCGGTGCAGCACTCAGATGCGACGCCGCTCGCGCCGAGCCGGGCGTGGGCGGTGGTGGACGTCGCGCCGGGCGAGACGCTTGCACTGACGGCAATCCCCGGGACGGTCGCGGTCGCGCAGGACGCCGGCGCAGCCCAGGAGCTGGTGCTGCAGAACGAGCACTACCGGTTGGTCTTCGAGGCGAACGGCCGCGTGGCGTCGATCGTGGAGCTGGCGAGCGGCGAGGAGCAGCTTGACGCGCGCGCGCCCTGGGGCTTCGCCGAGACCATCCACGAGCACATCGGCAGCCGCGAGGACCGCGCGGCCGTCTGGGAGCGCGGCTACACCGAGATCCCGTACGGGCAGCGCCGCACCGACGCGCCGTTCGTGCGCGAAGGCGCGCTGGCGGGCGCGGAGCTGGTGGGCGTGCAGTCGGGGCCGGTGTTCGCGAGCCTGACCTGGCGCAGCAGCCTGCCCTTCGTGCGCCACCTCGAGACCGAGATCCGCCTCTGCCGCGGGCTGCGGCGCATCGACGTGACGGTGCGCCTCGACAAGCAGCCCTGCGAACGCTACGAGGGCCTCTACGTCGCCTTCCCGTTTGCCATCGAAGCGGCGCCGCGCGCGCTGCTGCACAGTTGCGACGCGGTCTTCGAGGCCGAGGCCGAGCAACTCCCCGGAACCTGCCGCGACTACTACGCGGTGGAGCACTTCGCGGCCCTGCAGGGCGCGGATCGCTGGGCGCTGGTCACCGCCGTTGAGGCGCCGCTGGTGCAGCTCGGCGAGATTACCTTCGGCAGATGGGCCGACCACCTGCACATGAGCCGCTCGGCCATATACTCGTGGCTCACCAACAACTTCTGGTACACCAACTTCCCGGGCTACCAGCTCGGGGAGCTGTCGTTCAGCTTCGCCATCACCACCGGCTCCGGCCAACTCAACATCGCCGCCGCCACGCGCTTCGGCGAGGCGGTGCGCGTCGGCCCGGTGGTGCGGTAGGCGGACGGCAAAGGCAGACGGCGACGGCTGTGGGGGAGGGGCTTTCTTGGAAGAAAGCCCCTCCCCCGACCGCTTCGCGGTCCCCCCTCCTCAAAGAATCTCAGGTGGCGTCATCACGGCGCGCGAGGCCGAGCAGACCCTGGCGCGCAGCAAGGGGACGGCATCGACCCTGGCGACCGGCACAGGGAACTGGCCGGGCGTCGCCTGAAGCGCCCGCGGGCGCGGGGAGCCGACGGATGCGAGGTCCGCGCAACCCGGAAGCGCGGATGCGCAGGTACGTGCGCACGGGGACTCGCGCGTGATCCATGACCATTGCTACGGCGCAGCGCGCGCTTCGGCAGGCCTTTGGACGCGAGAGCGCAGACACTCAGGTGCGGCGGCACGTCACAGCCGTGCAGTGAGCTGAGTGCGGAGGAAGCATTCTAATGGCCGACGAGACACTCGACTGCACCGGGCTCGCGTGCCCGATGCCGATTGTGAAGCTGGCGAAGCCGGCAAAGACGCTGTCCCCGGGGGACAGCGTGACGGTGACCGCGGACGATCCGGGCTTCGAGCCTGACGTGCACGCCTGGGCCGAGGCACACGGGGATGAGCTGACGTCACCCACCGAGGAGGACGGCGTGTTCACCGCCGTCATCGCGCTGCAGTAGGGGGCTGGAGGTGGGTCATCGGAAACGAGCAAGCGAAGAGCGCGACCATCATTGTGTTCTCGGGCCCGCTGGACACGGTCATGGCGGGCTTCATCATCGCCACGGCCGCCGCGGCGAGCTACGTGGGCGAGGCCAGGGACTCAGGGATGAACCTGTTCATCTCGCAGGTCATGCCCGCACACCTTGCAGGCAACCGGACGGCGCCATGCGCTTCGTGTTCATCGTGCGCGCCGGGCCCTACGCCTTCCAGCACATGCAGACGGTGATCGACCTGAGCGCGGCGTG
>JALGVA010000036.1 GCA_029820295.1 Candidatus Zipacnadia bacterium
GGCCGCCGGCGCCCGGCGAGCCGCCTCTCCCGCTGGAGCTGCGGTTGGAGTGGCGCGAGGGCCGCGGCGAGCTGCCCGGGCTGACCGTGCGCGCGCTGCTGGAGGGCCAGGAGGTCGGCGTGTGCGAGAACCTGTCACTGGGCGAGTTCACCGACGCCGCGGACGCGCAGGACCACTTCCTCACGAAGTGGCTGGGCGTCGAGGAGCCGGTGCAGGGACGGGGCCTGGGGCGCTTCCTGCTGGCGACCGCGCTGGGCGAGCTGCACGGCAGGGGCTACCGGCACGCGGTGATCTCGACGAGCTGGACCAACCACCGCGCGTGCCTGTTCTACAGCAACTTCGGCTACCGCGCCAACGACTGGACCTACGCGCTGTCACGCGAATTCGCCTGAGCGGGGATTGAGTGGGAGGTCAGAAGCGGCGCCCTCGCAGATGAGGGCGCCGTCGCGCACGCGTCACTGGCGGAGGGGGAGGGATTCGAACCCCCGGTGCCCGAAGGCACAACGGTTTTCAAGACCGTCACCTTAAGCCGCTCGGTCACCCCTCCGCGCCCACAATCATACACACAACCGGCCCCGCGCGGCAAGGGCTTAGCTGCGTCAGTCGCACTCGAGGATGATCAGGTGATCGGCGGCGTGGTCGTAGCTGTCGTCGCAGGTGAACAGCAGCACCTGCGCGTCCGCGGCCAGCTCGCGGATTATGCCCAGCGCCTGCTGCCGACGCTGCGCGTCGAAGTTGACCAGCGGGTCGTCGAGCATGATGGGCGGGCAGACCTCCGGCCACAAGAGCCGCGTCAGCGCCAGCCGCGCGGCGAGGTAGACCTGCTCGCGCGTGGCGCAGCTCAGCTCCTCGTCCGGGTCCACTGCGTCGCCCTTCTCCGCTGAGTAGACCGACGGGGCCAGGGTGGTCCGGTCGAAGCTGATGCGCTGGTAGCGTCCGCAGGTGAGGCCCGACAGTAGCTCCGCGCTGCGTGGTTCCAGCACCTCGATGGCCCTGGTCAACGTCTCCCGGTAGGCCTGCTCCAACAGCTCGTGCGCCAGCCGGAGCGCATCCAGGCGCTCGCGCAGACGCTCAAGGCGTTCCTGCGCAGCCGCCCGGCGTTCCTCCAGGGAGCGCAGGCGCTCGGGATCGGCTTCGGGATGGGAGGCCGCCGCGCGCGCCTCGGCGATCTGCTTGGCGAGCGTCTCCTGCTCGCGGGCAAGGTCGCGCACGCGCGCGGTTAGCTTCCCGAACTCCTCCGCGTCCATCGCCGCCAGGGCCATCTCGGGCTTCTCCAGCTCGGTCTGCAGGCCCAGGCGGTCGGCGTTGAGGCGCGCGAACTCCGCATCCAACTCCGCGACCGTCCGGTCTCCCAGCAGGCCACGCAGCGTCGCGCGCGCGTCTCCGAGGTCTCCGCGCACAGCGGCGACCTCGTTCGCGGCTGCCAGCAGATCGTCCGGCGACTCGAAGCCGAGGTCGGCGAGGCGCTTCTCGAGACGGGCCTGCGCGATCTCCAGCCGCTGCCGCGCATGGTCGGCGGACCGCGCCGCGCCGGCAGCCGAGGTTCTCGCCGCGGTGAGTTCGTCGCGCGCCTGCTGCAGCGCCGACGCCCCCGCCTCCAGCCGCTCGCGCAGCGTGCGGACATCGGTGTCATCGCCGAGCAGCGCCTCCAGCTCTCCGGTCATCGCCTCGGCCGCCGTCTGCAGCTCGTGCGCGCGTACCTCGGCCTGGGCGCGGCGTTCTGCCAGCTCGCCCATGGCGGGCACGCGGAACACGAGGGCGCTGTAAAGGCCGGCGAGCACGCCCGCGACGGCAATCGCCCACGTCCAGGTCGCGGAGGTCGCCAGCGCCAGCCCCGCGCCTGTCACAACCGCGACGACCGCCGCGATCAGCAGGCTGCGCCGGGAGCGCGCAATGCTCTCGGCCGCGGACAGCTCGACTCCGGCCGTCAGCGCAGCTTCGCGGGCGATTGCCAGCTCCTTCTCGGCCTGGGCGATCTCCCGGTCCAATTCCTCGGCGTGGCGCACGCGCGCGGCGTCGGGCAGATCGCTCTGCGCGGCCCGCAGCGCCTCCTCGGCGGCGCAGGCGGCGGCGGCCAGCTCCTCGGCGCGCTCGACTTCTGCCGGCAGCGCCTGCTCGGCCTGCGCACGGTCGGCCTCCAGCTCGCGCATCGCCTGCACCTGCTCATCGGTCAGATCGGGCAGTTCCGTGAGGCGTCCTTCGAGGACGCCCACCTCGTGCTCCAGCTCCCGAGCGCGGCGCAGCGTGGCCTCGAGCTTCGCACACTGCGCGCTGAGGTCGTCGAAGCGTCGCTGCAGCTCCGTGCGGCGCTCCACGCGCTCGAGCAGCTCGTTCGCCTGCTCCAGCTCGCGCGCGACCTCCGCCTGCCGCTCAACGCCGAGTTCCAGGTGGCGGCGCGCGTCCTCGGCCTGGACCACTATCGGGCGCAGGCGCTCGATCTCGGCGTCGAGACGCGCGATCTCCTCGATGGTCGCCTGCACCTGGCCGGGGCGCTTCGCCGGGCGGTCCAGGCCGCGCGCCAGCGAGGAGACTTGGCCGCTCAGGTCCTCAATCACATCCTGCACGCCCGCCTGCGCGCCCGGTCCCGCCAGCGTCTGCTGGAGCAGATCGCTGACCTCGCTGCCGGCCTCGAGGGCCGCGAACTCCGCCTGCCGCACACACGCCGTGGTCTCGTAGACCTCACGCGAGTGCAGGCGCTCGTTGACCAGGCCGAAGTCCGTCAGCACGCGGTCACCCTCGCACAGCTCGATGTTGTCCGCCTCGAAGTCCTTGGTCAGCTCGAACGTGTTGCCGCCTATGCTGACGGTCCCGCTGAGCACGAAGTCCCGGGTCTCACCCCACGTGCGCAAGCCGAGGAACTTCCCACTGCTGGTGCCGATGATGGTGCGGTCAAAGAGCAGGCGCACGATGGCCTCGCGCATGGTGGACTTGCCCGCCTCGTTGGACCCGCGGATCACGTTCAGGCCCGGCTCGAACTCCCAGGAGGCGTCGGCGAAGCGCCCGAATCGCTGCAGGCGAAGGCTCCGGAGGATCATTCGCGTCCCCCCTCGTGGTCGGCGAGCATGGCGACGCCGATGTGCAGCGCGCGCTCGGCGACACGCCGCTCGCGGTCATCGTCGGCGGCCTCGATGCGCTGACGGGCCAGCTTCACGAACTTGCCCAGCGTGAGGCGGTCGTCGAAGGCCTCGGCGTCGAGGCCCTCGAGCGCCGGGTGCGACTCATCGCGGATGCGTAGCGCGAAGAAGTCGTCGGCCAGCCGCTCCCGCAGCGTGTCGGTCTCCACGAGCACGCCTGGCGGCGCGAGGCCGGTGAGCGTGAGTTCTAACAGACAGTCGGGATCGGCGTGCTCCGACACACGCGCAACGAGGTCCTCGGTGCCGCCGAGGTCGCCGGCCTCGATCTCCAGGGAGACTGCGCGCAGGCGGCCGATGGGCACGCGCTCGACGCGCGCCGGGCCGTCGCCGAGCGTGACCAGCGCGACCGCTCCGGGCTCCCGCTCGCCGAAGCCCGCGACTTCGGGGCTGCCGGGGTTGACGGCAACGGCGTCGCCGACGGAGTGCTCCTCCCACGAATGCCAGTGCCCGAGCGCCAGGTAGTCGAGGCCGGTGGCGGCGATCTCCGCAGCATCGAACATGCTGTCATCCTTCACATCGCCGCGCTCGAACGAGGCGTGGGCGACGCCGACGTTGATGCCTGCGTCGTCGCTCGCGCGCAGGACGCCCACCGGCCGTTGGCCACCCCGCCCGCACAGATGCGGGCATCCGTGCAGCGCGAGATCAAAGTCCGGCACCACGGCCGTCGCCCCCTCGGGGTCGGCGAGGACGTGGACCGTGTGCGGCAGACCGGTGATGCGCGGCGAGTCCCACAGCCCGCCCTCGGCGCGGCAGTCGTGAGTGCCGGGCAGCAGCGCGACGTGGATCGCAGGCGAGGCGCCTGAGAGCCGGCCGAGTTGCGTCAGCGCGAAGTCGAGCGTGGCGCCGGCGGGCGTACGCGTGTCGAAGAGGTCGCCGGCGATGATGACGAGCTGCACCTCGCGCTCGAGTGCCGCATCGATGACGCGCACAAAGGCCTCACGCACCAGGGCACGCAGCCTCGATCCCTGCTCGCCCAACGCGCCCAGCGGCGCGTCCAGGTGTACGTCCGCGGTGTGCAGCAGTTGGATCACAGCCATCGCTGATGCTCCTCGCGCGGCAACGCCTCAGTTTGCGCTCGACACTTCGGCCCCCGGGTGGCGAATCCTCTGCGCAACCGCGCGCGGGGGAACTTCCGGGCCCGCGCGGACGTCTGCGTGACTGTGATGCTATGCGACCATCCAACAGACCCTTGAAGGCAGCCATCATCCTGTGCGCACTCGCCACCGGCGCCGCCGGATGGGCGGAACGTGCGCTCACGTGGCACGAGAGCTTCGAAGCGGCGCAGGCGGCTGCCGCCGCGAGCGGCCGCCCGATCATGGTGGTCTTCCGCGGGGAGGGCTGCGGGCCGTGTGAGGAGTTCGAGAACGAGACGCTTACCGACCCGGTAGTGACCGACCTTGCCTCGCGCTTCCAGTCAGTGCACGTCGATGCGTTCGTCAAGCGCGAGATCGCGACCCGTTACCTCGTGTCCAGCTTCCCCTCGGTGAAGTTCCTCGCGGCCGACGGCACGGTGGTCCATGACGCGGAGGGGCTGCTGTCGCCGGAGCGCTTCGTGCAGGTGATGCAGCGGGCCCTCGACGCTCATGCGGCCCTGCTGCGCGCCCGGGAGGCCGTGGCCGAGACGGATGACCGGCCTTCGGCGCACGTGGCGCTCGCCGTCGCGCGCGACTTCGCCCTCGCCAGGCAGCACGCCGACGCGGTGGCGTGGGCCGCGCGGGCGCTGGAGGCGGCCGACCAGGGCGCCGCGGACCTGCAGGCAGAGGCCCTGCTTGTCCGCGGCACGTCGCTCGTGGAGATCGGCGAGCCCTACGACGCGATCGAGGCTTTGATGGCCTACCTGCAGATCGCGCCCTGGGGGGACGGCGTCTGGCGCGCACGCGTGGCCCTGGGCTACGCCTGGGTGCAGACCGGCGAGAACCAGGCCGGCGCCCAGCTCCTGCAGGCGGTGGTCGATGCCGGGGACGCGCCGATCTCCGCACGCGCTGAAGCCGAGCGTCTCCTGTACTGGGCGGGCGCCGAGGCAAACTGACGCCTTTCCGTGGTAAGGGCGGAACGCGGCGGGCCGGACGTCCCCAGGCCGGCCGCGCTCCGTTCTCTCATGCTCGGCACCCGCCCTCAGACCTCCGGCACCTGCTCCCAGGCCCCGCTCTCGTGGGAGCGATGCACAGCGTGGTCCACCGCCTGAGTGATCGCGCCATCCTCGAGGGTCGCGGTGCGCGGCGCGCCGTCGCGTACGCCACATAGGAAGTCGTAGACCGAGTGCATATGGAAGCGCGTCCAGCCCACGGGCAGCTTGGGCGAGGGCAGGGCGCTCGGCTCGGGATAGCGCTGCACGGTCGCAATGCGCGTGAAGCCCTGCATGCCGCCGAACTCCCCGCCCGGCGCCGTGGCGTCGTAGGCGTCAAGGTAGTTCGGGTCCATCATGTTCCAGCGCAGCGCACCCTTCTCGCCGAAGATCTCGAACGACACCCCGTCCTGGGTACCGGTGGCGAAGCGCGAGGACTCGATGAACCCGAGCGCCCCGGACGCCATGCGCGCCTGCAGGCAGGCGTAGTCATCGACGGTGACCGGCGCCATGGTGGACGGATCGTCGGCCAGCGGGCGCTCGTCGATCCAGCGCTCGAGCGTGCCGCGCACGCTGTCGTAGTCGCCCAGCAGGTAGCGCATCAGGTCGATGATGTGCGAGCCCAGGTCGGCGAGACAGCCGCCGAACGGTCCGACCCGCCAGCTCATCGGCCGCTTCGGGTCGGTGTACCCCGCGTGCAGGTACGCGGCGCGGAAGTGGTAGACCTCGCCCAGGAAACCGTCGGCGATAAGCTGACGCGCGTGCATGGTCGCGGGGGCAAAGCGACACTGGAACGCCATCCCGTGCACCAGCTCCGGATGCGCACGCGCCGCCGCGATGATCGCGCGCGCGTCGTCCAACGTGACTGTCAACGGCTTGTCACAGTACACATGCTTGCCGGCCTCCAGGGCCGCAATCACCTGCTCACGGTGGAGGTTGTTCGGCGTGGCGATGACGATTGCGTGGATGTCGTCGCGCTCCAGCAGATCGCCATAGCGCGACGTGCCGAACTCAAAGCCGCCGATCTCCCGCGCGCGGTCGGCGGTCTCCGGCCGCGATGTACACACGCCTACCATGCGCGGTATCGCGGGCGGTGGATCATAAAACAGCGAGACGTTGCGGAAGCCGTAGGCGTGGATCTTGCCGATGAAGCCGAAGCCGACGATCCCGACGCCAACCATCGGTGGACGACCTGCCATGAGGAACGCTCCCTTCGAACGCGAGCCATGGGCGTCTACGTGACATTCCGTCCCCGCACGGCGTGCACCTGCGCGCCGCTGAGGGGAGGGGACGTCGCAGGAACCCATTGAGGAGATCATGCGGAAACACTGAGGCGACGAAGAGCGAATTCCGCCGGCATTGGGTTACACTATTGCCGCTGGTTCACGATTGCGAGACAATTGTCGGTGTCGTGGGCCCCGGCTGGGCGGATCAGGTGTTGCGAAGTTGCGTCGTGGACGCAATGTCGTAGCGCATCTGTTCACAAGTCCGGCATGGGGAGCGACAGCGATGGGCGTGACGGGCACTCGATGCCCGGACATGAAGGCGGCGTCCGCCATGGGCGGGCGGCGGCTTTGTGCGTGTACGCCTCATGCCCGGCCGGACGCTTCCGGGGCGTGGACCTGCCGCGGGTCGGTCAGCGTCGAGATGGCGCTGGCGCTTCCCTTCCTCCTGCTGCTCCCTTTCTCCATCATCGAGTGGGGCCTGATCTCCCGCGACGCCGTCGCGCTGGGCGCGGCCGCTCGCGGCCTCTCACGCGACCTGGCGCTCGGCAAGATCCCCGGGCCCGAGGAGGTGGGCGTCTCGGGCATCGGGGCAGACCACCTCACCATCACCTACGAACTCAGCCCGTGGGACGAGAACACGCGAACCTGCGGAGACTGGGGGCCGCTGCCCGCCGAAGGCGCGGAGAGCGGCGACCGGATCAGGGCGACGCTGACCTACGAACATTCGGTCATCTTCGGCCGGTTCTGTGTGCCGGCCTGGCACTTGACTGAGGACGAGACCATCATCCTGACCGCGAAGGGGATGACTACTCGTGAGTAGGACACGGCGAGTGTGGACCATGCGTGCGTCGAGACGATCAGATGGCCGGGAGGACACGGCGATGCTGACGAGCCACGGTATCCGGGTGGGAGAGGCCGGCGCACCCGTGGGGAACATACGGGGCACGGTCACGCTGGAGCTGGCGGTGCTCGCCCCCCTGCTGGTCATTGTGTTGTTCGGCTGCATGGAGGCCGGCCTGCTCGGCGCGGACATGCTCACCCTCAACGACCTCGGCCGGCAGGCCGCCCGCATCGCGGCGAAGGGCGCAACCCCTGAGGAGATCGACGCCACCATCGATGCCGCCGAGACCCGGCTCGACCCGCTACGCCTGGGCCGAAGCTACGAGTACGCGCCCTACAACCCCGAGACCTGCACCTGGGGCGAGTGGCGGCCGCTGGGCTCGAACGGGACCTTCAACAACGCCACCGACCGTGACCGCGTACGGGTCTGCCTGAGCTACGCACATCACCCGGTCGGAGGATATCTGTTCGGCCTGCTGAGCGACGACTCGGAAGGCGACAGCGTCGTGCTGCGCAGTCGCGTGGTCATGCGGCGTGAGTAGGGCGGGCGGGGGAGAGGGAGCGGTCGTGCGAACGGTCGGCGGGAGGGGAGCGGATGGCGGACGGGTGTTGCCTTTGCCATGAGCTACGCACAGCGTCGGAGACTGAGCAGCGTGACCGGACGGCGAGACGGCGTTGCCTCAAGCATGGTTATCATTGCGCTGACCGCGCTGGTGGGCATGCTGGCGCTTACGGTCGATGTGGCGACGCTGCATCTTGCGCGCCAGCAGCTTCAGAACGCGGCCGACGTTGCGGCCCTGGCGGGCGCGGCCGAGCTGCGCCACAGCGCCGATGCCGCTGCCGTGGCCGCCGAGGCCATGGCCACGGCCAACGCCAACGTCGTACTGGGGCAGCAGCAGATCATGCTGGAACCTGATGACGTCCAGATCGGCTACGAGGCCGAGGATGGGACGTGGGTGACCGGCTGGCCGACGGTAGGACTGCCGTCGGTGCGCGTGACCGCCCGGCGCACCGCGTCCTCGGCGGGCGGACCGGTGAAGATGACCTTCGCGCGCCTGTTCGGCATCGAGAGCGTGGACGTCAGCGCCAGCGCGACCGCGCAGGTCTCAGGCGGGCAGACCGGGCGCGCACCGGTGGAGATCGCCATGTCATCGTCCTGGTCAGCGACGGCATGCCCAACGGCAGTGCGCAGTACGCCTGGGACGCAACACTGCGCCGCTGCGTGCTGGTGCGCACCGCCGAAGACGTCACCGCCGACCTGCGCGACGCCGCCATCGAGGCCGCCGATGCGGCCGCCGCGGCAGGGATCACCATCCACACGGTCACCTTCATCCAGGACGACGCCGGCGGCGATGCTGAGCCAAATGCCTCCCTCGCGCGTAACGGGGGATTCGCGTTCCACACGCCGGAGCCAGAGGATCTGGCGAGCATTCTTTAAACGGTGGGACACATCGAGGTGGGGCACCCGATCCTGGTCGACTGGCGCGGGGTCGCCCAAGCCGGTGCACGACAAGGGGGCGATGTTGCGGCCATCGTGCCCCTGTTGTCATTCCAGGACGACGTACTGCACGCTGCTGCCGCTGCCGGACACGATCTCGGCAACGGGCGGCTCGGTGGCCCGGGCGCCGGCGCGCTGCTTGACCACCACGCGGCGGCGGGCCACGCGCCGCGCCTCCTCGAAGGCCTTCGCCGGGATGGGCCGATGCACGCCCAGACGCCGCAACGGTTGCATGGCCTGCGAATCGTTCACGGGCTCGTGGAAGAACGGGTCGAAGTAGACCACGTCGAAGCTGTCATCCGCGAGCGCCGGCAGCACCTCCACGCAGTCCCCCTGCATGGCATCAATGCGCCGCATGGCCTCCTGCACGCCCGCGCCCTCGATCTCGTAGCTGGCGAGCCCCTCGATGGTGAGCGCCGCGATCAGCGGATCGGCCTCGTAGCCGACCACGCGCCCCCCTGCGCCGACTACCCACGCGGCCACGATGGCATCGCTGGCGCGCCCGAGCGTGCAGTCGAGGACGCTGTCGCCGGGCTGCAGAGCCATCGCGGTGACCATCGGGTCGCCCTTGCCGTCGCGCAGGTTGCTGATACGCGTGCGCGCCATGCTCGGGTGGTAGAAGTACTCGACGCCCTCGGCGGGGATCACCAGTCCGACGCGCACCGGGGTGACCGTCAGCCCGGCCTCGACACCCTCCTCACGGCAGAGCCTGGACAGGCTGCGATCCGCACGCGCCACGAAACGCACGCCCAGCCGCTCAGCCCACCGGCGTGCGCGTGCGACCAACTCGGGATCACTGCGGCGCGAGGTCGTGACAACGTAGGAGAGATCAGGCATGGAGATCGGGATCGACCTCGGACTTCGCGTCCTTTCCGGCCTCCGAGGGCGCGCAGACGGGCCTTTCGGACAGCGCCCACGCGCGCTCGGGCAGATCGATCAGCGGTCTGCAGGCATCGGCATTGATCGTCACATCGAGACCACGACTTGTACCATGCCCGACTTCTCACGGGCCTTGCAGGCGATCCGGCGAATCTGCTCCCCGACAGCTTCCAACCGGGTCACGCGCACCTCGTGTGCTGAGCCCCCGGGGCGATTGTAGTCACGGGGGTACGGCGTGTCAACGCCGACGCGGGCGGGATGGCCGTCGATCCTCCCCGCGTGGTTGTGTCGCAGTCGCTCGCCTTCATGCCTCGTGGCAGCGCTCGCGCTTCTCGCGCGCGGTGATGATGCCGTAGACGATGCTGTCGGTCAGCGCCTGCCAGCTCGCCTCGATGATGTTCTCGTGCACGCCCACGGTGCCCCAAGTGCCGCCGTTGTTGCGCATCTGCAGCAGCACGCGCACCGCCCCGCTGGTGCCTTCGGTGGCGTCGAGCACGCGTACCTTATAGTCCACCAGGTGCATCTCGGCGATCTCCGGGTAGTGCTCACGCAGGGCCTTGCGCAGCGCCACGTCCAGCGCGTTCACCGGCCCGTCGCCCATCGCGGCGGTGTGCGTGGACTGACCGGCGATGTCGAGCTGCACGGTGGCCTCGGCGAAGGGCTCCTCGTCCTCGCTGTGCTTGCCCATGATGACGCGGAAGCCGTGCAGCTCAAAGAGCCGCGAGTCTTCGCCGAACACGCGGCGCGCCAGCAGCTCGAAGCTGGCCTCGGCGGCCTCGTACTCGTAGCCCGCGTGCTCGCGCTCCTTGACCAGCGCCAGCACCTCGCGCAGGCGCGGGTCCTTGCGGTCGAGGTCGGGGTAGACGTGCCGGAGCTTGTGCAGGATGGTGCTGCCGCCCGAGTAGTCCGAGACCAGCACACGCCGCTCGTTGCCGACGGTCTCCGGCTCGACATGCTCGAAGGAGGCGGGCGTCTTGAGCACCGCGTTGACGTGCATGCCGCCCTTGTGGGCGAAGGCCGCCGCGCCCACGTAGGGCGCGCGCTCGTCGTGCGGCACCAGGGCGACCTCATCGACCCAGCGCGACAGCTCGGTCAACTCCGCGAGCTGGCCCTCGGGCAGTGCGCGCACGCCCGCCTTGAGTTCGAGGTTGGGGATGAGCGTGCACAGGTTGGCGTTGCCGGTGCGTTCGCCGTAACCGTTGATGGTGCCCTGCACCTGCACCGCACCCAGCTCGACCGCGATCTGCGAGTTGGCCACCGCCATACCCGCGTCGTTGTGGCAGTGGATGCCGATGGGGGCGTCCATCAGCTCGACCGCTTCGGCCACCACGTCGCGCACGAACATGGGCATGGAGCCGCCATTGGTGTCGCACAGGATCAGGCACTCGGCGCCACCGCGCCGGGCCGCGCGTAGCGTCTCCAGGGCGTACTCTCGGTCGGCGCGATGGCCGTCGAAGTAGTGCTCTGCGTCGAAGAACACCTGCGCGCCGCTGGCCTTGAGGAAGGCGACGCTGTCCTCGATCATCGCCAGGTTCTCGTCGAGCGTGGTTCCCAGCACCTCGGTGACATGCAGGTCCCAGCTCTTGCCGAAGATGGTGATGACCGGCGCGCCGCTGGCGACCAGATAGCCGAGCTGGCCGTCGTCCTCGGGCGCGATGCCCGCCCGACGGGTGCTGCCGAAGGCGGCGAACTTCGCGTGCCGCCAGTCGGTATCGCGCGCGCGCTCGAAGACCTCGCGGTCGCGGGGCGCGGTCTCGTTGGGCCAGCCGCCCTCGATGTAGTCGAAGCCCATCTCGTCCAGCCGTGCGGCGATGCGCAGCTTGTCGTCCACGCTGAGCGAGATCTTCTCGGCCTGGCAGCCGTCGCGGAGCGTCGTGTCGTAGACGTAAACCTTACGCATAGGTCCTCACCCTCAATGTGCACGGGCGCGTTCGGGATCCGCGGGCAGAGCCGGTACACAAGAGGGCCCGCCTCGCTCAGAGGCGGACCCGGCAGGTCCGTGGTACCACTCTGATTGACCTCGCGCGCGTGCGTCGAGGCCCGCTCTGCAGGCACGGGCTACCCGGAGGCGCCGATGCCGTCTACCCGATAACGGAGGTGACCCGGCGGAGCCTACTGGACGGGCGCGCACGCCCGCGTTGGGTCCGCGGCTCGGGGGTGATTTTCGCCGCCATCAGGGCCCGCCGGGCTTGCACCGCCCCCGGCTCGCTCAGGAGACCGCACCGCGGTCTCAGGGATGATCGGCAGCTACTCGTCCCCGTCAACGCCTGTGCTCTGTTGCGGCGAGTATAGCAGAACCGTGACGCGGCTGCAAGCGGTTGGGGTGCCACTTGTAAGAGCACAGTAGTGATGTCCCGTTGGTGCACGATAGAAGTGTCCTCCCCGCACCGGTGTGCCCGACCACTTCCGCTATTGGATGATGACGGTCCGCCTCGCCGAGCGCAGCATGAGCGCGTGGTAGATGGTAAGCGCGCCGCTCATGAGGAGGTAGAGCCCGACCAGCAGCGAGGCCGCTACGATGCCCACTCGCGGGTCAACGAGCAGCAGCGCCCCGAGCGCCACCGTCACGAGGCCGATGCCCATGGCCACGGCGCGCAGCATCTCCCCACCCGGCAGCAGGGCGCCGGCCAGGATCTCCACCACTCCGAAGACCAGCGCCCACACGGCGACCAGCCATACCAGTACCGTCGCCGTGATCCCCGGCCCCAGGAAGGCCAGCAGCCCGATGAGCAAGGTCAGGATGCCGCCGGTGAAAGACAGGCCCCAGACATGGTGGCGGGCCCAGATCGCGCCGACGATGCTGAGCAGCCCCGCCAGGATGGCGAAGAGGCCGAACAGCATGACGAACGCCTCGACGCTCTTCTCGGGCCACGCGAACAGCATGACTCCGAGGATGACGCCCAGGATCCCCCGCACCAGCATCAGGTCCCACATCTGACTGCGCATGACGATCCCTCCGCTCGATCCGCGCGAACCAACGTGCTGCCGGTCGGCCGCATAGGGTTTCGCCGTCTGGCCCGGAGACTCCCCCCTCGCTCCGCTTGACGCAACACGTGCCGGTTTGCTACGCTTCACCTGGCGATGGAGTTCGCCGGGGCGAGCCGGAGTGCTCGCTGCAACCATCGGGCGCAGCTCGCGCCGATTGATGACTCCTGCCCGGACCAGTGGCAGGAGTCTCTGTGTGTACGCCCCCTGCCTGTGGATGGATGGGAGGTCCGCTGTGCAACAGGATGGTGCAGAGCGCGAAGGCCTCAATCGGCTGCTTGCCGGCCAGCGGCGGCGGCACATCGTCGCCCGGTACATGACGGCGCGACGCTGGGCCGATGCTTTCGAGCGTGCCGTGGTGAGCGGCGTGTCACCGACCGGCTACGGGCCCCCGTTGACTCCACTGGCACCGGACGTCGCGCAGGGGTTACTCGAGCCCGTGGCCGCGATCATCGAGCGCCTTCGCGCCTTCGCAGCCGAGCAGGCGCCGGCCGAACTCTCCGCGGCTGAGGCCCCCCGATCAGAGCGGCATACCGTCCTATGGGCGCGGAACCTGCTCGAACGCCTTGCCGAGGCCGTCGAAGGGCCGGCGCACCAGGCGAGCGCGCGGGCCGAGGTGAAGGGACTACGGGAGGGCGCGCAATGCCTTGCCGACGATGTGCGCCCCCTGATCGCGCGGGCACGCACTGCGCTGGCGGCCCTGGAGGACCGGTAGGCGCGGAGGCGTCCTCGCGCGCGTGAACTCCGGCGGTATGCGGGCGCCCCCGGCTCACGCACCGGCGGCGCTTGACGCGCCGGGGCCGCTCTGCTATCATCGCCGGCGTTGGCGATGGAGTTCGCCTGAGCGGGCACGAGTGCCCGCCGCAACCATCGGACGCGTGTCGCGCCGATTGATGACTCCTGCCTGAGATCGGCGGCAGGGGTCCTTCTATGTACCTCCCCATGGCTCGCCGCACCCGCACGTCTACAGGAGTGACGCGCGTGTATAGACTGGTCGCCATCGCCCTGGGCGGCGCCGTGGGCGCCATACTCAGGGCCTCCGCATGCAGCCTTACCGAACGGCACTTCGGCCCGGGCTTCCCCATCGGCACCCTGCTGGTCAACGTCACCGGCGGCTTTCTCGTCGGCCTGATCGCGGGCGCGGGCGCGCAGATGAACCTGTCGCCACTGGCGCGCGAGGCCATCGTCGTCGGCGGCCTCGGCGCGCTGACCACCTTCTCCGCGTTCTCCCTGGACACGCTCTCGCTGGCGGGTTCCTCGGGCCTGCTGCAGGCGGTCGGCAACATCGCAGCCAACGTTGTGCTGGCGCTGCTCGCGACCGTCGGCGGCGTGCTGATCGGCCGGGCGCTCTAGCCGCCGTGGTGCACAAACGCCTCCGGGTCCACCACGATCGTCGCCCCGGGCGCGGCCGCTGATGCCGGGTCGAAGCAGATCACGTCCTCGCCCACGCGCACCGTACGGTCATCGATGCGCTCGATGACCGGGATTTCGCCACCGGGGGGCTGCGGATAGATCACCGCGAGGAAGCCCCACTGCGCGAGGGGCTCGCGCGTGCTCACCCACAGGTTGTGTCCCTCGATGATGTCGCCTCTGAGTTGGGCGCGGTAGTCCTCGCCGGTGATCGGGTTCGTCCGTCCCTCCAGGCCCTGCCGGTCATCGAGCACCAGCGCATCGGGCCGGAAGATATGCTGCAGGCGCACCGCCACGTCGCCCACCGTGTAGTCGATGGCGAAGCGCTCCGCGTCGAAGCTCAGCGGATCGTCGGGCAGGATGTGCCACAGCCAGGTGAAGGTCGCGGGCTCCGAACAGCGCAGATCGTCGTAGATGACGAAGTAGTGCTCGCGCACGAACAGCACGTGACGAATGTAGCTCTCGAGGTAGGGGAGAGCGCGTTGCGTGTAGACCTCGTGCAGCGGCAGGCTCCAGCGGCTGAAGTTCCCCGGCTCGTGCGGATAGCACAGCGTCGGGTCGGCGGCGAAATACACGAAGTCATCGCCCGGCGGCAGCTCGCCACGCGCGTAGCCGGCAATATGGCCGTATGTCGGATAGCGCATTCCGCTTCCCGGCTGCGCCTGCCCGAGGCCGTCGATGAGCACCACGTTGTGGCTCATGGTGTGGTAGGCGTAGGCGTCACCGTTGGCAGAGGTGCCGCCCCCGTGGTTGATCATCTGGCCGTAGGCGTGGAGCTGCACCGAGCCGTCGGAGTTGAACGAGTGTGAGTAGCCGCCGCGCGGCCGGCACTGCAGGATGACGCCCGTGCCCTCCAGGTAGGTCGCGGGGTCGCTGGGCGGCCCGCTGGCGGCCATGGCCCAGCCGCCGATGTCGAAGACCTCGACCGAATCGCTCTCGGGGACGGGCGCGGGCTCGTCGTAGTAGGCGGGCAGCGCGTACTCGATCCACGGCCGCCACGTGCCCGCAAGCTCGCCGCCGTAGCTCTGCCAGTTGTACAGGAATCGACCGTCGCCGGTCAGATAGGCGAGCTTGCGGAAGGCCGCCAGGTGATTGCCGCGCGAGGCGTTGGCCTGGTTGCCCCAGGCGTGATGGTTCATGCCCACCGGGATGATCCGGCGCAGCCAGCTCCCCAGCCGCGAGTAGAACGGGTTGCGACCCAGGTCCGCGTCGGGCAGCGCGGTGTCGAAATAGAGCGACGCGTTGGTCAGCCACTTGTTCTTGGAGGAGCCGTAGCCCGCCCCCTCGTTCCACTGCTCGTCGAAGCCGTAGCCGCAGGTGACGCCGATGAGGTAGTTGAGCATCAATTCGAACCACTCGCGACCGATGGCGGAGTGCTCGTAGAGCACCAACCCACACACCGCGGTGTCCATGCTCGCCTCGAACTGGTGGCTGGAGATCATCCCCGACAGCGAGGTCCCGCGCACCGGGGCCGTCGTCATCGCCTCATCGGTGCGGTACCAGCCGCGCACATAGTAGGTGCCCGGCTCGTCGATGGTCAGCGTCTGCTGCCACGAACCGCGATCGCTGGCGTCCGGGCAGACGATGCCGACCGCGCCGGTGCCTTCGCGCCCGCCGGCGGCCTCGTAGCCCGGTTCGGACTCGGTGCGGTAGCGGTTGAAGCGCCAGCCCGCGGGCGCCTCGCCCTCGGCGGCGGAGAAGTCGGCGTTCGCCAGCAGGTTCGGGCTGTCGGGAGTGCGGCTGAGCGACAGTGAGTCCCACCACACCTCGCCGCCGGCATAGTAGTTGAACAGTTCAACCGTGAGCGCCGTGCCCTGTTCGGGGGCGTGCACCTCCCAGGTGAAGGGCGTCCACTCGGCGGCGCGCCCCAGCCGCAGGCGCTGGTCACCGGCGACATCCACCCGCACCCGGTCGATGCGCACGCCCACCTCGCTGGGCGTGATGGTGATGGTGTGCTCGCCCGCGGCCTCGACCACCACGGTCACGGACGCCTCGCCCCAGTCGGCCACAAAGGTGCGCTGCGGCCGGTCGCCGTCCAGCGTCACGAAGAACGCGTCCCTGTCGCCCGCCGGGCCGTGGGCGGCGACCTCCACCACGTACTGCCCGCGATCGAGCGGCAGCGTCAGGGCGATGGCGGCGTCCTCGCCCGCCAGCTCGACCAGCCGGCCGCCGGAGGCGCGCTCGTCATCGACCACGCGCACGGCACCCGACAGCGCCAGCGCCTCGGCCTCGAAGGTCGCCGCCTCGCGGTCGGTGCGGAAGGTCATGCGCACCATTGGCCCGCTCGAACGCCCGGCGCGCCAGGCGAAGTTGTTCATGACGTGATCGACGCGCCACTCCAGCGACTGGATCATCACCTGCCGCTGCGCGTCGGTCATGTCCTGGTAGAGCCAGTCGAAGAGCAGCGCCAGGAACTCGTTGCCCTGGGTGGCGTCCTCAGCGCCGTCGCCGCCCAGGCCCTCCGGCGAAGCGCGGCCTCCCGGCGGATAGCTCGCCCAGGTCACCGCGCGCTCGACCACGCCGGCGTAGCGCTCATCGCCGGTGAGCTTCCAGACGAAGGCCACGGTCGCGAGGTCCTCGGCGATGCGGTAGAAGTCGCGCTGGGGCTCGTCGCCGCGGTCGCTCTGCGGGAAGTCGGCCCACCACGGCTGCTCGATGATGCCGTCGGCCAGGCGCTGCATGCGCGCGAAGGCGGCCCGCGAGCCCGGATCGGTCTGCGCCAGCGCGCGCAGCTCGGCCATCTTCTCCGAGCGCAGCAGCACGCGCGGATGGCCCATGGCCGCGAGGTCGGGCTCGGCCAGCGCCGTGCGGTCCCACACGGTCGCGCCATCGGCGATGGTGAACGCGCGCGTTGCGCTCCACTTCTCGGCCTGCGTGCCCACGTCGTAGCCCACGCGCCAGTACCAGGTGCGCGCCGGGCCCAGCGCCGGCAGCGTGTTGTAGAAGTTGAACTCGCAGGTCACATCCACCGCCGGGTTGGCGAACTCCGGGTCGTCGGCTATCTGCAGCGTGAAGCTGTGCAGCGCGTCGCCGAAGTCCTCGGGGAAGTCGGCGTTGTACGGCCAGCTCATGCGCGGCGGATTGAGGTCCACGACCTCCCCGTCTGCGGGTCGCCAGTTGACATACCGACACCACTCGCTGCGGGGGTTGACCGGCAACACCGATTCGGCGCCAATCACGATCGGCTCACCTCCCGCGGGTGCCAGGACGATCGAGAGCAGGACGATGGCGGCTGCTGCACGCAGGGCGATCACGACGCTCACTCCTGTTCGGTGGGTCGGGCGTCTACGGACGATTCCAGGACGGCACGAATCCCATCGGCCCCCGCCGCGGACCGGGCGCAGAAGACCGACAGCACCGGGCGCGCCGGCGGCTGCGTGTGCACCAGCATGCGCACACAGCGGCCGCGCCCGCTGACGTCGTCGATATCCGAGCGCTGGATAGTAACGGACGATGGGCGCGGGAAGATCAGGTTGGTGACGATCCATATCGCCGCCGCGCCCAGCCACGCATTGATGTACACGGGCAGCAGGAACGAGAGCCCAAGCAGGACGACAAGCGCAATCAGGGCCTTGAGCAGCACCGGCCACTGCCGACGACCGGTCAGCGTGATCACATCATCCGCGACCTCGACCTCGCCGCGGCCCGCGAAGCCGAAGCACGGCGGTTCACCTCCACATGGCGAGTGCGCTCCCAACGCATCACTTCCGCCCAGGCTGACAGATTCCTGCGGGGATCAGGGCCGCCCGTCCCCCTGTCTTCATGTCGTCTGGCAAACGTGCGCGCGGGTTGCCTTCAACCCGGGCCGCGTGCACCGCGCCTCGGAGTTGACGCCCCGTCGGAGGGCTGTTAGTATTCCGGCCCGACCCCATCGGTGACGTGTAAGGCGGCGGCTCATGCCCGGCGATCAGACCCCGGAGATTCGGCCGGAGATCGATCCCGTCGAGGAACTGGCGCGCGCACGCCTGGCGATCCTCGAGCAGGTGTCGCGCGTCATCGTCGGCCAGGAGCGCGTGATTGAGGACCTGCTGATCGCGCTGTTCGCGCAGGGCCACTGCCTGTTCATCGGCGTGCCGGGCCTGGGCAAGACGCTGCTGGTACACACCGTCGCCCGGGCGCTGCACCTGCAGTTCGCGCGCGTGCAATTCACTCCCGACCTGATGCCGTCCGACATCACCGGCACCGACATCCTCGACACCGACCCCGAGACCGGCCAGCGCTGCTACCGATTCGAACGCGGTCCGGTGTTCACCAACGTGCTGCTCTCCGACGAGATCAACCGCGCGCCCCCCAAGACCCAGAGCGCGCTGCTGCAGGCCATGCAGGAGCGGCAGGTGAGCGCCGGCGGCCACACGTGGCCGCTGCCCGTCCCGTTCTTCGTGCTGGCCACGCAGAACCCCATCGAGCAGGAGGGCACCTACCCGCTCCCCGAGGCGCAGCTCGACCGCTTCCTGCTGAGCGTCCACGTCGGCTACCCCAGTCACGCGGACGAGAAGCGCATCGTCGAGGAGACCACCTCGGCCTACCAGCCGGAGGTCGAGGCGACGCTGAACGCGCAGGAGATCGTGGCGCTGCAGCACGCGGTGCGCGAGGTCCCGGTGGCCGATCATGTGCTCGACTACGCGGTGCGGCTCGCGCGCGCCAGCCGGCCGGAGGAGCCCGAAGCGCCCGAGTTCGTGCGCCGTTGGGTGGCGTGGGGCGCGGGGCCGCGCGCATCGCAGACGCTCATCCTGACCGCCAAGGCGCGCGCCCTGCTCTACGGCCGCCCGGTGCCCTCCATCGAGGACGTGCGTGAGATGGCACTGCCGGCCCTGCGGCACCGTGTCATCACCAGCTTCGCCGCGGAGGCCGACGACATCACCAGCGAGCAGGTGGTTGAGAGCCTGCTGGACGCGATCCCGGAGCCGTGAAGATCGTGGAGCAGCTTCTGTCGGCGGGAGGCGTGGTCGTGCGACGCGACCGCCACGGCACGCGCGTGCTGGTGCTGCACCACGCCGAGACCGACGAGTGGCGCCTGCCCAAGGGCAAGCTCAAGGCGGGCGAGAGCGCGGCGGACGCCGCCCGGCGCGAGGTCTTCGAGGAGACCGGCCTGGCGCTGGAGGTCGGGCGCTACCTCGGCGTCACGCACTACTTCTATCCCAGCCCCACGGGCGCGGGCTGCATCAGCAAATTCGTGTTCTTCTTCGAGATGGACCCCGGCGACGGCGCGGTGCGCTTCGAGGAGCCGACCTTCGACGATGCCGAGTGGCTGCCGCCTGCAGCGGCGATGGAGCGCCTGTCCTGGGAGAACGAGGCCGAGATGGTCGAACGCGCGACGCAGTGGCGCTAGCACGAGGCAGTCGCGACGACGGGGCGTACACGCGAGAAGGCGCCGGGCGGATGGCCCGGCGCCTCATCATATCCACCCGCGGCGCTCAGCTCACTCGGGGACGAAGGGGAGCAGCGCGATCTCGCGGGCGCGCTTGATGGCGCTGGCGAGCTGCGCCTGGTGCTTCCGGCAGGTGCCCGTCTGACGGGCCTTGCGGATCTGCCACTCGTCGTCGAGGTAGCGCTTGAGCAGCGGGACGTTCTTGTAGTCGATGATGTTCTCGCGCGGCGCCGCGCAGAAGCGGCAGACCTTCTTGCGCCGCCCGCCGCGTCCGCCCCCGCCCCGGCGGCCGCCGCCGCGGTAATCTCTGTCCTGTCGAGCCACGATCGGGTCCTCCTGAGTGTGCGCTGCGTGTGGGTCAGTGAGGTCGCATAATACCGCAGCCGCCCCGCGCCGTCAAGCCTGCCTCCCCGCCCAACTCGCCCAGCCGGTCGAGGCACAGCGCGGCGGCGACGACCGCAGCCGTCTCGGTGCGCAGGATGCGCGGGCCCATGGTCACCAGCGCGATGCCCGCCTCCTGCGCCGACGCTTCCTCCCGGAGGTCGAAGCCGCTCTCCGGGCCGATGAACAGCGCCAGGTCGGTGGGCGGGCGCTCCGCGGCCAGCGCCGCGACGTGCTCGCCCAGCGAGGGCGCGTCGCTCCCCGCCAGGCCGGCCGAGGGCATCACGCCCGGCGCCTCCAGGGAGCGGAAGTGCTCCAGCGCCTCCCGCCAACCCATCGCCTCGGTCACCAGCGCGGGCCTCGTACGCCCGCTCTGCCTGGCCGCCTCATCCACGATGCGCTGCCAGCGCGAGAGCTTGCGCCCCATCGCGTTCGCATCGAGGCGAACTACGGACCGCGCGGACAGGACCGGGACGAAGCCGCGCACCCCCAGCTCAGTGCACATGCGCAACGCCGTCTCGTGGCGCGACGCCCGCGGCAGGCCATGGTAGAGCCACAGGCTCGCCGCGGGCTCGATCTGCGCCGCGCGCGGGGGGCCGAGGCGCACCTCGATCGTGTCCGGCTCAGCCGAGACAATGGTCGCCTCGCGCTCGGCGCCGCGCTCATCGACCACCGTGAAGCGGTCGCCCTCGCCCATGCGCAGGACGGTGTGCAGGTGGTGCGCGTCGCCGCCGGTGACGACCGCGCGGTCGCCGCGCATGGCCCGGTCGTCGAGGAACACGCGGGTCATCGACCGCCCCCCCCGCCCGGGGCGACGCAGATGAAAGCGACCCACTCGCCCTCGATGCGCGGCAGGATGCCCGCGAAGCCGACCGCGCGCAGCGCCGCGAGCACCTGCGCCTCGCGGCTGATGGGTATGCCGGCACAGACGTAGGCGCCATCAGGGCCCAGGGCCGCCAGCGCCGCGCGGGCCTCGCGCACGATGATCGGCGGGTTGATGTTCGCGAGAACCATGTCCCAGCCCGTGCCTACGTCCGCGAGGCTGTCGCCGACGCGGACGGTCACGCGATCGTCCACGGCGTTCCCGGCCACGTTCTGGCGCGCCACGTCAACCGCGGCCGGGTCGAGATCGATGCCCAGCACTTCGCCCGCGCCCAGCTTCGCGGCCACGATCCCCAGGATCCCTGAGCCGCAGCCGAAGTCGATGACGCGCGCGCCACGGCGCAGCCGGTCCTGCACCTCGCGCACGCAACCGGCGGTGGTCGGATGCAGGCCCGTGCCGAAGGCCAGCCCGGGGTCGATCTCGATGACCATGTCATCGGCGCGCGGCTCCAGCATGGGACTCGGCCACGGCTCCCAGGTCGGCTTGATGACGATGCGACCGATGCGCACCGGGCGGTGCTGCGCGCGGAAGACCTCGATCCAGTTCTCCTCCGGGACCGGGACGATCTCGATGGGCGGCGGCCCCGGCAGCAGATCGTCGGGGATCGCGGCCAGGAGCTCGCGGATGACCGCCTCCGCCTCACGATGTGCCGGAGGGGACGTATACGGGCCAGGCCACGCGGTGATGCGCACGGGTGCTTCGCCATCGATGGTGACGCCGTTGGGGGAGAGGGGCAGCAGCGCGACGGTCACAGCATCGGCGGCATCGGGCGGGCAGGTGACCGTCACGCGCAGCCAGGTGCGCTTGCCGCCCGCGGCGGGCATCTCAGGAGTCCCCGCTGAAGACATTGCGGATGCGCTGGAAAAGCCCCTCGTGTTCGGGCGGGTCGATCTTCTCGCCGCGACTGAGGGCCAGCTCCATGAGCAGCCGCCGCTGCTCATCGTCAAGGTCGCGCGGAGTGACCACCCGCAGGCCGACGATCTGTCGCCCGCGCCGCCCGCCGCGCAGGGGCGGCAGGCCGTGGCCGGGCAGGTTGATGGTGTCGCCGCTCTGCGTACCGGGGCGGATGGTGATCTCGGCCTCGCCATCGATGGTGGGGACGGTCACGCGGTCGCCCAGCGCCGCCTGGGAGAAGGAGATGTCCAGCGACATGTGCAGGTCGCGTTCGCGGCGTGTGAAGAGCGGATGGGGCTCGACGCGCACGCCGATGATGAGGTCGCCGGGGATGCCACCGCCGGCGGGGACGTCACCGTGGCCCGCCATGCGCAGGCGCTGACCATCCTGGATGCCCGGCGGGATCGACACCAGCACCCTCTGCCGCGCACGGGTCACGCCTTGGCCGCCGCAGTCCGCGCACGGATCGTCTACGCGCGTGCCGCGTCCGTGGCAGTCCGGACAGGGGCTGGTGGTCGCCATGACCCCGAGCAGCGTCGAGCGCTGCTGCGTGATCATGCCTCGGCCGCCGCACCTGGCACAGGTCACCGGCGAGGAGCCGGGCGCGGCGCCGCTGCCGCCGCAGGTCTCGCACTCGGCCTGGCGCGACACCTCGACCTCGGCCTCGAAGCCCTCGACGACGGCCTGCAGGTCGATGGTCACCTCGTAGTGCAGGTCGGCGCCGCGGGCCTCGGCCTGGAAGCCGAAGGGGCCGCCCATGCCGCCGCCGAAAACGTGGTTGAACAGGTCGAAGAGGTCAACGGGGGCGCCGAAGCCCGGCCCGGCGGCGTCCTCGCCGTACATGTCGTAGCGCCGGCGCTTCTCGGGATCGGACAGCACGGCGTAGGCGGTGCCGATCTCCTTGAAGCGCTCTTCGGCGCCGTCTTCGTTGCACACGTCGGGGTGGTATCGGCGGGCCAGGCGACGGTACGCCTGCTTGATCTCCTGCTGCGTGCAGTCGCGGCTGATGCCGAGCACCTGGTAGTAATCGCGGGGCACGGGCGTGCGGCCTCCCGGGCGCTGTGCGCGCGCTACAGCTCGAACTCGGGGTCCTCTTCGTCGTCGATCTCCTCGTCGAGATCGCTGTCGTCCTCTTCGCAGTCCTCGCCGATCTCGTCATCAGCGGCGATGCCGAAGAGGTCGCCGCCCAGCAGGTCCTCCTCGGTCAGCCGCGGCTCCTCGCGCTTCGCGCCGGGCATGATCTCGGGCTCATCACCGGCCTCACCGGGCGCCTTGACGACGACCTTGCCCGCCTGAATCTCGGCGAGGGCAACGGTCAGGAGGTTGGGCGAACTGATCTTCACCAGCGGCACGGCTCCGTCCTGGAGCTGCCGTGCGCGCTTGGCTGCGGCAACGACCAGCGCGTAGCGACCACCGACGCGGTCGGACAACTGCTCGATCGAGAACCTCTCCACTTGTGCAGGCCTCCTGTGGTGCTTGTCAGCGCGGCGTCATGGCCGCGAACCCTCAGCGTGGACGTACACCAACACAGCCCGCTCCGGATGCGCGCATCAAGCGGGAGCGGGCGGGATCAGGCCATTGCTCCGTCACGATCATAGTATACGTCCGCGCGCGGCGAATGTCAAATGCCCCCTGGCGGCTTGCGTGCCGGCCGGGTGGGCGTCGCTTGACAATCGTACCGTCAGCCGCTACCCTGCCGATGGGGCCGCCGGCACTCGTGCCCATCATCGCAGCCGAGACAGACCATCGCCATGACCGTCATCGAAGCCATCGACCTGACCAAGCGTTTCGGCGGCCCCTCAGCGCCTCCTGTGCTGGATGCCATCAACCTGAGCATCCAGGCCGGCGAGGTGTTCGGCTACCTGGGCCCCAACGGCGCCGGCAAGACCACGACCATCCGCGTCCTCCTCGGCCTGCTCAACCCGACGAGGGGCACCGTGCGTGTCTTCGGCGAGGTGCCCGGCGAGCGCGACGCCGCACGCGCCCGCCTGGGCGTACTGCTCGAAAACAGCGGGCTCGACGATCGCATGACCGCCTTCCAGAGCCTCGATTACCATGCGCGGCTCTACGGTGTCTCCAACCGCACACGCCGCATCGAGCGACTGCTGGGCTTCGTCGGGCTGGCGGACCAGCGCGACCTCAAGGTCGGCACCTTCTCTACCGGAATGAAGCGGAAACTCGGGCTGGCGCGCGCGATCGTGCACGACCCCGAACTGCTCTTCCTCGACGAGCCCTCGGCCGGGCTCGACCCCGAGGCTCAGCGCATGGTGCGCGAGCTGCTCCAGGAGCTGGCGCGCACCCGCAACATCACCGTGTTCATCAACTCCCACCATCTCGACGAGGTCCAGCGACTGTGCAGCCGCATCGCCATCCTGCACCGCGGACGCATCCGGGCCTGCGACAGCGTGGACGCGCTGCGCCGCGGCGCGGGGGGCGATCGCATTGAAGTGCGCTTCTCCGACGCCGGCCAGGCCGCGCGCGGCGCGCAGGCGCTGCGCGCGCTGGGCAGGCTGCCCGAGGTGACCGTAGAGGGCGATCGCCTGGCCACCTCCGTCGATGGCATGACCGCGCCCGAGATCGTCGCGACGCTGGTGGGGGAGGGCCTGGGGATCGAGGAGGTCGTGCGGCCGGTCAAGTCGCTGGAGGACGTCTACTTCGAGATCATGCGCGAGGAGGAGGCGGCGTGAGCGCGCTGGACCACGTCCGGACCATCGCGTCCAAGGAGCTGCGCGAGATCGTCACCAACCGCGGCCTGCTGTTTTCGGGCTTCTTTTTCGCCGGCTGGTTCGCCATCATGACCGGCCTGGGCATCAGCGGCGAGGACATCTCGCGCGCCAATGAGTTGGACAACTCTCTGTTCTACATGGCCGCGCTGATCGGTCTGTTCGTGGCTTACATCTACTCCGGGCAGACCTACCTGCGTGAGAAGCAGACCGGCGTGGTCGAGACACTGCTGTGCGCACCGGTGTCGCTGCGCAGCCTGTGGATCGGCAAGGCTGTCGGCGTGGCGGCGCCGGCGTGGTTCATGTCGCTGCTGGCTGCCGGGGCGATCATGGGCATCGCCGGCTGGCGGGCGGGCGAGACGCTCCTCCCGGGCATCACCGTGACCGTGCACCTGCTGATCGTCGTGCCGACATTCATCATCGCCGCCGTGGCGCTGATGGGCTTCTCGCAGCTCATGCTGGGCATGCGCGAGAATATGATCGTGAACATGCTCACCATCATGGTCCTCTTCGGCGCCCTCGCGACTACGCGCTACGTGGTGCAGAAGGCGCAGCTCGTGACCTGGACCGCGGTGCTGGGGCTGCTGGGGGCGTCATTGGGGCTGCTGCTCATTACCTCGCTGCTCGGCCGCTTCCTCAGCCGGGAACGCATCGTGCGCACCATCTCGTAGATCACAGCCGCGAACCGCCGAACCCCGGGCGGGGCCGATATGTGGTGAACGCTGCGACGCGCGGGCACGTCTGAGTGCACGAGTCCCCTGGCCGCCCCGAGATTCACACGGCCGGCCCTTTGTGCTATCATCGACCCGTGGCGGGCGCCGTCCGTCGGCGGCCGCGTGTTCGTGACTGTCCGCGCCCGATGGGCGCCAGGTGAGTGATGCCGGTGGCTTCTGACATAGACAGGCTGGCCGACGAGATCGCGGCGTGCCGCCCCTTTCTCGACCGCATCCGCGAGGAGGTGGGGCGGGTGATCGTAGGCCAGCAGGGCATGATCCACCGCCTGCTGGTGGCGCTGCTGGCCGACGGACACGTGCTGGTCGAGGGCGTGCCCGGGCTGGCGAAGACCCTGACCGTCCGCACCCTCGCGCGCACCCTCAACACCGACTTCCAGCGCCTGCAGTTCACGCCCGACCTCCTGCCCGCCGACATCATCGGCACCATGGTCTACGACGAGCGCGAGCGCACCTTCTACGCCAAGAAGGGCCCCATCTTCTCGAACCTCATCCTGGCCGACGAGATCAACCGCGCGCCCGCCAAGGTGCAGAGCGCGCTGCTCGAGGCCATGCAGGAGCGCCAGGTTACCATCGGCGACGAGACCTTCCCGCTCGACGACCCGTTCATGGTCATGGCCACGCAGAACCCCATCGAGCAGGAGGGCACCTACCCGCTGCCTGAGGCGCAGATCGACCGTTTCATGCTCAAGCTCAAGGTGGACTACCCGGACAGCGGCGACGAGCTGCACATCCTGCAGCGCTGGACCACCGGCGAGGTGCCGACCGCAGACCCCGTCGCCACCGTGGACGAGCTGGCGGCCGCCCGCAGGCTGGTGGTGCGGCTCTACATCGACGAGAAGGTGCAGCGCTACATCGTCGATCTGGTGTGCGCCACGCGCGAGCCGGACAGGTACGACCTGGGCCGTCTGAAGCCGCTGATCGACTACGGCGCCTCCCCGCGCGCGACCATCTACCTGACCCTCGCGGCCAAGGCGAACGCCTTCCTCGACGGCCGCGGCTACGTGACCCCCGACGACGTGCTCGCCATCGGCATGGACGTGCTGCGTCATCGCGTCATCGTGAGCTACGAGGCGGAGGCGGAGGAGGTCGCGGCCGAGGACGTGGTGCAGGCGATCTTCGACAACGTGGAGGTGCCGTAGCGTGCCGCTGGACGAGGAGCACGACGGCGAGGCCGCGGCCCTGACCGCGCACCTGCTGCGGCAGGTGCGGCGGCTGGAAATCCGCGCCCGCCACCTCGCCGAGGACCTCTTCGCGGGCAGCTACCGCTCGGTCTTCAAGGGCTCCGGCATCGAGTTCTCGGAGGTGCGCCGTTACTACCCCGGCGACGCGATCGGCAACATCGACTGGAACGTGACCGCGCGCACCGGCTACCCGCACGTCAAGCAGCACGTGGACGAGCGCCAGCTCACGGTGCTGCTGGCGGTGGACATCTCCGGCTCGGTGGCATACGGCAGCCTCGACCGGCGCAAGCAGGATGTGGCCGCGGAGGTCGCCGGGCTGCTGGCGTTCTCGGCGATCCGTAACAACGACAACGTCGGACTGCTGATGTTCGCCACCGAGGTCGAGAAGTACATCCCGCCCGACAGCGGCCGGCGTCAGGGCCTGCGCGTCATCCGTGAGATGCTCCATCACACCCCCGAGGGCCGCGGCACCGACATCGGCGAGGCGCTGGAGTTCATCAGCCGGGTGCTGACGCGCCGAGCGATCGTGTTCTTGATATCCGACTTCCATGATGAGGATTACTGGCGTGCGATGTCGGTGGCGGCGAAGCGCCATGACCTGATCACGGTGCGAATCATCGATCCGCGCGAGCGCGAGCTGCCGGACGCCGGGCTGGTCGAGCTGATTGACGCCGAGCGCGACTGGCACGTGCTGGTGGACACCTCCTCGCGTGAGTACCGCCGGAGGCTTGCCGAGCTGATGGCTCAGCGGCGGGCCGAGCAGAACGAGCAGATGATGCGCCGTGGGGTGGACGTGATCGAGGTGCCGACTGACGGCAGCGCCATCGATCCGCTGCTGCGCTTCTTCGACCGGCGCCGGAGGCGCCTGCGATGAGGGGCGCGCTCGCGTGCGGCCTGGTCACGCTGGCCGTCCTGGCCCCTGCCTGGGCGCAGGATGCGCCCACCGTCACGCTGTCGGTCGAGCCGTCCGAAGGGCTGATCGGGCAGGTCTTCACGGCGACGGTGCGAGTCACGGCTCCGGCGGGCGTCTCGCTGGTGCTGCCCGAGGAGGACGCGGACCTGGGCGAGGCCGAGGTGCTGGGCCTGCAGGTGGATGACCAGGCCGACGCGGACGGCACGCGCACGGTGACGCTGTGCTACAAGCTGACCTTCTGGGAGGTGGGGGAGAGGACGGTCAGCGCGCCGCCCATCGCCTGGCGCACGCGCGACGGCGAGGCGCAGCAGGCCGAGCGCCCGGAGGCGACGGTGACTATCAGCAGCGTGCTGCCCGAGGGCGCTGAGGAGATCAGGGACATCCGCCCTCCGCGGGAGATACCGCTGCGCTGGTGGCACTACGGGCTCGCGGCGGTGCCGCTGGTCTTGTTCGTCGGCCTCGCGGCGCTTGGAGTCAGGTGGCTGGTGCGCCGGCGGACCGTTGAGGAGGCGGAGACGATCGCCCCGCCGCCGAGCCCGCATGAAGAGGCGCTGCGCGCGCTCGACGAGCTGGCGGCGGAGGACCTGCCCGGGCGTGACCGTGTCGAGGAGCACTACGTACGCCTGAGCTGGATCGTGCGCCGCTACGTCGAGCGGCGCTGGGAGCTGCCGGCGCTCGAGGCGACCACGGGCATGCTGGCGGAGGTCATGCGCGGCTCCGGGCGCGTGCCCGCCGAGGTGGCGATGGCCATCGTGGCGCTGCTGCGGCGTTCGGACCTGGCGAAGTTCGCCAGGCATCGCCCGGCATCGGACGTGGCCCGCGAGGACGTGGACGAGGCGCGCGAGATCGTGCGCCGTACGCGACCCGCCCTTCCCGTAGAGGCGCCCGAGGCCGGCGAGCCCACCGCACCCGGTGAGCCGGCCCAACCGGGGGGTGAGGACTGATGGAATTCGCCAGCCCCTGGTGGCTCGTGCTGCTGGTGGGGCTTCCCTTCGTCGCGCGACGGCTGCGACGGCCCGGGCGGCCGGACGCCGGGGCGATGCTCTACCCGGAGGTGTGGGCGCTGCGCTGGCGGCGGACGGTGCGCACCGCCGCGGCGCGCGTGCTGCCCTGGCTGTCGATGCTGGCGCTGGCACTGCTGATCGTGGCGCTGGCGCGGCCGCGACGGCTGCAGGACGTGGTCACGGTCTCCTCGGAGGGCATCGACATCGTCCTCGCGCTCGACATCTCGGGCAGCATGCAGGCCGAGGACTTCCAGCCGCGCAACCGCTTCACCGTCGCGCGTGAGGTGCTCCAGCGCTTCATCGAGGGCACCGAAGGCGACCGGCTGGCGCTGGTGGTGTTCGCCGCCAAGGCGTTCACGCAGTGCCCGCTGACGCTCGACTACCGCATGCTCGAGCAGCTCCTCGACCAGGTCGAGATCGGGATGGTCGATGAGACCGCGACCGCCATCGGCATGGCCATCGCCACCGGCGCGGCGCGGCTGGAGACCTCGGACGCCGCCAGCCGCATCATCATCCTGCTGACCGACGGGATGAACAACGCCGGGGCGATCGACCCGATGACGGCGGCGAAGGCGGCCGGTGCGATCGGCGTGAAGATCTACGCTGTGGGCGTGGGCAGCGAGGAGGGGGCGCTGGTGCCCATCGACGACCCGGTGTTCGGACGCACGTACGCGCGCAACCCCGACGGCAGCTATCAGCGCACCGAGATGGACGAGGAAGCGTTGCGCAAGATCGCCGAGGTCAGTGGCGGGAAGTACTTCCGCGCGGCCGATCCCGATGCGCTGCGCGCGATCTACGAGGAGATCCGCCAGCTCGAGAAGAGCAGGTTCGAGACCACCGAGTATCGGCGCTACCGCGAGATGGCGGCCGTGTTCCTGTGGCCGGCGGCGCTGCTGCTGGCGCTGCAGGTGCTGCTGTCATGCACGTGGCTGCGCAAGGTGCCGTGAGCGGAGGTATACGGTGAACCGTGAGCCGTGGGGCGCAAGCTGGAGTGGGGGCAAGGACAGTTGCCTGGCGTGCTGGCGGGCGCTCCAGGCCGGCGCGCGGGTGCGCTGGCTGGTAAACTTCAGCTCCGAGACCTACGGGCGCGTGCGCTTCCACGGCGTCACCGAGGCGCTGATCGCGCGGCAGGCGGCGGCCACCGGGATCGAGCTGTTCCTGAAGCCCACGCGCGACGCCATGGACGGCTATGAGCAGGGCTTTCGCGAGGGCGTCGGCGCGCTGCGCGAGCGCGGCATGACGCACATGGTATTCGGCGACGTCCACCTCGACGAGCATCGCGAGTGGGTCGAGCGCGTCTGCGGAGAGCTGGGCGTGATCGCAGTCGAGCCGCTGTGGGGCGACGACCCGGTTGCGCTGCTGCACGAGTTCGTGGACGCGGGCTTCCGCGCACTGGTGGTCAGCGCGATGGCGGAGCACTTCGGCCCGGAGTTCCTCGGGCGGATGGTCGATCACGCGCTGATCGATGGGCTGGTGGCGCGCGGAGATATCGACCCCTGCGGGGAGAACGGGGAGTACCACACCTTCGTGTTCGACGGGCCGATCTTCGAGCGGCCGGTGGAATTCGAGCGGCACGGGCCGGTGCGGAGGAACGGGCACTGGTTCCTCGACATCCGCGACGAGGCTACGGGAACGATCAGGGAGGCAGGCGCACGGGCTCATGCATGAGTACCTGCGCTGGGGTAATCCAAGCGCGCTGGCGTTACTGTGGCTAACTCCGCTGCTGGTGGGGCTCTACGTCCACGCGGCGCGGGCCCGGCAGCGGGCCCTGCTGGCGTTGGCCACGCCGCGTGCCCTCGAGCGCATCGCGACGGCGGACATCCGCCGCCGCCGGCGCCTGCGCGCGGTGCTGATGATTGCGGCGCTGGTGCTGCTGGTGGTGGCGGGCGCGCGGCCTCAGCTCGGCACGAAGATGGCGCGAGTGGAGCGGCGTGGCGTCGATGTGCTCTTTGCGGTGGACACCAGCAATAGTATGCTGGCGCGCGACGTGCCGCCCGATCGCCTCAGCGCCGCCAAGGACGCGGTGCGCGCCATCATCGGGCGCATGGATGGCGACCGCGTCGGCATCGTGGCCTTCGCCGGTGACGCCTTCCTGTACTGCCCGCTGACCATCGACTACGGCGCGGCGCTGATGTTCCTGGACGCGATGGACACCTCGGTGGTCGGCGACCCCGGCACCGGGCTGGCGGACGCCATCCGGCAGGCCGGCCGCGGCTTCGAGGCCGCGGAACACTCGTACCGCCATCTCGTCATACTCAGTGACGGCGAGGACCACGAGGGCGGGGCCGTCGATGCCGCGCGCGAGGCGCACGAGGCGGGCGTGACCATCCACGTGGTCGGCGTCGGAGGCACCGCCGGCGAGCCGATCCCGGCGGTGGACTCCGAGGGCCAGGTGGTCGGCCACAAGCGCGACCGGGACGGGCAGGTGATCCTCACGCGCCTCGACGAAGAGGGCCTGCGGGCCATCGCGGACGCCGGCGGGGGTATCTACGTCTCGGCCGCGGACGGCACGATCCCGGTGCAGCGCATCGTTGGCGAACTGCAGCGCGCGGAGGGCCGGCTCGTCGGCACCTATCAGTTCACCGAGTACCAGGAGCGCTTCCAGGTGCCGCTGGGGCTTGCCATCGTGCTGATCGCGATCCACGCCGTGATGGGCGATGTGAGGCGACGAGAGCCATGACGCGCAGAGGAGTGAGCTGGACGGTCGTGCTGGCGCTGCCGGCGCTGCTGGGCTTCGCGTGGCCCGGCACGGTGGAGTGGCTGTGCACGCGCGGCGTGCGACAGTACCGCGCGCAGCGCTACGACCAGGCGGCCGACAGCTTCGCCGGGGGCCTGGCGGTCGATCCGGGCAATGCCACGCTTCTGTATAATCGTGGCACGGCGCTCTATCGGACCGGTGACTTCGCCGGGGCCGAGGAGAGCCTCTCCCGGGCAACAGAGGTGGGGGATGGCAGCCTGCGCCGGGATGCGGCGTATAACCTGGGCAACGCGCGCTTCAGCGCGGGAGACTTCGAAGGTGCCATCGACGCCTACAAGCAGGTGCTCCGCCAGGATCCCGCGGACGGAGACGCGCGGTACAACCTGGAGCTGGCGCAGCGCATGCTCGAGGAGCAGCAGAACCAGCAACAGCAGCAGGATCAGGACCAGCAACAGCAGGACGAGCAGCAGGATCAGCAGGACGAGAGCCAGGCCCAACAGCAGGAGAATCAGGAGGAGCAGCAGGGCCGGGACGAGCGGGATCAAGAGGGACAACAGCAGTCCGATGAGGGCGAGCAGGCCCATCCGCAGAGCGGCGAGGAGGGCCAGGGCCAACAGGCCGAGGAGACTGAGGAGGGTGAGCTGAGCGCGGCCCAGGCGCGACGGCTGCTGCGCGCGCTGGCCGCCGAGGATGCTGAAATGCAGGAGATCGTGCGGCGTTCGCCGCGTCAAACGGCGCCGCGACCGGGGGAGAAGGACTGGTGAACGCGCTGCGAGGCGTCGTGTGCGTGATGCTGCTCTGCGCTCTCGCCGCTGACGCGCGGGCGGAGGTGGACGTGCACGCCTCGCTCTCGCGCGACACGGCAGCGGTGGGCGAGTCGGTGGAGCTGACCATCGCGGTCAGCGGCGCCGTGGGCCGGGTCGCCACGCCCGAGATCCCGCCGGTGGACTACCTGCAGGTGGTCTCGTCAGGCTCGCAGCAGAACATCACCTTCGTCAACGGACAGATGACCTCGACCAGCACGTACACCTTCCGCCTGGTCGCCAGCCGCGAGGGCACGTACACCATCCCCGGCATCGAGGTGCGCGCGGCCGGACAGGTCTTCACGACGCAGCCGCTGACGCTCACAGTCACCGGGCGTTCGAGCGCGCCACCGCCTCCTCAGCCCGGCCCGTTCACGTCCCGGCCGCCGGCGCCCGATGACACGGCCCCCGGCGAGGAGCCGCCGACCGAGGACGTCTTCGTGGAACTCGTCGTGGACGACGACCGGCCGTGGGTGGGCGAGCAGGTGACCATGAGCCTGCGCTTCTATCAGTCGACGGCGGTGCGGCTGATGGGCTCGGCCGAGTACTCCCCGCCGTCAACGGAGGGCCTGGTGGCCGAGCCGCTGCCCGACCCGCCCACGACGCGGGTCGAACTCGGCGGCCTGCCCTACCAGCTCATCGAGCGCCGAACCGCACTCTTCGCGCCCGCCCCGGGCGAGTACACCATCGGCGCGGCCTCGATCACGCTGATCCGGAGCTACCTCTCGGGCGAGGAGACCATCACCACCGACCCGGTGACGCTGCACGTGCGCCCGCTCCCTGAGGCGGGGCGCACCGACGCCTTCAGCGGCGTGGTCGGTCGGCTGCACGCGACGCTGAACGCCACCTCTGAGGCGGTGCGCGTGGGGGATGCGGTGACCGTGCGCCTTGAGGTGACCGGCACCGGAGACATCCGCCAGCTCGAGGCGCCGGAGTTGCAGTGCGGTGAGGCCCGGGTCTACCCCAGCGGCCGGCAGCCCAGGGTCGGGCCGCAGACGACTGGCGCCGGTGACGTCATCGGCGGCTCGGTGGTTTTTGAGTACCTGGTGATGCCGGCACAGGCGGGCGAGCTGATCGTGCGGCCGGTCGAGATCCAGTACTTCAACCCCCAGACCGAGCGCTACGAAATGGCACGCACGTCGCCGTTGTCGCTGCAGGTACTGCCCGGCGAGGGCGGCGAGACCTCCCTGCGGTCCGAGGGCGGCGAGATCCGCTACCTCAAAGAGAACGGACTCGGCATGCGCAGCCGAGCGCCGATCACGTCAAGCACCTGGTTCTGGCTGATGCAGCTCGCGCCGCTCGCCGCCCTGGGGTGGGCGCTGGCGCGGCGCGTCGAGTTGCTGCGGCGCGCCGCCGATCCGCGCTACCGGCGCTTTACCGAGGCCGCCGCCGTGGCGCGGCGGCAGTTGCCGGCCATCGCCACCGCCGGCGATCCCCGCGAAACTTACAGGTTGGCCGACGCCACGCTCGCGCAGTACCTGGCGGCCAAGACGAACGCAGCGGCCGCGAGCCTGTCGCCCGACGACGCCCGGGAGCTGCTGGTGCGCGCGGGCTGCTCGGAGGAGCTGGCGGGCGAGGCGCGAGATACGCTCGCCGTGCTGCGCGCGGGTGTTTACGCGCCCGGCGCGTACGCGCGACTTCCAGCGGACGAGGTGCCGGCGCGCGTGCGGACGCTCATCGACGAGATCGAGGCGGCGCTGCGATGAGCGCGCACCGATGGTCGCTGATGGCGGCGCTGGCGCTGCTGGCCTCCCTGGTCTGCGCGCAGGATACCGCCGACCCGCTCGCGAAGGGCGAGGAACGCTACCGTCTGGGCGACTTCGAGGGCGCCGTCGCGGCCTACCGGGAGGCGCTGGCGTCCGGCCTCGATGGCGCGCGCGTGCAGTACAACCTGGGCAATGCGCTCTACCGCGCGGGGAAGCCGGGCGAGGCAATCGCTCACTGGCTGGCGGCGCGAACGCTGGCGCCACGTGATGCCGACATCCGGGCGAACCTGCAGCGCGCGCTGCTGGAACGTCCGCAGGGCCCGCCGGCGCCATCGCCGTCGTGGCTCCATGCGCTGGTGTCGTGGGCCATCGACGCCCTGACGCTCAGCGAACTCGCCGGCGCCGCCGCGGTGCTCTACTGGCTGGCCGTGGTGGTGGGGATTGCGCTGCTGGTGCGCCTCCGGCCGTCGCGCTCGCTGCGCCGGGCGCTGATCGCGCTGGCGGTGCTCGCCGGTATCACGACCGCGCTGGGCATCGGGCGCTGGTGGCGCTATCATCAGGTACGGCGGGCGGTCGTGGTCGCCGAATCGACGACCATCAACACCGGGCCGGGCGAAAGCTTCGGCGCGGCGCAGACCGTGAGCGAGGGCTGCATCCTGCGCATCGTCGGCGAGGACAGCGGCTGGACGAAGGTGGTCGCGGAGGGCGGCGCACGGGGATGGGTGAGAGACGAGGCCGTCGCGCGGGTGCCCGGGCCGGGCGTCCCTGAGGAGTTGGCTGGGTCTGAGTGAGCCGCAGGAGATCGACCGCGGGCCGAGCGGGGCCGAGCAGGCCGACGCCCCGGTGAACCTGCGCCCGTACGCCTACGTGCTCGCCGCGGTGATGCTCGGCGGTCTGTCCCCGGTCTTCACCAAGCTCCTGCTGCTGCAGAACGTCGAGGGCCCGACCATCGTCGCCGCCCGCTACCTGCTGACTGTCCTGCTGCTGATCCCCTTCGGCATCCCCCAGCGCAGAAAGGACGCGCCGCCCCCGGACCGCAAGGCGTGGCTGACGCTGATCCTCGTCGGCGTCTTCGGCTCGGGCTTCGGGGCGCTGCTCTTCACCGCCGCCGTGGACCTGGGCTCGGCGGGCGTGGTCAACGCCATCTCCAAGACCGCCCCGATCTTCGTCGCGCTCTTCTCGTACTTCACGCTGCGCGAGCGCGTCACCTACCTGCGCCTCCTGCTGGTCGCCGTCATGGTCGCCGCCGACGTGCTGATCGCTGCCGGCGAGCTGACCTTCACCGGGGAGCTGGCCCGCACCCGCCTGATCGCCGACCTCCTCGCGCTCGGCGCGGGGATGACGCGCGCCGCCGCCGAGATCCTCGGCAAGAGCGCGCTGCGCCGCTTCCGCCCGACGGCCGTCGCCCTGTGGCGCTTCGGCATCGGCCTCATCGTAGCCGCCACTGTCTCCGTAGGCACGGGCGGCTGGGCGTCGCTCATCGGCCTGAGCGTGCGCGGCTGGGTAATCCTGGTCGCGCTCGCGGGCGTGAGCACCGCGCTCTACATGGCGCTCTACTACCGCGGCCTGTCGGAGATCCCCGCGCACGTGGCCGTCAGCCTCAAGCTGCTGGGCGCCATCGTCACCGTCATCGTCTCGTGGATCGTGTTGGCCGAGGCGCTCACGCCCTATCACATCGCGGGCATCGCGGTGCTCATCTCCGGCGCGTATCTGCTGGTCATGCGCACGGCACGGCCTCCCGCCGCGCACGGCCCCCTGCCCGGACGCAGGCCCTGGGCGCGGCTGCGTCCGCGGCTGGTCGGGCTCGTGGTGCTGCTGGTGCTCTCGTCCGTGGGCGTCGTATGGTACCTGTCGGTGCGCCACAGCGTGCAGCTCCTTCAGCAGCAGGTGCAGCTCACGGTGGGGGAGATCGCGGCCATCCTGGTCGAATTCGGCGGCCTCGAGGAGCGGCCCTCGTGGCAGAGCTACCAGCAGTACCTCCAGCGCGTGGTCGGGCATCGCGTCGAGGGGCGGCTCTACGCGCTTGAGGTCGTCTACGTCGCGGCCCTCGATGAGCGCGGCAACGTCGGCGCCTTCGCCACCACGCCGGAGCTGACGGTGGTCGGTGAGGACGGTCAGCCCTATTCGGTGCGCGACCGTGAATCGATGCGCCAACTGCTGGTGGCGATGGAGAATCCGGCGCGCCGCCGCGGCCTGATCATCGCCAGCGCGCGGCTCATCAGCGAGGGCCGCATGGTCGGCACGCTGAAGATGGGGTGCAAGCGCGAGATGTCCGAGGGCATGGTGGGAGAGATTGTGGGGCGCAGCGCCATGGCTGCGCTCACCGTGCTGCTGCTCGCTGCGGCCATCACGGCGCTGGTGGTGGGCGGGATGGTGGAGCCGATCGAGCGGCTCGCAGCCGAGCTGTACTCGCGCCGGAGCCGGGGAGTGGCCGCCTCCGCGGACGTGGATGAGGTCGAGCAGATCCGGCGGGCGCTGGCCGTCGTGGGGGAGGCCGTGGGCCTCGAGCGCCGCACCACCGCCGCGGTGAGCCTCGGCCTGGCCGAGCGTGCTCTGACGGGGCCCGAGCTGTCGCCGCCGCGCGAGGCGACCTGGCTGCTGGTCAGGTTGCCCGACGCCGACGCCGCCGCGCTCGCCGTCGCCATCGAGACGGTCGCGCGCGAGGCGGCGCGCCAGGACGGGGTGCTGGAGGGTGTCGGCGCCGGGCATGTGCTCGGGAAGTGGGTTGGCGAGCGCGACGACGCCCTGCGCGCCGGGCTGGCGGCGCTGGCGGTGGTCGATGATCTCAGCGCCGCCCTGCGCCGCCCCGTAACTATCGCGGTGGGCGCGGGCAATGATGCAGAGAAGTGGCCGGACGCGCGCCAGGCGCTGGCCGAGCCGGGCGACCGTCCCGCAGACGTGCTCATCGGGCCGCAGGCGCGGCTCGACGTCGCCGATCATCTCGTGGTCGAGCCCGCGGAGGGCTTGGGAGGTTTTGCACTGCTGATCGGCCGCGCCGGCCCGGACGCGCTCACCGCCGTGGCCCGCGAGACTGAGGACTGATGAAGCGAGGGATCAGGCACCACGTGAACTCGAGCGCCATCGCACGTACGTTCGCGTCTGCACCGCGGGCCGTGACGGCCGCCGCGCTGGCGGCGCTGGCCCTCGCGTTGGCCGGCTGCCCACCGCCCGGAGACAATGAGATCCGCGTCACCGTCTCCGGCACGGGCGACAACTCCGCCGACCTGACGCGGGAGGAGATCGTCTCGCTCGCCCGGCGCGAGGCGAAGCTGTGGTGGTACACTTCGCTGCCTGAGAGCGAGGCCCGGGAGTTCCTGCGGCGCTTCCAGGTTCAGCACCCTTACATCACGGTGCACCTGGTGCGCGGTAGCACCTTCGAGATCGTGCGCCGCATTGACCGCGAGCTCGCACGGGGGCAGGTGCAGGCGGACGTGGTGCACGTCCTCGACCCCGGGGTCTTCGATGACCTGCGCCGACGCGGCGAGCTGTACGCGTATGAATCGCCCGACGCCCCCGCGATCCCGGCGCAGTACCAGGAGCCCGGCCAGTGGGCGGCCATGCGCGCCGTGACCGTGTGCATCGCCTTCGACACCCGACGGCTGACCCTCGAGGAGGTACCGCAGACCTGGCCCGAACTGCTGGAGGAGAGGTGGCGTGGCCGCATCGGCCTCAAGGACGCGCAGACCGGCGGCTCGGCCTACGCCCAGTACTACCTGTTGCGCGAAGAGTACGGCGCGTCGTTCTGGCGGAGCATGGCCGCTCAGAACCCGCATCTGTTCCGCTCCTCGGCCGACACCCTGCGTGCGCTGGAGGCGGGCGACATCGATCTCGCGGGCGGCATCCTCGGCTACAGCGTCTACCAGGCCGCCCTGGAGGGACAGCCCGTCCAGGCGGTATGGCCGCGCGACGGCGTGCCCATGACCATCGGGCCGCTTGCCGTGCTCAGCCGCGCCCCACACCCACATGCCGCGATCCTGTTCGTGGACTACGCGCTGTCACGCGCGGGGCAGCAGGCCATCGTGGAGATCAGCAGTTGCTTCTCGCTGCGCGCCGACGTCAGCCCGCCACCGGGCCGCCCTCCCCTGTCGGAGCTGAACATCCTGACTCAAGAGGGCTCGTGGTCCGAGTACCGCACCCGCCAGGAGCGCCTGCAGTCAGAGTACAGCCGGCTGTTCCATCCCGAGTCGGAGTAGCGACCATACAATGCAGGTCTGACGCCGGCGGCGGCGAAGACAGCACAGTTGAGCGTGGATCACGTCGGTTGCCGCGCGGCGTCGCACCGGCATGGGCCTGAGCGGGCCGGCCGGGACTGGACAACGAGCGACAGGACGACAGGAGGCCGAGGCGATGAGGAAAGCGACAATGCTGGTGATGGTGATGGCGCTGCTCACGCTGATGTGCGCCGCGGCGCACGCGTCTGGCGGCGGCTTCAGGGATGCCCGTGTGCTGGGCATGGGCCTGACGCGAGTCGGGCTGCCGGGCAGCTCAACGACCTTCAGTGACAACCCGGGCGCTCTGCCCACAGTCCAGACGTGGGGCCTGAGTCTGTCTCCGTGGCCGGCGCGCGTCTCCGGGACAGCGACGGTCGACTCCGAGTCCGACGGCGACCGCTATGGCATCGCCGGCAGCGCGCGCAACGCCGCCGCCACCCGGGGCTTCGGCGCCGGCTGGGCGACCTTCGACGGCACCTACATTGATGAGGACCTCTTCGGCATCGGCTACGGCTGCGTGTGTTGCTGCGGGATCATGGGCGGCGTGTCGCTCTATCACCGGACGTGGGAGACGTCGGACCAGATGAGCACCGAGCAGAACGGCAGCGGTGACAACACCTGGTTCGATGTGGGCTTCTTCCACCAGTTCGACCTGCCGCTCAACACCTGGTCGGTCGGCGTGGTGGCGCGTGATGTGACCGACGAGTTCGGCAGCGGTCCCACGTGGGACCTCGGCGTCTCCGTGGAGTTGCCCACAGCGCTGCTCATCGGTGCCGATCTCGTTGACGTCACCGACGAGACCAACTCCGTACTCAATGTAGGGGCCGAGTGGCCGATCCCGCTCTCGCCCGTGGTCGTGCGCGCGGGCCTGGCCGATGGCGACTTCACCGCCGGCGCCGGCTACCGCATCGGCAACTGGGAGATCGGCGCCGCCTGGGCCGACTTCGAGTTCGGCGACGAGGCCGTGGTAGGCGCCACCGGATGCTTCTGACCCGGAGGGTAGTCGTTGCCCTCTCGTCCGTGCAGGGAGGAATCGGCGCCCCCGCGGGGAACGAGGCGGACGGGCGGGGTCCACGACCTCGTCTGCCGCTACCGTGGCACGTGCGGCGCGGGGGCGTCGTCGTGCCGAAGACCCGTACCGAGGACGCCGCACTACCACCAATGGGAGGCAGTACTATGAGGAGCCTGACGTTGCTTGCTGTGACGCTGGGGCTGATCGCCCTGGTCGCCGCGCCGGCGCTGGCGCAGAACGTGCGCACGACCGCGATGGGTGAGACCTCGGTCGGTCTCGCCGACGACTCCGACGCGCTGTTCTACAACCCCGCGGGGCTGCCGTGGGTCAACACCGAGGGCCTGGATGACTACGATGGCTACGATGGCTACGACGGCTCGTGGGAGAGCGCAGCCTCCGTCGTGGGCTCGGTTGACGCCGACTGGGACCGCTTCGGCATCTCATACGCGGGCCACGACGCGGACATGCGCCAGGGCATCGGCGCGGGCTATGACTTCTGGGACTTCGACGGGTCCGAGACCAGCACCTTCGGCGCCGGCTACGGCATGCAGATCGGCGAGAGCGCGTTCGCCGTGGGCGTCGCGGTGCTGTTCGAGACCCACGAATTCGACATGACCGCCGAGCAGACCGGCGTCGATGACGACCTCACCTTCATCAACCTCGGCCTGATGTACCGCAACGTGGACGAGAACATGAATGAATGGCGCGCCGGCTTCCTGGTCAATGACATCGCCGAAGACAGCTCGCCCGCGCCGATCTACGACCTGGGCGCGTCGGTCCGCACCCCCGACGGCCTGATCCTCGCGCTGGATGTCAACGACGTCAGCGACGAGATCGACACCTGGGTCAATGTCGGTGCGGAGTACCCCATCCCGGAGACCGACGCCATCGTCCGCGCCGGCCTGCTCGATGGTGACTTCACCGCGGGCGTCGGCTATCGCTTCGACACCTGGGAGGTCGGCGTGGCCTACCAGGATCTCGACGCGACCGAGGAGACCTCGATCGGCGTCGCCGGCGTGTTCTAAACTCAGACCCACGCGCACACGCTTGCGGGGCCCCCGACGTTCGTCGGGGGCCCCGTCAGGTGAAATGGGGGAGTGCGGCGTGCCCCTCGCGCAACGTCGCCATCGTACCCCTGTCTAACCCACACAGAGCAATACAGAGAATCAACCAGCCAAGCGCGTGTAGTGAGGAATATACCTACCGACCTTAGGAGGTAACGTAAATGCGCATCGCAGTTCTTCTGACAGTGGCCGCATTGGTCTGCATACTGGCCGCGATGCCCGCCGTGGCCCAGACCGCCCGCAACTCGGCCATGGGCGAGATCGGCGTTGGACTGGCCGACGATTCGACGGCGTTCATCAGCAACCCGGCCGGCCTGCCGGGCGTTACGACCTTCGGCCAGACGTTCTCTCCGTGGCCCAGCCGCGTCGGCGTGGTGGCCTCGGTGGAGGCCGACTGGGACCGCTGCGGGGCGTGGTACACCGCGCGCAACGTGGATCAGGCCCTGGGCTGGGGCGCCGGCTACTGGCGCCACGACTTCGGCGGCCTCGAGATCGACACGCTTGGCGGTGGCTTCGGCATGGCGATCGGGGACAGTGGCTTCAGTGCCGGCGTCAACGTCATCAACGAGAACCAGGATGTCGGCATGACGGCGACGCAGAACGGCGCGGACCTCGACAGCACCTTCTTCGACATCGGTGTCATGTATCAGCGCGCGGACGCGCTGGCGAATCGCTGGCGAGTGGGCGCGGTCGCGCGCGACATCTCGGACGAGAGCGGCGTGGGCCCGTGGTACGACGTGGGCGCGTCGGTGACGATGCCGAGCGGCCTGATCGTCGGCGTGGATCTGCTGGACGTGACCGAGGAGATCGACGCGGTGGTCAACATCGGGGCTGAGTTCCCGATCCCGATGACCGACTTCCTGGTACGCGCGGGCGCGGTGGACGGCGACCTGACCGCCGGCTTCGGCTACCGCCGCGACAACTGGGAGTTCGCGGCGTCCTATCAGAACCTGGACGCGGGCGACGAGACGGCGATCGGCCTGAGCGCCTGCTTCTGATCCACGCGTTCTATCCGTGACCACGGATGGCTCCCGGCCACGCGTCGGGGGCCGTGTGCTTCCTCCGGGCGCACGGAAGCGGCGGGCACGGCTACGGGCGGGGGCCGCGCGGCCTCTGGAGCCTGCGTCTGATACGGTAATACGTGTAACATACATTATGTCGTCTATGACTGGGCACTCAAGTCGGCACCGGCGAGCCTGACCGGCGGCCTGCCCCCCCGCGTCTCTCCCGTCCCGAAACGGCGCACGCGCGCCTCGCGCGTGCCATGAGACGGCAACCTCGATGCGGTGGAGCCGGACGGCACCACGTGGGCGAGCACCTTCTGCCGGGCATGGATGGCGACACCGGCGGCTCTGAAAGCGCCGCCCTGCGCATGACAAGTGCGTGCGCGTGCAGACACGGGAGAGCGCAGTCTCGGTTCGGGAACACGGGGACGCTCAGCCAGAGGCCGCGCGCAGCTTGCGTGGGTGACGCGAGCGGGCCTCTCTCCCCCACCTTCCGGCGCGTGGCACGCGCTCACATGTACCCCAGGCTGCGCAGGCGCTGCTCGACCGCATCACGCTCTGTGTCGCTGTAGCTGTCGGCCTCAGGACGCTCCGGTTCGGGCCACGGCCCGCAGGTCTCCGGTTCGGCGCCGACGACCGAACCGTCCAGCGCCTCCAACAGCACTCGTCCGTCCATATCCCGCGGTACCGGCCGCCCGAGCAGGTGCAACGCGGTCGGCGTCAGGTCCTCCACCGACGCGCTCTCTACCTCCGCGCCGGAGTTGACGCCCCGCCCGGCGAGCATGATGATGCCGACGGAGGAGTGGACGCCCCAGCCGGGGTCAAGCGCCACCACCGGCTCCGGTTGCACGTCGATGAGGGGCAGCATCCCCATGCCCGACCGCGCGCTCACGGTCAGATAGCGCTCCTGCACGGGCACGCCGTAGAGGTCAGGTCCCAGATGCCCCCAGGGACCGTCATAGAGCTGCTCGTTGCGCAGGACCTGCGTGTAGATCGCCTCACCGGAGAGCGGGTCACGCAGCGACTGCAGCAGCGCCGTGACGTCATCCGCCAGGCCGGGCACATCCTCCGGGGCGACGATTCCCTCCGCGTCGCGCCCCAGCAGGTTGAGCCGTACCTGCGCGTATTTCCCCCAGGGAGCCGCGCGCGTGCGCGACCAGTCGATGGCCACATCTTCCTGGTAGGTCGAGAGGCGCCCGCGCATCCGGCGCGCCAGCGGGGCCATCAGTCGCGCCAGCGGCGGCAGCGCGCGCTTGAGGCCCATCCACAGGCGCAGCGCCGAGGCCGCCCGCGAGCGACGGCCCTCCAGCTCCGCGGCCTGACCCCCGCTCTTCGACGCGTAGGCCAGCAGCCCGTGCTCGAGGAAGAGCTTCTCGAGGTTCACCAGTCGGTCCGCGGAGGTGCCGCCGTGATCGGAGAGCACGATGATCGTGGTGTCGTCGCCCATCCACTCCGCGAGCAGCGCACCTACGCGCTCGTCCACGAGCCGGTAGGCCTCGATGACCTGGCCGTCCGCGGGCAGCGTTTCCGGGCGCATGGGCGCCATCTCGCGCCCAAGGTGGCCGTGGTGCACCCAGTCCACGATCTGAAAGGATGTCATGTACACGTCGCACGGCCACTCCCGCAGCAGCGCCCTCGTGCCCAGCAGCGGCACGTCGGCATGCTGCACGAGCGCGGCGCGGTCGCCCTCGGGGTCCTGGATCGTGAACGGGCACAGCTCGTAGTCCCCGACCGCGTCGCGCAGCACCTTGAAGGCCTCGCGCGGCCGGGCCATCGACGGCTCATAGCCCGCTGCGTCGAAGCCCGAGACCTGGAAGCCGCTGAGGGGCTCGGGCGGGTAGGTCGCCGGCAGGTTGAAGGTGCCCACGCGCAGCCCGGAGTCGCTGAGGGCGCGCCACAGCGTCATGGCGCGCCGTCGCGAGGCGATCGGCGAGTCCATGGCATCGCCGGCCATGGGCAGGAAGTCGAAGACGCCGTGCCGCCCGGGGCCCTTGCCGGTCATGATCGAGGTCCACGCGGGCGGCGTGGTCGGCGGCGTGGTCGAGCGCGCCGGCCCCCACGCCCCGTCGCGCGCCAGGGCCGCCAGGTTGGGCAGCTCCCCGGCGTCCATCAGGTGACGGGTGATGAGCCAGTCTGCCCCGTCAATACCGATAACCAGCAGTCGCGGCCTGGTCGTATCGCTCATGGGGTCATCCTCTCCGTGCGGCCAGGCGCATGTTCGTGGCCGGACGTACGCCGGCCTGCATGCGCGACACACTTCCGCTTCTTGCTCCGGGCGCGCCGATGGCGTAGACTGTGCCGGTGAGCGAACGACGCCTCCGGAGCGCAGCATACTGCCATGGCAGCCGCCTACAGCGCCGTCATCCCGACCTACAACCGCCGCGGGACGCTGCTCGTGGCGCTGCGCGCCCTGGCGGCCCAGGATGCGCCGGAGCTGCTGGGCGAGGTCGTTGTGGTCGATGACGGCTCGATTGATGGGACCGCCGAGGCCGTGCGCGCGCTTGACATCGGCCTGCCGCTCACGCTGCTCGAGGGCAGGCGCGGCGGGCCGGGGGCGGCGCGTAATGCGGGCGTCGCAGCGGCGTCCTGTGAGCGCGTGCTCTTCCTGTGCGATGACATCGAGGCCACGCCGACGCTGCTGCGCCGCCACGAGGAGCGTCGCGCGGGGGTGACCGCGCCCCACGCGGTGGTCGGCAGAGTCGCGTGGCCGCCGGGCAAGCGGGTGTCGCTCTTCGAGCGCTTCGCGATGGAGCGTTACCACTTCGGCTACGGGGCACTGGAGGGCCTTGACGATCTGCCCTTCCACGCCTTCATCACCGCCAACCTGTCGATCGACCGCGCGCTGCTGCTGGGTCTGGGCGGCTTCGATGAGGGCTTCAGCTACGGTTGGGAGGACACCGACCTGGGCCTGCGGGCGACGGAGGCCGGCGTGGCGCTGCTGTATGCGCCTGGGGCGATCGGGTATCACCATCACAGGATCGCGCCCGCGTCCTACTGCCGCCGCCAGGAGGCCGTCGGGCGCTCGGCCGCGCATTTCATCGCGAAGCACCCGGCGCGCGGCGAAGTGGTGGGCGCGGATCGACTGCCGCGTCCCTGGAGCGCGCGCTGGCTGCTCAAGGGGGCGCTCTTCAATCGTTGCACGCTGGGCGGCTGGCGGGCGGTTGCGGCGGCGCTGGCGGGCCTGGGCGCGACGCGCGCCGCAGAACTGGTGTGGAGCCAGGTGCTGGCCGCCTGTTACTACCGCGGCATGGCGCGGGCACTGGCTGACGCTGAGGCGGCCGGGAACCGGCGGGGCGGTCGCGAAGGTTAATGAGCGGGGCATCACCTGCAGGGCAGTGAGGACGAGAGGGCCACGTGGCAGCGGAAGCGACGGTCGAGCGCGAGGAGCTGGTCCCCCGCGGGCGCTGGCGGCAGTGGTACGAGCTGCTGGCGATCATGACCGTGGCCCAGCTCAAGGCGCGCTACCGGCGCTCCTTCCTGGGCTTCCTGTGGTCGCTGATCATGCCGCTGTTCCAGATCGTAGTCATCGGCTTCGTCTTCCAGGGCCTGCTGCAGCACCGCATCCCCAACTACACGATGGTCTTCCTGACCGCGCTGGTGCCGTGGATCTACTTCAACGACGCGATGCTTGCCTCATGCCCGGTGTTCTTGCGCTTCCGCGACGTGGTGAAGAAGATCTACTTCCCGCGCTGGGCGCTGCCCATGTCCATCGTCAGCAGCTCATTCGTGCACTTTCTGCTGTCGGTGGTCATCCTGTTCGCAGTGTTCGCGGCCGTGCGGGTGCGCTTCACGCCTGCGTTCTGGGCGTTCATCCCGATGACGCTCATGCTCACGGTGATGCTGGCGGGGCTGTCGCTGATCTTCTCCACGCTGCACACCTACTACCAGGACGTCGAGTACGTGCTGACCGCTTTCACGCGCATGCTGTTCTTCGTGACACCGGTGATGTACCCCACCGCCCAGATCCCGGAGCACTACCGGTTCTGGTTCCTGTTCAATCCGCTGGCGGCAATCTGCGAGGGCTACCGCTCGGTGCTGCCGGGCTACGAGCTTCCCTCGACCGTGCACCTGCTGTCGGCGGCGGGGTTCTCGGTGGTGATGCTGCTCATCGGCATCCTCGTGTATCGACGCATGAACCCGCAACTGCCGGAGGTGCTGTGAGCCGACCCGGCCGCATGCCATGGCCACCGACACGCCGCTGGTAGACATCGAGGGCCTGTGGAAGGCGTACCGCAGGCATCATGACCGCCCCGCGCGCCTCAAGGACGCCTTCCTGGCGCGCGTGCTCGGTCACGTCCACCAGGTGGAGGCGACGTGGGCGGTGCAGGACTTCACCATGCGCGCCGACCCGGGAGAGGTGGTCGGCCTGGTCGGCCCGAATGGCTGCGGCAAGACCACGGTGCTGGCGGTGGTCGCGGGGGTGCTGCGGCCCACAAGAGGCGCCGTGCGTGTGCGCGGGCGGGTCTGCCCGATGCTGCAGGCGGGGGCGGGCTTCCATCGGGACCTGACGGGCCTGGAGAACATCTACCTCTCGGGCGCGATTCTGGGCATGCCGCGACGGCAGATCGACAGTAAGCTCGACGATATCATCGCCTGGGCCGAGGCTGCGAAGTGGGTGGACACGCCCGTGCGCACCTTCTCTTCGGGCATGCTCATGCGCCTGGGCTTCTCGGTCGCGGCGCACATGGAGCCGGATGTGCTGATCGTGGACGAGATCCTCTCCACGGGTGATGAAGCCTTCCGCGCGCGCGTCCGCGGCCGCCTGCGCCATGAGGCCGAGTGCGGACGCATTGTGTTGTTCGTGTCGCACTACATGGCGGAGGTGCGCGCGGTGTGCGACCGGGTCATCTGGATGCGCGACGGTGGCATCGTGCGCACCGGCCCGACCGATGAGGTGGTGGACGAGTACATGGCGGCCACCGGGGCGCCGCTTGAGCCCGGAGCGTGCGAACTGTGACCCGGCGCACGGCGGCGGCCGTCGCGCTGAGCGTGTGGGCGATGCCGCTCGCGCCCGTGTCCGCGCGTGCGCAGGCGACGACCTCTGAGCCGCAACTGACTCCGGCTCCCCAGGGCGCCTCCGACGCCGAGGTGATCGCCCACGTGCTGACTGAGGAGATCGGCTCGTGGCGGCGCGCCGAGCCGGTGATTCCCCAGGCGCCAGCGCGCATCGAGGCGCTTTCCGGGCAGACAGACGCGCTGGCACTCTACGGCGCGCAGCTCGGCGGCCACGCGCGCTACCGGGAGAGCGAGAGTGGGATCGCGGCCGACGTGACGCTGGTGGGCTTCCCGAGCTACCTCGACGGCCTTGGCTTCTTCTCAGCGCTGCGCACGGGCGAGGCGAGGCGCGTGCTGCTGGCGTCGAACGCCTACCGCCAGGACGGCGTACTACACGCGTGGTCGGGTCGGTGGTACATGCGCGTGCACGCCGAGGGAGTGAAGGCCGACGGGCTTCCGCCCGACCAGCAGCTCGCGGGCGAACTCGAGCGCGGGCTGCCGCCCGTCGGCGAGGACGAGGTGCCACGTCTGGTGGATCTGCTGCTACGGGAGTGGATCACCTCGGTGTCGATCAGCTACCGGCCCACGGAACTCCTGGGGGACGGTCAGCCCCCGATGGCATTGATCGTCAGCCACGACATCGGGCTGGAGCCGGTCTCGGTGCAGGTCATCGACGCAGGTGATCCCGAGCGGGCGCGGCGGTGGTACACAGACATCCTGGCGCGGGTGATCGAGCGCACCGGGGCGTTCGCCATCGCGGGGCTGGGCGAGGAGGGCTTCGGGGCGCGGCTCGAGTCGGGCTGGGCCGCAGGGATCGTGCAGGACCAGTATGTCGGCTATGTGTCCGGCGCGTCGGACAGGAACGATGCTGAGGCGCTGGCGCGGCTGGTCGGGGTGGCGATCCGCACCACGCGCCCTCTCCCCCGCGTCTCCTCCGGAGATGACGTGGACCAGAACCAGGAGGGCGACTGACGTCGCCGCCAGTCGCCCTGTCGTCTGCCGGATGACCCGAAGCCTCAGCCGCTGTCGATCACCCGGGCGTCCTCTCGCGGTTTGCCGGTCTGCTCGCCGATAAGCTCCGCCAGACGTTGGCGCGCCTCGCGTGGCGCACCATCGTTCCATGGCGGTCCCGCCTGCGCGCGCCGGTCGAGATACTGGACGGTCTCCTCCGGCGTCCCGACCAGGCCATGGGCGGCTTCCCGATGGTTGCGGAAGTGCAGCGCCACGCGATTCGTGTAGGGCTCCCACACTACACGAAAGGTGCGGAAGGCGTCGTGTCGGTCCGCGACGTGCTCGAACACGATCTCATGTGGCATGCCCCACACCTCCCTTGCCTGTCGCTGTGGCGACCCCTCGCGCCAACCCTTCCCGAGCCTAGATATACCCCTCAACAGTGCGGACATAACCCACCTTAAGGATATGGCGCGATTGCGGCGAAGACCGCCCGGGGTCCGATGCCGGGAGGAATTGCGGCCGTGCCGGGCGCATATCATGTGCGGATGCGCAGACCGTCGAGGAGGACGACCGCCATGCTGCAGGTGAAGGGCGACGGACAGGGGCGGCGCACCGCAGAGGAGATCCGCGAGGAAGTGCTCAGACGGCACAACGCCGACCTTGTGGCCGGATTCGGTGAAATCTCCGAGTGGGGCCGCGCCCATCGGGAGCGCGGCTGGGTGGCCTCGTTCACCGATGCCCGGAGCGCCTACTACGCCCACCAGGACGGTCGCCACCACCTGCAGATCTGGACGGAGGCGATCCCGGCGGGAACCGGTGCCGATTCTGTGATGTTCATCTTCTCCGCGGGCACCGGTATGGGCTCGATGCTGCCCCAGCCATCCGGGCGATTCGATGTTCGACTGAACGTTCCCCCCGGCGTGAGCACCGACCTCGTCTCGTTCTGTGTCACCAAGGAGAGCCGTGTGTGGCGGAAGGGCGACATCACCCTCGCGTATGACGTGCGGCGACGCGAATGGGCCCCCGGCTACGCGCCGCTGAAGCTCGACGCGCACATCACTGAGGAGAGCGCGGCGACCTTCGGCGTCATGGCCCTGCGCGTGCCCAAGAGCATGCTCGCCGAAGGCAAGCCGACGCGCATCGACTTCGTGCCCTTCAACCGCCAGCCCTCGACCCGCTGGCTGAAGATCGACGTGGACATGTTCGCGCGCCCGATCTTCAAGTGCGGCATCGACGCCGCGGTGGAGGGTGCGATGGCGGGGCCGACTGCTCCCCGCGTGGGCGACTGGAACGTGTACTTCGGCGATCTGCACGCTCACAGCGGCGAGGAGCACGGCTCCGGGCGCAGTTGCGGCACCGGCACCCTGAACGAGAACTACGAATACGGGCGGGACGTTGCGGGCCTGGACTTCATCGCCATCGCCGACCACGACTGGCAGTTCGCCGGGCAGGACGACTGGAACGGGCGCATGGCGCAGATGGACGAGTGGAACGAGGACGGTCGCTACGTGGTCATCCCGGCCTATGAGTGGACGTCGGCGAAATTCGGGCACCGCAACGTCTATTACCGCGACACGGGATGGCCGTACTTCGACAACAATCCCGGCCCCGGACACAACGCCATCTCCGATGACTGCCGCACGCCCGCGGAGCTGTGGGCGGCGTTGCGCGACTGCGGCGCCCAGGCCCTGACCATCGCCCACCACCCGAGCGTGGGCTTCTTCCCGGTGGACTGGTCATACGTGGACCCCGAGTTCGACCGCCTGGTCGAGGTGTACTCGACCTGGGGCAACTCGGAGTACTACGGCGCGCCCTTCGCCGGGCAGGCGGCGGATCGGTTGGAGGGCATCGGGGCGCTCGACGCGCTTATGATGGGCCACCGGCTGGGCCTGATGGCCTCCAGCGACGGCCATGACGGCAATCCGGGCAACGCCAACTGGTCGTTCCGCCAGCCGCACATCCACCATCGCCTCGGCAGCGGCTTCATCGCCGTGCTGGCCGACGAGCTGACACGGGCAAGCGTCTGGGACGCCATGTACGCGCGGCGCTGCTATGCGACCACCGGCACCCGCATCGTGCTCGACTTCCGCGTCAACGGGGCGGTCATGGGCAGCGAGATCTCCGCCCCGGCCGGGACGCCGCGGGTCATCGAAGCGGCCGTGACCGGCACGGCGCCGCTGCAGCGCCTGGAATTGGTGTGCAACGGAGAGGTGGTGGCGTCGGTGCAGTGCAGCGGCTTGACCCAGGAGCTGGAGATCGAGGACGCGGATGCGGACGGGCCCGCGTTCTACTACCTGCGCGCGTACCAGACCGACGGCGAGATGGCGTGGTCGAGCCCGGTGTGGGTCGATCCCGCGTAGCGCCATCTGCGAGTGCCCCTGAGCGGCCGACGCATGTGAAGATGCGCCGCTCCGAAGGGCAACGACTTACGCCGAGGGGACGGGAGGTCAAGCGACCTCCCGCCGTCCATGGTTTCGCGCGGAACGCATGTTCGACGGAGCCTCTCCCCTACTCCCCGTGTTCCGCGCGCCAGGCCGCCTCCATGACGTCGAGCGTCGGGAAGTACCAGTCGGTGAACAGGGCGTCGCGCTCGGGGTTGGTGCCTGGATAGGGCCAGCGCGCGCGACCGTTGAGGTCGAGCATGACCTGGAGTTGCTGGCGTTCGTCGGCGCCCTCCATGCGGTCACCCTTCAGCGTAGCGATGGCGTTGCTGATGTTGAAGGCGCCCACGACGTAACGCAGGTAGGGATCGTCCGGCCCGGTGATGGTCTGCCCCTCGCCGCGCAGCAGGAAGTCGCTCCAGGCGTCGATGAACGGGCAGTAGATCGTGGTTGCGTTGATCGGCGGATTGAGGGTGCAGTGGGTGTAGATGACCGCATCGCCGACCATCTCGCGCACGGTGCGGATGAACTCGTAGGACCACGGCCACTCCTCGCCGCGGCCGAGGCCGTCGAAGTAAAAGCCGTCGGTGCCGTAGCGCTCGCGGTGCTCGCGCAGCAACGCGATCTGGTGGTCGAGGTCCTTGTCGGTGTAGGCGCCGGGGTTGAAGTACGGGAGCACCTGCATGCCCGCGTCGTGCGCGGTGGCGATCACCCGCGCGTACTCGGCGTCGTCCTCGATGATGTAGGGCCCACTGCTTGACCCGCCGGCGTAGATGTTCTGGTGCAGCACCAGCACGTTGCAGTACCCGGCCATCCAGCGGATCTGCTCGTCGGCCGGGTAACGGTTCGAGTGCGCGATACGCGTGTCGAAGGACTTCGCCCACGGGAAGGGCCGCGGCGGAAAGACGCCCAGTGCGACGAGCTTGCGCGCGCCTGCCGACAGCGTCGCGGTCCAGCCCGGCTGCGAGGTGTCCTCGGGAAGCTGGGTGAACACCGACGCCTCGGTGTCGTACTCCAGGCGCTGCTCGGGATAGACGCAGAAGCCGCCCTGCTCATCGACCGCGAGCAGGTTGTCGCTCATCTGCACGTAGTGTTCGGGCACGATGTACGAGGTCGCCGTGACCTGTATGGGCCGGTTGACGCCCAGGGCGATGAGGCCGTCGGCGTTGATGCTGAAGGCGGCCTCATCGTTGCCCAGCACGTAGGCGTCCGACCTCGACCCCAGCACGTGCATCTCGCCCAGCGGCGGGTCGAAGTCGAAGCGCACCAGGTCACGCTCCTCCGGGATGCGTTGCCGCACCAGGATGCGGTCGCCGGTCATGGGCACCTGGACTTTCGCTCCGGTCGTGACCACCGTCACCAGCTCCGCCTGCTCGTCGAGGACCTCCTCGAGGCGCATGCCCAGCACGAATCCGGGACTGCGCGGCCAGAGGACGTCCTCGGGGAGTTCGAGCCGGGGCGCTTCGGGGCGCGTGACGTGCCGGACCGCGACGTCATCGACGTAGATGGTGTCCACGCCGTCGCGCAGGATGATGCGGAAGGCCAGCCCCGCGGCGTCGGTGCGGTTGGTGATGAACTCGCCGGTGTACTCGTGCCAGTCGCCGCGGCCCTCGCCGGTCTGCAGGCTGATGGGGTAGGCGCCCAGGGACCAGTCGCCGCGCTTGAGGCCGGCGCCCTCGGCATCGATGAAGCCGCCGCCGACGCGCAGGGCCCCCGCGCCGGTGTCACGGCGAAGCTTCAGGGTGATGCGATAGAGCGTGCGCGGCTCGATGGGGACGTTCGGCCCGGCGATGGCGAAGTAGTACTGCGCCTCCTCGCAGTTCATCATCAGCACGTGTGTGCCGCTGGGGGCGTCGGGCAGCTCGATGACGTGGCGCTGGTCGTTGAAGCTCCAGCCGTCCTCACCCTCAAAGTCACCGTTGACCACCAGGTTCGGCCCCGGCTCCTGCGCGGCGGCTCCCGCGGCGCTCAGCACGGCGGCGATCATGCAGATGCGCGGCGTCATGGCGTTCACTCTCCCGGCGTAAGTCGCGTGTGGGCTGCTTCGCGGGAACACGGCGGCCGACCTTCGCCGGCGAGGTGATGACGCCTCACTGCGGCGCCTCGTCGTGCGCGATCGGCGGCTCGCGGAACTCGTCGAGGTCGGCGTCAGCCAGCTCATCGCGCGGCTCCGGCAGCTTGCCGGCGAAGACGAGGGAGGCGAGCGCCAGCACGAGGCCGGTGACGAAGACGGCCCGGAAGCCGATGGCGTCGGCTGCCCACCCGTAGACCACCGGGGCGACGGCGAGCGGCACCGTGAAGGCGCTGGCGAAGGCCTGGTAGGATGGGCGCAGGCGCTGCGGGGCGATGTCGAGCATGTAGTTTTGCGTACCGATGACGTAGCCGGTCAGGAAGAGGCCGCCGAAGACGAAGGCCATGCCCAATACTAGGATGCGCAGGTCCAGCGCGCCCCCGGCCACCGGCCAGGCCGCGGGCCACCGGACGAAGGCCGCGGCGACGGCGAGCGCGGCGGAGCCGGACAAGGTGACGGCCGTGGCGATGAGCACGCGGCGGTTGCCGTGGCGGTCGGACATACGGCCGGAGATGATCGAGCCGACAATCTCCGCGCCGAGCTGCAGGGCGAGGAAGGTGGCCGCCGCCTGGTCGCTCAGCCCCCAGACCTTGGAGCCGAAGACCACGAAGAACGGACGGATGCCCGCGGCGAGCCCGAGCAGCAGACGGGTACGTATCAGCCGTCGGTAGTGCTTGTCGCGCCGGACGAGGCGCACGCCGCGCGTGAGATGCATGGCCACGCCCAGCCTGCGGCTGGACGGGCGCGAGGGCGGCTCGTGGACGCGCGAGAACAGAATCCAGGCGATGATGAAGGCGCCGGTGCCGATGAAGAACAGCACGGCGTAGTTGCGCGGGAACTCGAACGGCCCGCCCGGGCCGATCATGTAGCTGACGAAGGGCGCGACCGCCACCAGGGCGATGCCCAAGCCGAGCATGCGCCGCCACATCCACAGGCTGCCGCGCTTCGTGGTCGGTACCGACTTGGCGAGGACATCGGTGAAGCCCAGCATCCCCCACGCCCCGCCCGCGGCGCGCGCCGCCGACGCCAGCGCGACGATCGCCACGACCACCGCGCCGGGCAACAGACGCGCGTACCAGAGCACCGCCGCGGTCACTATCCCGAAGGTGCCACGGAACCACGCCGATGCAACGTAGTCGGGCAGCTTGTACTCCAGCGTGTCCATGCGCCGGGAGATCACGATCTGCATGAGCGCGCGCGCGACCGTGCAGGCGCCCAGCGTCAGCCCAACCACCCACGCCAGGCCGGAGAGCTTGTGCACGAGCAGGGGCAGGATCGTGGACTCGTCGGCGAGGCGGATGGCCGCCATCGAGATGATGCCGTTGACGATGGCGATGCGGTATGTGCGCACGTTGAGCGGCACGAGCATCTCACGCCCGTGCCGGCGCCGGTCGTGATCCACTGTGCGGAGACTCCCCCACCATGTCGGATTGCGGCGTCGGTGGTGCGACCGGTGCCTGTTCGTCATCGACCGACGCAGGCCTCCGCAAACCCGAAGTGCTCCACCCTTGACAGATATTAGCGACTTGGCTAATATGCGCAGCGTGCAAAGACGCAGGTCCGGCACGCAACACGTTTGCGGAGGCGAGAACACTGGCGACAGAGGTCTATCAACGTAGAGCCAAGGTCATGAAGGCGCTGGCGCACCCGTCGAGGCTGATGATGCTCGACGCGCTGGCCGATGGCGAGCGGTGCGTGTGCGAGCTGCAGGAGGTCGTGGGCTCCAGCATGCCCACGGTGTCGCGGCACCTGGCACAGATGAGGAATGCGGGCATAGTGAACGCCCGCCGAGATGGCAATCAGGTCTTCTATCATCTCACCTGTCCATGTGTGATGCGCATGTTCCCCTGCCTCGACGCGGTGACGCGGTCGGAGGCCGAGCGAATGGCGCAGACCGTTGAGTTGGCGGAGGCCGCCGCGGATAGCGGCACTGCCGCGTAAGTATTGAAGCCGGCGCGGTACACGTGCGCACGCCTGGAAGGTGGACGACGCCTGGATGTCGGATCGAGCCAAGCTGCTGTTGATCACCGTCGTGTTCCTGGTCGCGTACTTCATCCCCCTGCAGCATCCGCGCGTGCAAAGCGCCATCAAGGACACCTTCGTGATGCTGCAGGATTACGCGCAGAAGCACGTGCTGTTCTGCCTGGTCCCGGCCTTCTTCATCGCGGGCGCCATCGCCGTCTTCATCAGCCAGGCAGCGGTCATGAAGTACTTCGGCCCCAGGGCCAATCGCGTCCTCTCCTACGGCGTCTCGTCGGTCTCGGGCATCATCCTCGCGGTGTGCTCGTGCACCGTGCTGCCGCTGTTTGCGGGGATCTACAAGCGCGGCGCGGGCATCGGCCCGGCCTGCTGCTTCCTGTACTCGGGCCCGGCCATCAACATCCTCGCGATTATTCTCACCGCGCGCGTGCTGGGCCTTGAGCTGGGGCTGGCGCGAGCCATCGGCGCGGTCATCTTCGCGGTCTTGACCGGGTTGCTGATGTCGTACTTCTTCCACGAGTCCGAGCAGGAGCGGGCGACCGAGTCGGCGGGCTTCGATGCGAACGCCACGCAGGAGCAGGCCCTGCCGCTGCCCAGGATGGCCTCTTACGTGGGTGTCATGGTGCTGATCCTCATCTTCGCGGCGTGGGCCAGGCCCGAGGAGCAGACCGGTCTGTGGTGGGCGGTCTACCAGGTCAAGTGGTTCATCGTGATGCCCCTGCTGGGCGTCCTGGCGATCATGCTGTGGCGCTGGTTCACCTCCGAGCAAATCAGCGAGTGGCTCCAGGCGACCAACAGCTTCGTGCTGCAGATCATGCCGCTTCTGTTCGCGGGCGTGCTGGCCGCGGGCTTCCTGCTGGGGATGCCCGGGACCGACAACGGGATCATCCCCAACACCTGGGTCGCGCGGGTGGTGGGCGGCAACTCGGTCTGGGCGAACCTGGGGGCGGCGGTCGTCGGGGCCTTCATGTACTTCGCCACGTTGACCGAGGTGCCGATCCTGCAGTCCCTGCTCGGCAGCGGCATGGGCAAGGGCCCCGCGCTGACGCTGCTGCTGGCCGGACCGGCGCTGTCGCTGCCCAACATGCTGGTGATCCGCAGCGTGCTGGGGACGCGCAAGACCGCCGTGTTCGTCGCGATCATCGTCGTGCTGTCCACCATCACTGGGCTCATCTACGGAAGTCTGTTCTGAACGCAGACCAGAGGAGGTAGCCGCCGTGAAGTTGCAGATACTGGGCACCGGCTGCCCCAAGTGCAAGGCCCTGGCCGCCAACGCCGAAGAGGCGGTCAAGCAGTCGGGCGTGGATGCGGAGATCGTGAAGATAGAGAAGCTGCCGGAGATCATGGAGTTCGGCGTCATGATGACGCCGGCGCTGGCCATCGACGGCGAGGTGAAGGCGTCGGGCAAGGTGTTGTCGGTCGCGGAGATCACTCAGATGCTGGAAGGGGCGTAGACAATGGAGAGCGGTAAGTCCGGATGTTGCGGCGGGACCATCACGATGATCTTCCCGTGTTCGGGAGGGTCGAACGTCGGGCAGATCTCGAATGAGGTCGGGCGCAGACTGACTGTGGACAACAAGGGCGTCATGTTCTGTCTCGCGGGTCTGGGCGGGGATGTCGAGGCGCTGGTGGAGCGCGCGAAGAGCGCCGAGCGGATTCTGGTCATCGACGGCTGCCCGGTGGCGTGCGCCAAGAAGGTCCTCGATCGCCACGGCATCGC